>CAVKKE010000077.1:0-13702 GCA_963656875.1 Barnesiella intestinihominis | reverse complement strand
ACTCGAACCCGATTCTTTATGAAAAAGGGTTCGGGTACGTTTTTTGTTTATCGGAGGTTCTGCGGAAGGACTATGTGGAGCGGTAAACGAACAAAGGCAGGGTATCACCATGAGGGTGGTATCCTGCCTTTTGCTATTCATCAGAGAGTGTGCTATACTTGCCCCATCTTCTAAGGCTTACAGGAGGCATAACTATGAGCAAGACATACGACTTTTTGAAAGAGTGCGGCTATTTCTATGTGCTGACAATCAACGGCGATTTTCCGGCAGGACGGCCTTTTGGTGCCGTTATGGAGTACGAGGACAAGCTCTACATTTCTACCCATGACGGCAACCAAGTTCACCAGCAGCTTCGTGAGAACGGCAACATTCAGATTCTGGCAAAGAAAGAACACTCACGGGAATGGCTGCGTGTCACCGGCAAAGCAGCCGAATGTCATTCTCTCGCTGTGAAACAGCGTATGCTGGAAGAGTGTCCGTTTTTGAAAACACATTTTCCTTCTGCTGATTCAGAACATTTTTTGGTATTCCAAGTTGAAGTCTTGAACGCTGAATTTCATTGATGGCAGAAGCAGGGTTTGGGGCAGGCACGCCCCAACAAGAGCACTTCGAAAACTCGATAGAGATGAAGAAGTGAAGTCCCGGTGGCGCACAAGATTTTCAAGAATTGAAAATTTGTGGCCACGGGACGATTCTTGCTCTCACGTTTTCTCTCAACTTTCTCAATTTCCATTTTTCAATCTGCTCGCAGATTGTTGACAAGCAGCGCTTGACCCGATACTATAAGGGCAAGCCAAACACACGCCAAGGAGGTGCAGCCATGACCGCCGTAATCTACGCTCGCTATTCATCCGACAGCCAGCGCGAAGCGTCTATTGAGGGACAGTTGCGCGACTGCAAGGACTACGCCGAGAAGAACGGAATTACCGTGGTCGGCACCTACATTGACCGTGCCTACTCCGCCAAAACGGATGACCGCCCGGAGTTCCAGCACATGATAAAGGACAGCGCAAAGAAAATCTTCGATGTGGTTCTGGTCTGGAAGCTTGACCGCTTTGCCCGGAATCGATTCGATGCTGTGAACTACAAGTACCAGCTGGAAAAGAATGGTGTCCATCTGGTGTCTGCTATGGAACCTATCTCGCAGGGGCTCTGATGCCTGAATGACGCTTTCCGGCAGTCAGTCTGACACCATAATCAAAACAACGGTGTGGATGCAGTCAGAACCGACTGCATCCACATTTTTTATCTGAGGGTATTTTGATCATGTCCATTTTCAAGAACGCGAACGAGGCCGCCTTTGTGGGCGGCAGAAAACACTGGACCGATGTCATCAAGAATACCGGCCCGGCCTCTGGCCTGATCTGGAAGCAGCCGGAGGAGGATTTCAACACCAACTCCACCCTGATCGTCATGCCCGGTGAGCAGGCCGTCTTTGTCAACGGCGGCACCATTGAGCAGGTGTTCGACAACGGCACCTACAAGCTTTCCACCCAGAACTACCCCTTCATCAGCCGTTTGCGGAACATGTTTTCCGGCGGCGTGTCGGTGTTCAACTGTGTGGTCTACTTTGTGCGCGCGGCAGACAGCGTGGAGCTGTTGTGGGGCACGGCGTCGCCCATTCAGGTGCGCGACAAAACCCTGGGCATCGCCACCCGCCTGCGTGCCCGCGGCTCCTACAAGGTGCAGGTGGAAAAGCCGGAGCTGTTTCTCACAAGACTGGTGGGCAGCAACCGCCGCTTTGTGGGGCAGCAGTCGCTGATCGATGAATTTTTCGCCAATGAGTTTCAGGGTAAGATCCGCGCCCAGATCACCCGCTGCCTGAACGAGACGGAGAATGAGCTGCTGGGCATCGAAGACCACATCGAAGAGCTGTCTGCTCAGATTCAACCCTCGCTGCAGGATGCGTTCACGCCCTATGGCCTGAATCTGGTGAAGTTCTCCATTGCATCCATGGACATCATGGACGACGAGCTGCGCCGCCGCTATGATGAGATCGGCATGGACTCCATTGCCAAGCTGCGCAATGCGCAGGCCGACAAGGGTGTGCAGCAGATCCTGGGTGACGGCTGGGCAAAGCAGCAGAGTGTGGACATCCTGCGCACCCTTGCAGATAACCCGGCAGGCGGCGCTGCTGCTGCCGATGCCGGCATCGGCGCGGGCATTGCGGCGGGCGGAGCCTTTGCCAACATGGCCGCGCAGGCCTTTGCTCCGGCACAGCCGGCCCCTCAGCCTGCAGCACAGCCCGCTCCGGCGCAGGAAGATCCTGTGACTGCTCTGAAAAAGCTCAAGGTCATGCTGGACGCGGGCCTGATCCCTCAGGAAGCCTACGACAAGAAGATGAACGAGATCCTGAGCCGGATGTAAAGGAAAGGTGACAGGCAATGAAACCAATTTCTCTCCCGAAAAAGATCGTGTATGCGCTGACGCTGATCTTTTTGAACGTGTGGTTCTACACGCAGAATGTGCCGTTCCACACGGCAGCGGCATGGATCTCCTATCTGTTCGCCCACATTGCATTTCTGGCCATGGTCTTTGCGCCGCTGCTGACGACGCCCGGCATCCGTGCAGAAGATTCCCGGTTTAATCTGCAGATGATCGCGGTGATCTATTTTCTGGCAGAGGTGCTGGCAGTCTGGGTCTTTTCGGCGGTGCTGCCGTTTGGCTGGCGGCTTGCGCTGGTTTTGCAGCTGGCCGCACTGATCGTTTTTGTGGTGCTGGTGTTCGGCAGCGCGGCGGCAGACCGTGATACGGAGCAGGCAGCCCGGCGGAAGAAGGCCGAGGCGGGCTACCTGCGGGAATGCTGCGCCGTGCTGGAGGACGTGATGCCGCAGGTGAAAGACCCGGCCCTGCGCTGCTCCGGGGTGAGCCGGGCAAGCAGGGCCAGAAACTCCCGGCGCTCTTCTGGGGAAAGCTTCGGGCGGAGAACGGACTGCTTCAAGTACGCATCCCTCCTTTGAAAGAATGATCTTGTCTCACTCTCTCAAAGCCCGCAGGGCGGCGGCAGTTAAGCCGGGTGGGAAGATCACTGATCCAACCCCAGCTCCTGCAGCAGAAGTTTAAGGGCAGGCGAAATGTTCTCGCGGTTCCAGAGCGCCAGCGCAGGAACGGTGTCGTTTTCCAAAGGGACAAAAGCAAGGTTCTGATTAGAGGGCAGCTGGGCAATGACCGGCTCAGCCAGCAGGGTATAGCCGCCATCAAAAGAGATCTGTAAAACCAGAGCCTCCATGCTGTCGGCAAAGCGTGGTGCGTGGGTGTCGATGCCCTGTTTTTCAAGCTTGGCGGAGAGTTGGCCCCACAGCTCCCGGTCCAGCCGCAGCACAGAATAAGTTTCACCGGCCAGCTGCTCATGTTTCAGAGAGACATAGCTGGCCAGGCGGCTTTGGCGGTTGAGCACAACATATTGCTGCAGCTGTGCCAAGGCTGCGCTGGCAAGGCTGGTGCTGGCGGGCAGGGGCATGATCTCAAGCACAAGGGCAAAATCCAGCTCTTTTTGCTGCACCTGCTTTTGCAGCCGGGGGTAATCGCCAAAGTGGAAACGCAGCGGGATGTGCGGTGAACTCTCTTTGAACTGCAGCAGCTTTTCCATCAGGGGCAGCCGTTCCATGCCGCTCATCACGCCAATTTCGATGGGTGGGTAAAAATCCGGCTTAGCGGCACGGGTGCGGGCAGCAGCCTGGTCGGCAAGGTCCAGAATGCGGACGGCATAGTCATAAAGCACCTGCCCGGCGGCGGTTAGATGTACTGCATGGTGGGCGCGGACAAAAAGTGGGACCTGAAATTCTTCTTCTAAAAGCTTGATCTGTTGGCTGACTGCTGTCTGGGAAACATAGTGCAGCTGTGCGGCCTTGGAAAAGCTGGAATTTTGTGTAATGGCGACAAAATATCGCAGCTGCTGCAAGGTCATGGGAAAGACTCCTTTCTCTTGATGAAGTAATGTGAAAAAATAAACTATAACTTTTACTTCTAATTATAAGAAGAAAGCGATGTTTTTCAAGTACGGGATATTGTGATAATATTAACAAGAAAGGGGCGCGCGGCCCCGTGAAGAAAGAAAAGAAGAAAAAGAAAGGAACCTCCAAGATGAAAAAGATCTCGCGCAAAAGCTTCCTGAAGCTGGCTTCTGCCGCTGCCATGAGCGGCCTCACCGCTGGTGCACTGGCTGCATGCAACGCTGCTTCCAGCAGCACGGCCTCCTCTGTGGCCGCCAAGTACACCCCGGGCACCTACACCGCAACCGCCAAGGGCATGGGCGACATCACCATGACCGCCACCTTCAGCGAGACTGCCATCACCGACATTCAGCTCGATCTGTCCAACGAGACTGACTCCATCGGTCAGGCTGCAAAGGACGAGCTCATCAAACAGCTGATGGAAGCCCAGAACAGCACCATCGACGGCGTGTCCGGCGCTACCATCACCGGCGATGCCGTGAAGCAGTGCATGAACGACTGCATCACCCAGGCTATGGGCGGCACCGCTGTTTCCGTGGAAGTTCCTGCCGAGCAGGCTTCCAGCTGGCGCACTGCCCCGGAGGCCATCCCGGACAGCGAGATCGCCAAGACTTATGACACCGAAGTGGGCATCATCGGCCTGGGCTATGCCGGTCTGGCCGCTTACCGTGCTCTGGCCGAGGGCGGCAGCGACGTACTGGTGGTGGAGTCCATGCCTGAGGACAGCTGGTGGACTGTGGGCCACGATATCGGCCACATCAATTCTCAGTTCCTCAAGAACCGCGGTGTGCCCGAAGTAGACCCTGTGGAGTTCCTCAACAACTGGCAGCTGCAGACCCAGAACAAGTCCAACCCCGCACTGGTGATGAAGTTCGCCAAGAACAGCGGTGATATGGTGGACTGGTTCCTGGAGCCGGTGGAGCAGAGTGTGGTGGATACCGCCCGCGTTACATACTTCCCGGATAACGAATACACTGTCCATCAGCTGAACAACGGCTACCGCTATTACACCGGCACTGCTCAGTGGTGGGAGGATTCCTGGAACGGCAACGGCACTGTGAACAACGGCGAAGGTCTGGAGCTGAAGGACCTGAGCCGCGCCAACTACAACTATGTGAAGGACAACTTCTCCAACGCGCAGGTGCTGTTTGGCACCAGCGCTGTGCAGCTGGTGAAGGACGGCGGCAAGGTCACTGGTTTTGTGGCCAAGGATGCCGACGGCAAGTACATCAAGGTCAACACCAGCAAGGGCGTTGTGCTGGCGGGCGGCGGTTTTGCCGGAAATGCTGAGATGTGCAGGGAACTGCTTAGCTATGTGGACCGCACCTTTACCCCGGATGAAAGCTTTACCAGCCCCTTCGGCCGCAATGGTTCTGCCATTCAGATGGGCGTCTGGGCAGGCGGCCGTCTGGAAACGGATATCTCTTCCATGAACTTTGACTCCATGATGATCCCGGATGGCATGGCGGGCCCCCTGTGGGTGGATGCCAATGGTCAGCGCTTCCAGAACGAAGCCGCTGCCGGCCCGGAACTGAACGGCTTCTTTATGGCACGCAGCCGCCGCGGCAACATCATCTCGGTGTTCGACAGCACTTATGACACCCAGATCCTGCGCGGCTTCCCCGGCCATCAGGCATTCGACTACTCCGACAAGGCCACCGTGGATGCTATGCTGGCTAAGTTTGAAGCTGCAAAGGCTGCCAGCCCCAACGCCACCGAGGACGGCTTCTACTGCGCTGGTACTCTGGATGAACTGGCCGACGCACTGGGCTTTGATGCAGACCAGAAAGCTGCTTTCCTGGCGACTGTGGAAGAGTACAACACCGTCTGCCACAGCGGCGTGGACACCGACTTTGGCAAAGACCCGCGCTTCCTGAACGCTGTGGAGCAGGGCCCCTTCTATGCACACCTGACCACCCCGGGCCTGGGCTTTGCGCTGGTGACTACCGGCGGCTTCGTGACCACCAACGACCAGCAGGTTCTGGACGAAAATTATCAGCCCATTGAGGGTCTGTACGCTTCCGGCAACACCTGCGGTATGCGCTTTGGTGCCGCCTACATCACTCCGATCCCCGGTGTGAGCATCGGCATGGCCCTGACCCTGGGCCGTGAGCTGGGCAAGTATCTGGCCGCGAAGTAAGCAGTTTTGACATAAGAACATAAGATAAAAGGCGGACTTTTTCCGAAAGGAAGGAGCCCGCCTTTTTGCTTTTTGCAAAAAATATGCTACAATAGTGGCAAAGGTGTGGCAAAGATTTTGATGCAGAGGAGGAAAAGCAGCATGAGCGGCACAGAAAAGGGCTATTACATCCGGGAATTCTCCAACATGACCGGCCTGCCCCAGAGCAAGATACGCTATTATGAGAAAATTGGTCTTTTCAAAGTGAAGCGGATGAAAAACGGCTACCGCTGGTTCAGCCCGGAGGACGCATTCCGGGTGAACGCGTTCCGCTGCCTGCTGCAATACGGTTTCAGCATTGAGGATGCGGTGCGGATGCTGGATGAAAAGCAGCAGACCGAGCCGTTCCTGCAGTCGCTCCGGCAGCAGCAGGAGACCCTGACCCGGGAAAAGCAGCTGTTGGAATACCGCCTGCAGTCGCTGGAAGAGGCCATCGGCCTGCTGAACCTGAAACCCAGTTCAGACTTTTCCATCCAGGATGTGCCGGACAAGCTCTATGTTCATGCGTCCAACGGGCGGGACTTCAGCGTGGCGGCAGAAGCAGGGGAGACCATTTCCCGGTTCGTGGAACTGCTCTCGGTGACGAACTATACCCGCATCAGCAATACTGCCCAGTTTTCTGCCCCGGGAGAGGAGCTGGACCCCAGCTATGTGACCGCTATGCCGGTCTCGGAGGAACGCTGGCTGGGCGAGTACGATCACACCCATGTGCATCGGCTGAACCTTGGCAAGTGCATCGTGTACCATCGCAGTGTGACCCGGGAAGAGAGCGTGCGCAAGGAAACCTTCGCTCCGCTTTTTGACTGGATGACTTCCTATGGCTACCGGATGCGGAAAAAATGATGATACAGCCAGGTTTTTTGAATCTGGACGGCTGCGGCACGGACATGGAGACTGTGATCCTGCCGGTGATCTGAGGATAGATACAACATAAGATCAAAGCCCTTGTGGAGTTTGCACAAACTCACAGGGGCTTTTTTGTCGTTAAATGCTAAACAAAGTTTCAAAGCGGTAACATTGCTTGACCTTAAACCGGGGTTATGCTGTAAAGTTTTGTTCGTGAAATGTCAAACGAATACGGGGTGCCCACACAGCGCCCCGAAAAGTTTCGAACACACGAGAAGAAAGAGAAAAGTAAAGGAGAACCTCATCATGGCAAATCGCATTTCCCGCCGCAATTTCCTGAAGCAGGCTGCTGCCGGTGCCGTTGGCGCTGCTGCTGCCGGTGTTCTGACTAGCTGCGGTAATTCCGCAAGCTCTTCTGTGGCCGCTTCCAGCGCCGCTGCATCTTCCACTGCTTCTTCTGCCGCTGCAAGCGCAGCTTCCGAAGCAGGCTTCACCTTCAAGCCCGGCACCTACACCGCCAAGGCTTACGGCAACATCTCTGATATCGAGCTGGAGTGCACCTTCTCCGAGACCGCTCTGACCGATGTCAAGATCGTTGGCCAGAACGAGACCCCTGTTCTGTTCAGCCAGGTGGAGAACGAGCTGATCCCCGCCATCCTGGACAACCAGGCCGGCGGCGTGGACAGCATCACCGGCGCTACCAATTCCAGCCGCGCCGTCAAGGAAGCCATTGCAGACTGTGTGGCACAGGCCGGCGGCGACCGTCAGGCATGGCTGGCCAAGACTGTGGAAAAGACCGCAGGCGCAGCCGAAGAGTACGATGTGGACGTGGCCGTCATCGGCTGCGGCGCAGCAGGCTTCATGGCCAGCATCGTGGCGGCCAAGAAGGGCCTGAAAGTGCTCACCGTGGAAAAGGCCGGCAGCGTTGCAGGCGTCAACGGCATCAAGGTCTCCGGCCCCTTCGCTGTGGACACCAGCGTTCTGCACGCTCGTGAGGGCGGCACCACTCTGACCGTGGACGAAGTGTTCAACCACGCCATGAACTACACCCACTGGACCCCGAACCCCAGCCTGATCAAGCGCTGCCTGGAGACTTCCAAGGACGCCGTGGAAGAGCTGGTGGACATCGGCTATGTGATGCAGGAAGCAAACTTCCGCTTCGAGACCCCCTTCAAGGATGAGAAGGGCGGCTTCCACCTCATCACCAATGCTCTGGATGAGCGCGTGCAGCTGTGGGAGAAGGCTCTGGACGACAATGGCGTGCAGGTCATCTATAACACTGCCGCCAAGAGCCTGATCGTGGAGAACGACAAGATCTGCGGCTTCACTGCTGAAAAAGAGGACGGTACCCCCATCACCGTCCATGCTGACGCAGTCATCATTGCATCCGGCGGCTATCTGGGCAACCGCGACCTGCAGGAGAAGTTCCTGCACACCCGCAAGCTGAACGCAGCTGCAGGCGGCAACAGCCTGTGCACCGGCGACGGCATCGTGATGGCCAACGACGCAGGCGCTGAGCTGTGCAAGACCTTCGGCTACTGCCCCTGCGAGTACGGCGGAACCAACAGCAAGGCCAGCCGCCCCGCAAAGCAGGACAAGTACGATCAGAACTACTGCTTCAAGTTCGGCCTGTACGGCAACCTGCTGGTTGACGGCGAGGGCAAGTGCTTCATCAATGAGGGCCTGCTGTGCGACTACCCCATGAGCTACGGCTCTGAGCAGATCCTGCTGAATGCTCCCTGGTACGGCATCGTCGATCAGGCCTATGTGGACGCCATGACCACCCAGGGCCTGTACGAGTACACCACCGCCAAGGGCGCTACCAGCGAGAACTGGTTCATCGGCAACTACTTCAAGGGCCGCATCCTGGACAACCTGCCCAGCGATATTGAAGAGGGCCTGAAGGAAGGCTGGCTGGCAAAGGCTGACACCATTGAAGAGCTGGGCGAGAAGTTTGGCCTGACCAATCTGGCTGAGACTGTTGAAAAGTACAACGAGTACTGCGAGAAGGGCGTGGACGAGCAGTTCGGTGCCAACAAGTGGTACCTGAGCCCCGTCAAGGAAGGCCCCTTCTACGCTGTGCAGTGCGAGCCCAGTGCATGGAGCACCTTCGGCGGCGTGCGCACTGACGACTGCTGCCGTGCTCTGGACATCGACAACCAGCCCATCGACGGCCTGTATGTTGCCGGCACCGACAGCGGCAGCCTGTACTACAGCCCCTACTACGACATTCCCGGCTTCTGCTATGGCCTGTGCATCGACAGCGGCTATATCTGTGCTGAGGAAGCAGCAAAGTTCGTCAAAGCATAATCATAAAGCAATGCGCTTCTGAAAAAGGGCCGCTCTCCCAAAAGGGGAGCAGCCCTTTTTGCGTCCCGGGCAGGTTTGTGCTACAATAAAAAGCAAAGCGCGGGCAGGCCCCGCAGTTCAAAAAAAGGAGATCATGACAGATGCAGACCATTCGCACGGCCACCCCGGCCGACCTTGATGCCATCACGGCAATGGAGACCGCCTGCTTCCCGGCGGCAGAGGCTGCCACCCGGGAAGAATTTGAGGGCAGGCTGGCGCACTATGCAGACCACTTCTGGCTGCTGTTCGAGGACGGGAAGCTGGTGTCCTTCGTGGACGGCATGGTGACCAGCCTGTTTGACCTGACCGATGAGATGTACGCCGACGCATCCCTCCACGACGAGGCAGGAGAGTGGCAGATGATCTTCGGCGTGAACACCCTGCCCGAAGCCCGCCGGAAGGGCTGCGCAGAGCAGCTGCTGCGCCGTGCTATCGCGGATGCCAGAGCGCAGGGCCGCAGGGGTCTTGTGCTGACCTGCAAGGACCGACTGGTGCATTATTATGCAAAGCTGGGCTTCGTCAGCGAAGGAGTGTCCGGCTCCACTCACGGCGGCGTGGTGTGGTATCAGATGCGGCTGACGTTTTAAAAAAGTGATATTCTGCAGACTTTCTGACAAGGGCAGCGTCCTCGCCCTCTCAGACTCGCTTTGCTCGTCAGCTCTCCCAAGGGGAGAGGTGGATGCGAACGGAGTGAGCAGACGGAGAGGGCGAGCCGGCTTGCCGGTTGATATATTCAAATCGTGAACCGATTTCACCCGTCGCTTGAAACGCGTGAAAAATCAGCGGGGCCGATTCTATTGACTTTGGCTTTGTGGGAGAGTATACTCCAATCCATCGAGAATACTTCGGCTGTGACGAGAAAGAGTACCCGGAAAGAATGCTGCAGAGAGCTGCCGTCTGGTGCAAGGCAGTGCAGGACATCCGTGGGAAGATCCTCTCCGAGCTTTCCGGCTGAATGGGCGGTCAGATGCCCCAGTAAGCGGGAACGGCAGGCTTCCGTTATCAGGAGCCGCGCGTTGTTGGACGTGCATTGAGAGGCTGGCTTTGTGCTGGCAACAAGAGTGGTACCGCAGAGGTTTATTACACGCCTTTGTCTCTTACGAACCGTAGGGGACAAAGGCGTTTTTGTTTTAGAAAAAGGAGAATCACTATGAAAACATTGGAAAAAGTAAGCGACTTTGTGGGCAAGTACATGGCCGCCATCGTCATTGTGGTGGCGGCGCTGGCCCTGTTCTTCCCAGGCACGTTCAGTGTGGTCAAGACGTCCTGGGTCAACACCCTGCTGGGAATCGTCATGTTCGGCATGGGCCTGACGCTGAAGCCGGATGACTTCAAGGTGGTGTTCAGCCGCCCGAAGGATGTCATCGTGGGCTGTGTGGCGCAGTTCACCCTTATGCCCTTCCTGGCATGGGCGCTGACTCAGGTGTTCCACCTGCCCACAGAGCTGGCCATCGGCGTCATTCTGGTCGGCACCTGCCCCGGTGGCACCTCTTCCAACGTCATGACCTACCTGTCCAAGGGCGACGTTGCTTTGTCTGTCGGCATGACCGCCGTGTCCACCGTGCTGGCTCCGTTCCTCACCCCGCTGCTGACCCTGCTGTACGCCGGTCAGCGCGTGGATGTGAACCCCATGAGCATGTTCCTGTCCATCGTCAAGGTGGTTCTGGTGCCCATCGCACTGGGCTTTGTGGTCAACCATTTCTTCCATGAATTCACGCAGAACGCCGTGCGCGTCCTGCCGCTGGTGTCCACCACTGCCATCGTGCTCATCATCTGCGCTGTCGTTTCCGCAAACTCCGCCAAGATCATGACCAGCGGCCTGCTGATCCTCGTTGTGGTCATCCTGCACAATCTGCTGGGCTACCTCACCGGCTTTGGCGTGGGCAAGCTGCTGAAGCTGGATTCCACCAAGTGCCGTGCCATCTCCATCGAGGTCGGTATGCAGAACTCCGGCCTTGCCACCAGTCTGGCCGCCGCTCACTTTGCACAGTATCCGCTGGCCACCATCCCCGGCGCTGTGTTCTCCGTGTGGCATAACATTTCCGGTGCCATCCTCGCCAACTTCTTTGCCCGCACGGCAGAGAAGAAGGACTGATCTTTCATACACTGGCAAAGCCCCCGGCAGAGCGATAAGCCCTGCCGGGGGCTTTGCTGTTGGCAGGGAGCGGCGCGGAACTCTCTTTCCGGTGACGTTTGCGGTGGCAGGGCGCTTTTTCCGCCCCAGCACCGCCTTTTTTGTTGACAAACTCCGGGCTTGCTATTATAATAATGTAGTCAAAATGGCATCATTGTGCGGCTTTGTGGCTGCGCAAAACAAATAGAACAAGGAGAGATTCTCAAATGGCACAAGAGATCAAGATGTCCGCTGCCGGCCTGAAGTCGATGCAGGAGGAACTGGAATACCTCAAAACCGTCCGCCGCAAGGAGCTGGCAGAAGAGATCAAGGAAGCCCGCAGCCACGGCGACCTGTCCGAGAACAGTGAGTACGACGAAGCTAAGAATACGCAGGGTCTGGTGGAGAACCGCATCACCGAGCTGGAGCAGATGATCAAGAACGCTGTCGTCATCGATGAGAGCGAGCTGAGCGTTGACAGCGTGTCTGTCGGCACCCATGTCACCATCCAGATGACCGGTGAGGATGAGACCGAAGAGTACGATATCGTGGGCCGCACCGAGGCTGACCCCCTGAACGGCAAGATCAGCGACGAGAGCCCTGTGGGCCACGCTCTGCTGAACAAGGCTGTGGGTGCCAAGGCAGAAGTTCTGCTGCCCACCGGCCATACCGTGGAGTACACCGTGCTGGCCATCACCCACGCTGCAAACTAAGTAGGAGAAATCATGGAAGAGCAAAAGAAGAACCCTGCACAGGGCCTGTCCGAGAGCGAGCAGGTTCAGGTGCGCCGCCAGAAGCTGGCTGACCTGCAGGCCGCAGGCCACGACCCCTTCACCCTGACCAAGTTCCCTCAGGACGCATATTCTGCTGACCTGAAGGAAGAGTTCAAGGACCTGCCCAACGAGACCGACAGCGGTAAGCACGTTGCGCTGGCAGGCCGCATGATGTCCAAGCGTGTCATGGGCAAGGCAAGCTTTGCCCACCTGCGCGATGATAAGGGCGACATTCAGCTGTATGTCCGCCGCGATGAGCTGGGCGAAGAGTCCTACGCCGCGTTCAAGAAGCTGGATGTGGGCGATATCATCGGCGTCAAGGGCGAGGTGTTCCGCACCAAGACCGGCGAACTGAGCGTCCGTGCCGAGGAGATCACCCTGCTGGCCAAGAGCCTGCGCCCCCTGCCCGAGAAGTTCCATGGCCTGACCGACACCGAGATGCGGTATCGTCAGCGTTACGTCGACCTGATCGCCAACCCCGAGGTCAAGGATACCTTTGTCAAGCGCAGCCAGATCCTGAAAGAGATCCGCGCCTATCTGGACGAGAAGGGCTTCCTCGAGGTCGATACCCCCATCCTGACCCCGTTTGAGATCGGTGCATCCGCACGTCCCTTCTACACCCACCACAACACCCTGAACATGGACATGGTGCTCCGCATCGAGACCGAGCTGTACCTGAAGCGTCTGATCGTCGGCGGTATGGATCGCGTGTACGAGGTCGGCCGCATCTTCCGCAACGAGGGCATGGACCCCAAGCACAACCCCGAGTTCACCACCATCGAGCTGTATCAGGCTTTCACTGATTTCCATGGCATGATGGATCTGGTGGAAGAGCTGTATAAGCGCCTGGCACAGAAGATCTGCGGCAGCATGGTCATCCCCTATCAGGGCAAGCAGATCGACATGGGCCACTGGGAGCGCCTGACCATGATCGAGGCTGTGAAGAAGTATTCCGGCGTCGATTTCAATGACTGGAAGACCGATGAGGACGCCATCGCTGCAGCCAAGGAGCACCATGTGGAGCTTCCTGAGGTGCCCACCAAGGGCGCTATCCTGGCCGAGTTCTTCGACGCCTTTGTCGAGGACAAGCTGATCCAGCCCACCTTCATCTATGATTACCCCGTCGAGATCAGCCCGCTGGCCAAGCGCAAGCCCGATGATCCCGCTTTCACCGAGCGTTTCGAGTATTTCATTGACTGCACCGAGTACGGCAACGCCTTCAGCGAGCTGAACGATCCCATCGACCAGAAGGGCCGCTTTGAGCGTCAGGTCGCCGAGCGCAAGGCCATTGAGCCCGACTGCAAGGCTCAGGTCGATTATGATTACGTCAATGCTCTGGAGTACGGCCTGCCCCCCACGGGCGGCCTGGGCTTCGGCGTCGACCGTCTGGTCATGCTGCTGACGGATAGTGCATCTATCCGTGACGTGCTGCTGTTCCCGACGATGAAGCCGATTGAGCAGTAAATTTCCAATTTCAGCACAACAAAGC
>CAVKKE010000076.1:0-13918 GCA_963656875.1 Barnesiella intestinihominis | reverse complement strand
CTTTGACGCCGAACTTGGACAGATTGCGGATGCACTGCTTGTAGTTCTCGATGTACTTGTCACGGGTGGGCAGGCCGATCTTGATGTCATCATGGACATTGACCGACTCGACAACATCCATGTCGAAGCCGTAAGCGTGGATCTGGTCTGCAACCTTCTGGATCTCGTCCACTTCCCAGATCTCACCGGGCATCTTGTCGTGCAGCGCCCAGACGATGCTGGTCACGCCGGGAATCTGCTTGATGTCGCTCAGGCTGACGGGGTCATTGCCCTCGCCATACCAGCGCCAACCCATTTTCATAGGCATAGGGAGTTCCTCCTGTTTTTTCTTTTCTGCTTTGCATTCTCACGCAGCCGGGTGCCGCGATCTCACGCTTATATTCTAGTATATCAGTTGTCTTTTTTCAATAGACGCATTGCCGGTTTTTAATGTTTTTTCTTGTATACTTTGGACAAAAAGACGAAAAGCCAACCTTTTCTTGCGCAAAATCACAAAAAGAAGATCTTTTGTCTGCAATGCTGCCCAGAATGTCACACTTTTCATTTCAGGCGTTTTGTATCGGCAGCTGATACACACGAAAAAGCGGGCCCCCTGCCCTGCAGATGCTCTGCAGGAGCCGGAGGCCCGCTTTTTCAGGTTTCTTTTTTGATGCCGAACAATCTGCGCAGGATTCCGCGCAGACACTTTGGACTCTGGATCACGACGACCTGCATCTCCACCCCCGCCTTTCCCTTTTGCTGCTCTATCTTATGCAAAGCGCCTCGGAAAAGTTCCGGAGTCAGTCAGCAATCGTTTCCACGACCACCAGTGAGCCCATCCGGGTGCTGACGGTGATGCAATCCGAACCTTCGGCATATTCGTTGCTGACACCAAGCGGATAGCCTGCGGTCAGCTCAGCGTCCGACAGTTCATAGAACGAGCCGCTTTCACACACACCCTCTGCCCTGCCCTCCATGGGAAACGCCGAAAAGAAGAAATAGTTTTCTTTCGGGTAGCGGCGGGTCTCACCGGGCATCACATAGGTAATGCGGCTGCGCTCGTCCAGCAAAGTGGCGCGTACACCGCGCCGCTCTAAGCCAAGACCGGTGCAGAGATTTGCCAGCGTATGCTCCATTCGTTTTCCGCCCAGGCCGCCCAGCAGAAGCACTTCGTCAAAGCCCTTCTCAGAGGCAAGCTTTGCGGCATATTCGGTGTCCGTGTCGTCCTTCACATGGGGCAGGACGACGATATCGTCATCTTCCTGCTTCGGGCAGGGGGCCGTGTCAAAATCGCCCACGATAATGTTCGGCCTGCAGCCCAGCGGTTCACAGTTGCGGTAGCCCGCGTCGCAGGCGATAATAAAATCGTCCGGGCGCAGAGCCATTGCCAGCTCCGACGAAACCGGGCAGGCAGAAATGATCACACAGCGTGACATGAGATTCCCCTCGCTTTTTATCCTTTCGGGCGCTGCCAGTCCTTAACGTCCTTGACTTCTTCGTACATTGCGCAATAGCTGTCGTAGCGTGTCTGAGAAAGCCGGCCCTCCGCCAAAGCTGCACGCACGGCGCAGCCTTTTTCGCTGCGGTGAGAACAGCCGGTGAACTGGCACTTCCCCAGATAAGGGCCAAACTCCGGGAACACATGCTCCAGATTCTCTTTGGGGATGAACCCGGCGCGGTTTGCTTCTAAGCTGGCAAAACCCGGAGTGTCCGCGATTCGTCCGCCAAATGCTTCAAAAATGGTCACTTCGCGGGTGGTGTGGCGGCCGCGGCCCAGCTTCTGGCTGATGGCGCTGGTCTCACGCTCTGCCTCCGGCAGGAGATGGTTCAGCAGGGTGGATTTGCCCACGCCGGAGTTGCCGCAGAACGCGCACAACCTGCCGTTGATCCACTGCTTCACCTCGTCCAGCCCGGCACCGGTCTCATAGTCGATGCGGATATAAGGAAGCGTCGATTTTTCATATGCACTGCGCAGAAATTCTGCTTCCGCAAGGTCACCCTTGGTGCAGACGATCACCGGCTGGACTCCCTTATCCACCGCAATGGCGGAAAGCTTGTCCAGAACCAGTGTGCTGGGGGTGGGCTGGGTGGTGCTGGCCACAAGGAACAACACATCCAGATTGGCCATCGGCGGGCGCACGAACACGTTTTTGCGGGGAGCGATCTCAGCAATGACGCAGGTACCATTTTCGGTTTCCAGCGTCACCTCATCGCCTGCCACCGGCGAGATCTTCTGCTTGCGAAAGATGCCGCGGGGCTTGCATTCCACGATTCCTTCGGATGTCTTCACATAGTAAAATCCGCCGATGCCCTTTGTGATATATCCTTTCATGCACGCCTCCATCAGCCCAGCAGCGAGGCCCACCAGTCGGTGATGCCGCCACCGCCGCCGGTCTGGGTGTCGCCGCCCTCGGTGCTCTGTTCACCGCCGGTGGTGCTGGAAGAAGACGAAGAGGACCCGCCGCCAAACAGGCCGCTCCACCAGTCGCCGCCAGTCTCGCCGTCCGTGCTTTCGGTAGGTGCTTCCGGCTCAGGCTGCTGCTGCGGCTCGGGGCCTGCGCTGACAACGATGTTCACGCGGCCGTTGAGCTTTGCGGTCGAGCCTGCTTCGGGGTTCTGGCTGATGACCGTGCCCACAGGCTGGCTGCTGTACTGTTCGGTCTGGCTGCCCAGGCCCAGATGGTTCTGCACCAGCAGAGTGCGGGCGTCATCTGCGCTCATGCCCACCAGAGAAGGCACCTTGGTGGTGGTGGACACCTGCGGACGGCTGATATAGACCACAACGGTGCTGCCTGCGGCCACCTGACTGCCTGCAGCCGGATCCGTGCGGATGACTGCACCGGAAGCAACCGAGGGCTCCACAGCCTGAGTCACCAGCACGGAAACGCCCAGATTCTTGAGCTGCTGCTCTGCGTCTGCCTGAACATAATTGGTCAGATCCGGCACAGTGACATACTGGGTGCCAAGACTGACAGTGAGAGTCACACTCTGGCCCTCACGCACCGTGCGGCCAGCCACAGGCGACTGCTTATAGACATAGCCTTCAGCATAGTTGCTGTTGTATTCCTCTTCCCAGGTCACTGAGATCTGGCCGGACACCACCTGCTCCGAAGACTGTGCTTCGTCGCGGGTCATGCCGACATAATCGTTCAGGGTGATGTCAGCCTTATTGTTCATGAGGTTGGAAGAGTCATTCAGGATCATCCAGCACAGTGCCAGGCAGGCGATGGCAAATGCCACCGTGATGCCGAACAGCGCCGGAAGAAAAATCGTGCGGCGCTTCTTGCGGGGGGCCTGCTTTCGGCTGCGGGGAGCGGACTGCTCCGCTTTGCGGTTTGCTCGGTTCTGATTCATGGTACGTTTCACCACCTTTTCGGGTGCATCTTCCGTGATATACTTATATTCGAACATGACAGAGGGGTTCTGTACATAGGTATCCAGCGCATCCAGCATCTCACGGGCAGATGCATAGCGGTTCTGGGGCAGTTTTGCCATGGCTTTTTCGGTGATCTCCACCAGTGCGCTGGGAACCTCCGGTGCAAGCTCGTGCAGCGACTTCGGAGTGTCAGAGATCTGCTTGATGGCCACCTCCACCATATCGTCAGCGTCAAAGGGCAGATGGCCGGAAAGCATCTCGTACATCATGACGCCCACCGAATAGATGTCGCTGGTGCAGTCGGTCTCATCTCCCTTGGCCTGCTCCGGACTGATATAGTGCACACTGCCCATGGCCTTGCCGCCAAGCAGCTGGTTCTCTGCCCTGGAGATGCGGGCGATGCCGAAGTCCATCATGCGCAGCTGGCCGTTGTCCAGCAGCATGATGTTCTGGGGCTTGATGTCCCGGTGCACCACACCGTTGGCGTGAGCGTGCTCCAGAGCCTTGAGGATCTGCGAGATGAAGTGCACCGTTTCCCGGCTGGTCAGCTTGCCGCCGCGCTCATTCAGATACTCGCGCAGGGTCATGCCATCCACATATTCCATGACGATGTACTGCAGCTCGTCACTGACCGAAACATCATACACTTTGACGATGTTGGGGTGGTTCAGCAGCGAGATTGCCTTGGACTCGTTCTTGAAGCGGCGCACAAGGTCAGGGTCGTGCATGAACTCCCGCCGCAGGACTTTCACCGCCACCACAGTGCCCGCAGGCACCGGGCCGTTGTGGCCCAGCATGACAGCCTTATAGACATTCGCCATGCCGCCGGAGCCGATGAGCTCTTTCACCTCATATAGGCCGTCCAGCTTTTTGCCGATCAGGTTATCCATTGCGCACCTCCGTCGGTTCCACGCTCAGCAACAGTGCAGTGATGTTGTCCGGGCCGCCGTTTTCGTTGGCCGCATGGATGAGCTGATCCGGCAGCTCGTAGAAGTTTCCGGTGCGCAGCAGCTGCTCCAGCTGATCCCGGGGCACCGCATTGGTCAGGCCGTCCGAGCACAGCAGCAGCAGATCACCGCCGTGCAGCGCCGCACTGGTGAACTCCGGCTCCAGCCGGTAGTCCACGCCGAGGGCACGGGTGATGATGTTTTTCTGCGGGTGATGTTCAGCCTCTTCCACCGTGATGGTGCCGCAGTCCACCAGCTCCTGCACATAAGAATGGTCATGCGTGAGCTGGGTCAGCTTGCCGTCACGATACAGATATGCCCGGGAATCGCCTGCATGGCACAGGAAGACTCTGCCGGAACGCACCAGCGCGCAGACGGCTGTGGTGCCCATGCCCGCCAGAGACTCGTCCTGCATGGCTTTATGAAACACAAAGCGGTTGGCGCTGAGAAGCGTTTTCCGCAGAAAAGTTTCTTCCTCACCGGGCAGGCACTTGGAATTGTACTGTTCCTGAAAGCAGCGCTCAATGACATTGCAAGCGCTCTGGCTGGCTTCCCTTCCGCCGCGTGCGCCGCCCATGCCGTCGCAGACCAGCAGCCATGCGGCATCACCGGTCAGCTTGCCTGCACGGTAATCGTCCTGATTATCCCGACGGACACGTCCGACATCTGTTTTTCCTGCAAGTTTCATAGGATTCTCCCTTTTATGCCTTCCCGTTCATTTCGTCCCGGCGCAGCTGGCCGCAGGCGGCACTGATCTCACTGCCCAGGCGGCGGCGCACAGTCGCATTGACGCCAAGGCTTTCCAGTTTCTGCTGGAAGCGGCGCACATTGGCTGCATCTGTTGCCGAGTAAGGGCTGCCGTCCACCGGGTTGATGGGGATCAGATTGACATGAGCGCCCATGCCCCGGATGAGGTTTGCCAGCTGCTTTGCGCAGGCGTCCGAATCATTGACACCGCGCACCATGGAATATTCAAAGCTGACCCGGCGGCCTGTTGTGTCCTGATAGCGGCGCACCGCCTGCATCAGAACTTCCACGGGGTAGGCGTCGTTCACCGGCATCATGCCGCTGCGGATCTCATTGTTGGGCGCATGCAGCGACACTGAAAGAGTCAGCTGCAGCTTTTTCTCGGCCAGCATGTCGATCTTGGGCACAAGGCCGCAGGTGGACAGGCTGATGTTGCGCATACCGATGTTGACACCCTCAGGCGAAGTGATGTTTTCAAGGAACTTCATCACTTCGTCGAAGTTATCCAGCGGTTCGCCAATGCCCATGAGCACGATGTGCGAGATGCGCTCACCGATATCCTTTTGAGCGGTGTAGATCTCAGAGCAGATCTCGCCCGCTTCCAGATTGCGCACACGGCCTGCCTGCGTGGATGCACAGAAGCGGCAGCCCATGCGGCAGCCCACCTGGGTGGATACGCATACCGTGTTGCCATAGTGGTAGCGCATGACGACCGTCTCAATGCAGTTTCCGTCGGCCATGCGCAGAAGGTATTTGACTGTGCCGTCCTTGGCTTCCTGCCGGCGCTCGATCCTGGGCGCAGCGATATAGAAGCTTTCTTCCAGCTTTGCCAGCAGAGTCTTGGGCTGGTCTGTCATGGCCGAAAACTCGGTGACGAGCTTCTGATGCACCCAGTGGAAGATCTGCTTTGCCCGGAAGCCCGGCTGGCCCATCGCTTTCAGCTCTGCCGTCAGCTCTGCCAGCGTCAGAGAAGAAATACAGCGTTTTTGTTCCATTGTGTTCTCCTATTTTATTACGAACGAGCCGTCCGCTTCATTGCAGTCCTCACCCGTTTTTCTGCATGGCACAGAGGAAAAATCCGTCCATACCGGTGCGGGTCGGCACCGAAAGCGTGCCGTGCTCCCCTGTCGTCATGCCGACGGGCAGTTCCACGGCGGGCGCCACCACGGAAAACTCCGGATGACGGCTCAGAAAAGCCGCAATCTGCTGCTGATTTTCTGCCGGGTCGATCGTGCAGGTGGAATACACCAGCCTGCCGCCCGCTTTCAGCATCTGGGCCGCCTTATCCAGAATGGCCGACTGAACGGCCAATAATTCAGCTTCGCGGGCCGGGTCAAGCTTTTTATAGCGCAGATCCGGCTTTTTTGCCAGAATGCCCAGACCATTGCAAGGCACGTCCGCAAGGATGCGGTCGGCCTGCGGCAGGGCCGGGTTCACTTTTGTGGCATCATTGTGCAGGGCTTCCACATTGGTCAGGCCCATGCGCTGCACCGCTGTGCGGATGAGTCTCACACGGTTCTCCGCAGCGTCGCAGCTGTAAAGCCTGCCGGTGTTCTGCATCTGCTCGGCCATCAGGATGGTCTTGCCTCCGGGTGCTGCGCACAGGTCGAGCACCGTCTCACCGGGTCTGGCCTCCACGCAGAGCGCCGCCAGCTGGCTGGCTTGCCCTTCCACATGGAAATATCCCTGCCGGAACAGTTCGTTCTCGGCGGGGCTGCCCTCGAACCGGGCCAGCACGCTGCCAAGCACAACACCGGGCCGGGCTTCTCTTGCGCCGGAAGCCAGCAGCTTTTCGCAGAGTTCTTCGGTGCTCGCCTTGAGCGGGTTTGCCCGCAGACTTGTCATGCCGCCGTCGGCCTGATAGGTCAGGATATCCAGCGCTTCGTCCGGGTAGTTCCTGCGGAGGAACTCTGCCACATCCCGCCCGGCGGAGCCAAGTGCCATCAGGCGCTCCGTCTCATTCTTGAACCCAGCCGTGTCCAGATCATAGCTGCAGGCTTTCCGCAGCACCGCATTGACAAGGCCGGATGCACTGGACTTTTTGAACGTCCGGGTCAGCTTGACCGCTTCGTTCACCGCTGCGGACACCGGCACCTGCATATAGCGGGCCTGCGCCAGAGCGGCACGCAGGATCTCGCGCACCGGTGCATCCAGCTTCGCCAGACCCTTGGGCAGAAACTGGCTCAGGATATAGTCCAGCGTGCCCTGATGCTCCAGCACCGTATAAAAAACAGCACTGGCAAATGCTTTGTCGCGGCCTTCCAGCTTTTGACGCTTGAGTTCGGCATCCAGAACAAGGTTTGAAAATCCATCCTGTTCCTGCCGCACCAGCGCCGAAACTGCCGCCGCGCGGGGATTCGCGCCCATCAGAGGGTGTCCCCCGTCTTCAGGCGCTGGCCAGCCGCAAAGGCAGTGCCGTCCATGGGCTTCTTGCCCTCAGGCACCACATTCAGCAGCTGGATGGCTCCCTCACCGCAAGCCACTGTCAAAGGCTTTGTGGACAGCACCGTGCCGGGGGCTTCGCCCTCGGACTCCACGGCTCGGCACTCCATGACCTTGAGCTTCTTGCCGCCGGAGGTAATGAACCATGCGCCCGGCCACGGGTTCATGCCGCGCACCCAGTTGTGGATGTGGGCAGCGCTCTCAGTCAGATGGAACTCCGCCATCTCCTTGTTCAGCATGGGGGCAAGGCAGGCGTTTTCGTGATCCTGCGGCACAGCCTTCAGTGTGCCTGCAGCAATGGCGGGCACAACCTCGCAGAGCACCCGTGCACCCACGGAGGTCACCCGGTCAAACAGTTCACCACTGGTCTCTTCCGGGTCAATGGCGATCTTCTCGCAATGGAGAACGTCGCCGGTGTCGAGGCCTTCATCCATCTGCATGATGGACACACCCGTCTCAGCGTCACCGTTCAGCACAGACCACTGCACCGGGGCACTGCCGCGGTATTTCGGCAGCAGCGAGACATGCAGGTTGATGCAGCCGTATTTCGGGGCTTCCAGCACGGACTTGGGCAGGATGCAGCCGTAGGCCACCACCACGATCAATTCCGGATCCAGAGCGCGGATGTTTTCGTCCTCGCTGCCGTCCCGCAGGGTGCGGGGCTGGAACACCGGCGTGCCGTGCTCCAGAGCCACTTCCTTCGCCGGGGGCGCGGTGAGCACCTGCTTGCGGCCCACCGGCTTATCTCGCCGGGTGTACACTGCGCAGATCTCGTGCCCGGCGGCGTACAGCGCTTTCAGGCACTCAGCGGCAATATCCGGCGTGCCCATGAACAAAATGCGCATCAGTTGTTTCCTTTCGCTTCGCGGGCAGCTTTCTTGCCCTCTTCGGTGTCCTCGTAGAAATATTCGCTGGACTGCATGATGGTGATGCCGTCCAGATGGTCATTCTCGTGCTGGATGCAGCGGGCCAGCAGGTCTTCTGCTTCCAGCTCGAACCACTCGCCGTGACGATCCTGTGCACGCACCTTGACAGCGATGGGGCGGGTCACAGCGCCGTTGTGGCCCGGGAAGGACAGGCAGCCCTCGTAAGCAGTCTCTTCTTCCTCGGACACAGCCAGAATTTCAGGGTTGATGAAGTCGATGAACTTGTATTCGTAATCGGCAGGGATCTCCTCCGGAGCGTCGGTGGTGTCCCACACCACGAACAGGCGGCGCAGCATACCCACCTGCGGGCCAGCCAGACCCACACCGTCTGCAGCGATCATCGTCTCGTGCATATCGTCCAACAGCGTTGCCAGACGGTCATCGAAGCTGGTCACCGGGCGGCAGACCTTGTTCAGGATGGGGTCGCCCTCTTTTACAATGTTACGGATTGCCATATATGGTACCTCCAAATCAGATATCTCCGTCCGAATGCATGTCCACTGCGACAGTGGCTTTGGACGGAAGTTTTTCCTGTTCATAATTTTCCAATGTGCTGCGTACGAGATCGCGGAAGCGGCGGTCGTTGCGGCACTTGATGGTGAGCTTGTAGCGGTAAGTGTCATTGATCTTTTCAATGCTGCCGGGAGTCGGCCCCAGCACGCGCAGGGGCAGATCAGGCTGCTGCTTTGCCTGCTGACCCAGCAGGGTCGAGAACCGCGCCGCCGCCCGAGCCACCTCGATCTCTTTCGGCCCGGCAAAGCCGATGACACACAACCCGCAGAATGGCGGGTACAGGCCCAGCTTCCGGTACGCGATCTCCTGCTCGAAGAACGCATCATAATCCTGCGCGGCAGCAAGGTTCAGCACGGGGTTGTCCGGGTCGGTGGTCTGGATGATGGCGAAGCCGGGGTCTTTTGCCCGGCCGCTGCGGCCCACCACCTGCGTGATAAGACTGAACACATTCTCGTAGGCGCGGAATCCCTGCGCAAACAGCAGCGAATCAATGCCCAGCACACCCACAAGGGTCACATCCTCAAAATCAAGGCCCTTGGCTACCATCTGGGTGCCCACCATGATGTCATATTCGTGGCGTGCAAACTTTGCCAACAGCTTTTCGTGGGCATCCTTGGCTGCAGTGGAGTCCTGATCCATCCGCAGCACCCGTGCGTCCGGGAAAAGCTTTGCCAGCTCTTCTTCCGCCTTCTGGGTGCCAAAGCCCCGGTACTGCAGCTTTCCGCCGCAGGCGGGGCAGACCGTGGGCGGCGGCTCCATCTGGCTGCCGCAGTAGTGGCACAGCACCTTGTGCGCCGACTTATGATAGACCATCGGCACGCTGCACTTTGAGCACTTGAGCACCTCACGACAGTCTTCACACTGCGCCATGGTCTGATAGCCGCGGCGGTTCAAAAGCAGGATGGTCTGCTTTTTTGCTTCCAGATTGCGACGGATGGCGTCTTCCAGCGCAAGGCTGATCTCACGGGGATTGCCCGATGCCAGCTCCGCACGCATGTCCACGATCTGCACTTTTGGCAGCGGATTGCCGCCATAGCGCCGGGTCAGCCGCACAAGCTGCGTACGGCCGTGCTGAGCCGCATAGAAACTTTCGGTGCTGGGCGTGGCACTGGCCAGCAGAAGCAGCGCACCGTTCTCTGCCGCACGCTGCCGGGCCATTTCATGGGCGGAATAGCGGGGCGCAGACTCGGAGCGGTAAGTGTGCTCCTGCTCCTCATCAATGATGATAAGGCCAATGTTTTCCAGCGGCGAAAAGACCGCGCTGCGGGTGCCCACCACGATATCTGCGCCGCCGTCCTGGATCATCTGCCACTGCAGCAGACGTTCGGTGTGATTGAGGGCGGAGTGCTGCACCGCCACCCGGCGGCCGAACTGACTCTTGAGCCGCAGGATCATCTGTGGCGTCAGGCTGATCTCCGGCACCAGCACCAGAGCCTTGCGCCCCAGTTCCAGACAGCGGGCAATGAGCTTTAAAAACACCAGCGTCTTGCCGCTGCCAGTAACGCCATAGAGCAGCGCAGAATGAGGCGCATCGCCTTCCAGCTTCGGAAGCAGAGCGTCATACGCCGCCTGCTGCTCTGCTGTCAGGTCGATGGGGTCATTTTTCAGCGGAATGGACGAATACAGGTCGATGGACTTGTTCACCTTGCTGCATTCCAGCACACCTTTTGTGCACAGGTTATCCAGCACGGCGCGGCTGATGCCCTTATCTTCCAGTTCATTCAGAGTACGGGGTCCGCCGCCCAGCAGTGCCACTGCCGCCAGCTGTTTGGCTGTGGGCTTCGGCTTCTGGGGCAGCTCCCCCACCAGACGGTAAGAGTTCTCGGTGTGGCGGGTGAGCTGCTTTTGCAGCACCGGGGTCACACCGTCCGCTGCTACAGCGGGCTTATACTGTGCACCATAGGGAATGACCGCCTTGACCGCTTCGTAGTAGGTGCAGAAGGTGCGTTCCTTTAAAAAGTGCACCAGCCGCAGCAGTTCGGGCGTCAGGCAGGCGGACGCCGGGGCCACATCAAAAAGGAATTTCAGCTTCGAGCTTTCCGGCTCAGCGTCGCAGGCCAGCACGACGCCCATGCGGGCACGGCTGCCCCGGCCAAAGGGCACCAGCACCATGCTGCCCAGCCGCACAGAATCCTGCTGATCCGGCATGACAGCATAGGTGTAAAGTTTATCAAAATGGAAGGTCGCATTGCTGACGGCAACGCCTACCGTTTTGGGCATTCGTCCAGCTCCTTCAACTGTTATTTTGCAAGACCGGCACGCTGGCAGATGACCTGATACAGCTCGTCGGCACAGGCGTCCACTTCATGGTTGACCAGCTTCAGGGTGAACTTGTCCTGCTGAGCCAGTTCTTCGCGGGCAGTGGCAAGGCGCTCCTGAATGCTCTCCTCGGTCTCGGTGCCGCGGCCGCGCAGGCGGCGCTCCAGCTCTTCCACAGAGGGCGGCAGCAGGAACACTGTGGTCGCACCCGGGAACATGCGACGGATATTCTCCGCACCGTGCACATCGATGACCAGCACGACCACCTTCTGAGCAGCCAGACGCTTGTCCACCTCTTCGCGGAGAGTGCCATAATAATTGCCGTTATAGAAATTGTGCTCCACCACCTGATCGTTCTCGATCAGCTTCTGGAACTCTTCTCTGGTGCGATAGTAATAGTCCACGCCTTCCTGCTCACCCGGGCGCGGCGCGCGGGTGGTGGCGGAGACAGTCTTTTCGATCTCCGGGTGTGCCTCGCGCAGAGCTTTGACCACGCTGTCCTTTCCGGTGCCTGCTGCGCCGGAAACCACAAACAGATATTTATCATTCGCCATGGGACTGTTCCTCCTCTGTCATCGTCCTGCCCTCCTGCCCGGCCGCACGGTTGGCCACCGTTTCCGGCTGAAGCGCCGAGAGCACCACATGATCGGAATCCATGATGAGCACCGCACGGGTGCTGCGACCGTAGGACGCATCGATCAGCATCCCGCGTTCCCGCGCTTCCTTGACAAGGCGCTTGACCGGTGCAGAGTCCGGGCTGACCACAGCCACCACACGGCCTGCACTGACCATATTGCCAAACCCGATGTTGATCAGCCTCATAAATTCCTCCGAAACATTCTTTGCTGTTTACTCGAGATTCTGGATCTGCTCGCGGATCTTCTCGATCTCCGCTTTCATGTCCACCACAATGCGGGTGATATCCAGATCCTGGCACTTGGAGCCGATGGTATTGGTCTCACGGTTCAGCTCCTGCGTCAGGAAGTCCAGCTTGCGGCCCACAGGCTCGTTCAGCTGCAGGATCTCGCGGTACTGAGAAATGTGGCTGCGCAGACGCACAGTCTCCTCATCCACAGCAGTCTTGTCGCCAAAGATGGCCGCTTCGGTCAGCACGCGTGCATCGTCGATGTCGCGGTCTTCCAGAATGACCTTGAGCTTTTCATACAGGCGGTTGGTGTAAGCTTCCACACGACCGGCACTCAGGGTCTCCACCTTGCCGACGCACTCTTCGAGGAAGTTCAGGCGGTTTTCCACGTCTGCCTTCATCTTGGCGCCCTCGGCAGCACGCATCTCCACAAAACGATCCAGTGCCTGTGCGGTGACGGCGGAAACGTCCTCCCACAACTGCTCTTCGTCCACGTCCGCGTGGCGGGTGGCCAGCACATCCGGGAAGCGGGTCAGCACACCGGCAGAGATATCGTTCTTGACGCCCAGCTGCTCAGAGATATCCCGCATGGCCTGCTGATAGCTGCGGGCCAGTTCCATATTGACGGTGACGACCGTATCGGCGGCATCCACATTCTGGATAGTCATGCTCAGCTCCACCTTGCCGCGGGTGATGCGCTCGTTGAGCTGCTTTTTCAGGCGGCTGTCCAGATAGCTGCAGGTGCGCGGGATGCGGGAAGAATACTCAAAGTAACGGGAATTCACGCTGCGCAGTTCAACGGTGATCTCCCGGCCGTTGCGAACGGCAGTGCCCCGGCCGAAGCCGGTCATACTCAGAATCATACGCTCTCCTGTTCTCTCATTGAGGCTTTTTTGTCGGTCGATTTTTCGCATATGTATCCGCTTTGGGGTACACACACCCATGTTACGATACATATAGCATCATTTTACTATTCTTTCTGAAAAAATTCAAGGTGCAGTGTCCCCTTCCGGGGCCAGGAAGTGCAGGAATAAACGCAAGAAAATCAAAAAGTCCCGAAGCATGATTTTTCATTCTGCTTCGGGACATGGATTCAGTTGGTTTTATAGACGCAGGTCACGCTGGTTTCCAGCAGATCTGCGTTCAGCAGGGTCTGCTCCACCCAGTGAATATTATCGGCGATGGTATCGCGGGAGACCTCATATTCGGCAGCGATGCTGTCCATGCTGCGGTATTCGTGGCGATAGATCAGAGTGAGAATAAGCTTGTCCTGCATGGTGATCTTTGTGAAGCGGGGTTTGCGCTTGTGTTCACGCTGATAGGCTTCTTCCAGTGCTGCCAGCATTTTGTCAAACTCTTCCTTCGTGATCCCAAAGGTGAGTCTGTAATCCCGCTCCGTAAATTCCGCAAGGCGCTGGGCTGTGACATTTCTCATTTTTTATCCCCCGATTTGTTCAACCTCTGCATTTCTGTGATCCATAAATTCTATCCTTATTATAAAAGCTGTGCATTTGCAAGTCAATGCATCCAAGCTTGTTTCCCACAGAGTTTCCTACACAGAAGCTCTTTTTCACCGGAAAACGGCAAACAAAAAAGGGAGCCCCCAAAACGGGACTCCCCTTTGCAGATCATGATCAGACGGGATGAGACTGATTGGTGTAGTCCACATGGTCGCCGTCAACGCCCTGCTTCTTGGCATTGCGCTTGTCAAAGAACTTGGGTGCGACCTGCGGGAACATTGCGTAAGTCAGCACGTCCTCCTCCTGCGTTGCCCACTTGGCAGCTTCAGCCTTCAGCTTGTCCATCTCAGGAGCCAGCGTATCGGCAAAGCGGCAGGTGATGGGCTGCTCGTCGCCCAGGATCT
>CAVKKE010000075.1:0-14153 GCA_963656875.1 Barnesiella intestinihominis | reverse complement strand
GCACCCTTTGCACGTTTTGAAACCGTGCAAAATCCGTGCAGAAACCGTGCACTTACTCTGGAACAAACTAAAAATCGACACATCCAACCACGACTTGACGGCATTGGTTTGAGTGGCCACATATCAAAATCAAGTCTTGGAGGATATACTATGAAGAACTTGCTTTCCTGCCGCTACAACATGGACACCAACCGAGTGGAAGCCCGGTTTGAGGATGGAACCACTGTTGCCATCGACTGCATCGCTGTTGAGGACGAGTACGGCAACACCCCGGTACAGCGGGCCGAACTAGACTGGCTGCTCTACAATAAGCCTCTGGAATACGTGCAGATGGTGCTGAAAGGGGAGATAGCGCATTATCTGTCGCTGGGATGTGACCATGGTAGGCTGGAAGATTGATTGACAAAAACGCGCGGTAAAATCGCTAATCGCGCGGCGCGCATTTTTATCGTCGGCCTCCTTTCAGGTTACATTGCACGCGTGCATTTCAGCGTGCGATTTCGCATTCCTAGATTTTCATCGCATTACAGTTCATTTTTGCAACATTTCATTTTTACATTGCACTTTTCTACGCATGAAGAATGCACGCCCGTGCGATTTTTGTTCGCGGTTTATTCGCGGCCAGCCAGATTTATTCGTGCTTTGTTCGCGCGATTGCGCGTTTTTCAGCGTAAATTCAGCGCAAACCATACCAAATCAGCGTATTTTCAGCGTAAATCCTGAAATGTCAGCGTAAATAGCCATTTACCGTATAAACGATGCCCGCCCACCCGTGGAAGGACCACGGTGGGCGGGCATTTTGCTTTTTGAGGTCACAGACCATTCACGATATTTTCCGGGCGCTGGCCGTTCTGCACTGCCCGGATGGCCGCAGCGATCATGCGGTAGTTCCGGCGACCAGAGGTGCCTGTGATGCCGGCGATGTGCGGCGAATAGATCACATTTTCGGCAACGTTATGGGGCAGGCAGAGCAGTGGGTTCTCCTGCGTGACCGGCTCCGGTGCGATGGTATCTAGTCCGGCTCCGGCGATTTTGCCGCTGCACAGAGCTTCGGCAAGGGCGGCACTGTCCACAAGGTCACCGCGCGCGGTGTTGATGATAGATGCACCATCCTTCATGCCCGCCAGAAAGTCCGCGTCCACCATGTTCATGGTCTGCGGCGTAACGGCCAAGTGCAGGCTGAGGATATCGCTGCATTTTTGGATCGTTTCAAGATCCGCATATTCCACATGGCAGGCTTCCTCGGTGGCGCGGTCGGCCCGGAAAGGGTCATAATACAGCACCTTCGGCCCAAAGGGAACCAGCATCTGCGCCACGGTGCGGGCAATGGCACCAAAGCCCACCAAACCAACGGTACAGTCGCCTAGTTCCCGGATGCAGCCCGTGGCGATGCAGTGCTTCTGCTGCTCGTCCTGCCTGCCCTCGGCTACCAGTGTATCGTTCAGCTTGACCTGCCGCAGACAGCATAGCATGAGCATGACCGCGTGCTCGGCTACTGCACGCGCATTGGAACCCCGGCAGTTGCATACCGGGATACCCGCCTGCTTTGCAGTTTCCAGATCAAACAGGTTGTATCCGACACCCACGCCGTGGATCAGCTTCAGCTTTGGCAGCGATGCGATCAGCTGTGCATCTAGCCGGTTGTTCGGCTCTGCAACCAGCACTTCCGCATCCGGGCAGGCCGCTGCGATCTGCGCGCCGGTACAGCCGCCACTGCGCAGCTGTGTGATCTGCAGCTGTTGTTCCTGTCCCGGCAGAAGTTGACGGCGCAGACCCTCGGCATCGCCCAACATCAATACGTTCATCTTGTTTCCTCCTTTGCGCCGTGCAGCGTCTTTGCTGCATCCAGCATGGCGTCTGCCATAAAATTCAGGTCCGCACTGCAGCAGACACCGTCAAAGCCCTGTGCAAGGCGCAGCTGCCCGGCGGCGGTATCCGGTGCAAAGATGTACACCGGCTTACCCGCCTTGCGACAGACCGCCAGCACCCGTGCAAAGGCCTGCTTTACTTCTTCATCCTCAAACTGTCCGGGCTTGCCCAGCGCCACCGACAGATCAAAGGGACCGATAAAAATACCGTCCACACCTTCCAGCGCCACGATCTCTTCCAGATGCTTCAGGCAGCCCACCGTCTCGCACTGCGGGATGAGCATGGTGTCCCGGTTGCACTGAGCAAGGTAAGTCCCGATGCCCTGCGCCATGGAACCGTCGTAGCCCCAGCCGCAGCAGCGGGTGGGGCAGAAGCCCCGGTTGCCGATGGGGGTGTACTTGCCATATTCGATCAGCTGCCGCACCTCTTCCACCGTCTGGATGCCCGGCACAATCAAACCCTTTGCCCCGGCATCCAGCGCCTTGAGCACGGTGCCCCGGGTGATCTGACTAATGCGAGCCAGTGGCGTGATGCCCCGTGCCCCGGCAGCGCGGCAGCAGGCCGTGATCTGCGGCAGGTCGTAGGGGCTGTGCTCGGTATCCACGATGAAGAAATCAAACCCGGCCAGCCCGGCGCACTCGGCCGCTTCGGGGCTGCCCATTTGCAGAAATGTTCCAATGCAGGGCACGCCCTGCGCATAAGTCTCACGCAGACGATTTTTCATAGCCTTTCCCTCTCATATTCTATGGAATGACCCCAGTATAGCCCAAAATGTTTTGTTTGGTTGTAAAGTGCTTTACGGAAATGGGGCTTTCATCTTTTTATAATAGGCTCATACACCACTGATCCGAAGCCGGATCGCAAAAGAGTGTTGTAAAAGAGTATGGAGGGAACGTATTATGCCGGTCCGTGAACTTGTAAGTGAATTTGTAAAAGAGGCCCCGCCCTATGTGGTGGGCGCAGAAGAGCAGTCCAAGAAAAAGCCCGACAACGTAAAGGAACTGATCCAGCTGGCCACCAACGAGAACCCCTTTGGCATCTCGCCCAAGGCCGTGGAAGCCATGCAGCAGCAGGCCACTATCTGCAACCGCTACCCGGATGTACGCGCAAAGGAGCTGCGCGCAAAGCTTGCCACCGTATGCGGCGTCCGGGCAGAGCAGGTGATGGTCACCGACGGTGCCACACAGGGCCTGAACTTTATCGGCGAGGTGTTTCTGCGCCCCGGTGACGAGGCCATCGTCACCCCGCCCACCTATCCGAACTACTACAACATCATCAAACGGATGCAGGCAAAGCTAGTGGAAGTGCCGCTGACCGAAGTCACCCTGACCCCGGATTTTGACAAGGTAATGGCGGCCGTTACCCCCAAGACCAAGCTGATCTTCCTGTGCAACCCCAACAACCCCACCGGCACGCTGATCCCATCGGATGAGCTGCACGCCTTTGCACAGGCTCTGCCGCGTCATGTCGTTCTGGTGGTGGACGAAGCCTATCTGGACTTTGTGGAGGACCCCAGCTACAAGAACATGATCGATGCCGTAAGCGATGACACCAATGTGATCGTGGTGCGCACCTTCTCCAAGATGTACGGCATGGCCGGTGCCCGCATCGGCTACCTGATCTCCAATGAAGAGATCGTAAACTATCTGCAGCGGGACGCCACCGGCTTCTGCACCAACCGTCCCGCCCTGTACGGTGCGCTGGCCGCGCTGGACGACAAGGAATTTCTGGACATGAGCGTTTCCATGACCAAGAAGTCCCGCGCCTTCCTGGCCGCCGAGATGCACAAGCACGGCTTTACCGTGTGGGAGAGCCATGCAAACTTCATCTATTTTGACCCGCTGGTGGATGTGCAGTGGTTTGCCGACCAGATGCTGCGCTTTGGCCTGATCATCCGCGGCAACTTCCCCAAGAACCGCATCTCTGTCGGCACACTGGAACAGGATGCCATTGTGTCACATGCCTTTGACGAGATCTGCGCCTCCGACGAATACAAAGCCCGGCTGAAAGGCTGAGCCCCCTGTCATGCCGTCTGCCCTGTGCTGCTGCATGGGGCAGTTTTTGTATCAGAAAAGGAGGAACCATGCAGGTCAGTTTGATCGTTCTGCGGCAGACCGCTGCCATGTTTCTGCTGATGGCGGTGGGGTTTGCACTGTATAAAACAAAGCGGATCGACGAGCCGGGCAGCCGCAGCATCGCATCGGCGCTGCTGTATGCCGTGATGCCCGCCACCCTCATCAACAGCCTACTACTGGAGCGCACACCGGCCAACACGGCGCTGCTGGCACGCAGCACGCTGGCCGCTGCCGCCGCCATGCTGCTTTCTGTGGCTGCGGCACGGCTCATCTACCGCAAAAGCGGGGTAGAAGCCTTTGCAGCCGCGTTTTCTAACGCGGGCTTTGTGGGCATCCCGCTGGTGCAGGCCGTCTTTGGGGCCGACGCGTCGTTCTGCATCGTGGGCTACATGGTGCTTTTGTGCTTTCTGCAGTACACCTACGGCGTTGCCCTGCTCACCGGCGAAGCACTTTCGTTCCGCCCGGCGGCACTGGCAAAGAACCCGGTCATCTGGGGTACGGCCATCGGCCTTGCGCTCTATTTCAGCGGCTTCGGCAGCAGCCTGCCCAGCCTGCTTACCAGCTTTCTTGGCAGCCTTGCCGGGCTGAATGCCCCGCTGGGCATGATCCTGCTGGGCGTGTATCTGGCACAATCGGAGCTGGGCGCCACCTTTACCACGCCACGCCTTTACGGGCTGTGTGCCGTCCGGCTGGTGCTGATCCCGCTGCTGACCGCCGCGCTGCTGTTTTTGCTGCCGCTGAGCCATGAGCTGAAGCTGTGCCTGCTGATCGCATCGGCGGCGCCGGTGGGTGCCGGAGCTGCCACCTATGCGCAGCTGTTCGGCGGCGATTACCGCTACGCCGGGCAGGCCGTGGCCCTTTCGTCTCTGCTCAGCGTCGCCACCCTGCCGCTGGTCCTGATGGCGGCAGCACTGTTTTTGTAAAAAAGGAGGCCCTTTATGGAAATTGCCGGGATCATTGCCAGCCAGACCTTTGTCATGCTACTGATGATGGCAGTGGGCTACTGCCTGTACCGCAGCGGCAAGATCGATGCCGCCGTCAGCCGCGGCATTGGCACCATGCTGCTGTGGGTGGTTTTTCCTGCGGTGATAATCAAAAGCTTCTGCGCCGCACGCACGCCGGAGCACACCCTTGCGCTGGCGCAGAGCACCCTCCTGGGCGCGGCCGCACTGGCGCTGGCCATGCTGGCGGCGCGGCTGCTGTTCCCCAAAAACGCCATCGAGGATTTTGCCGCGGCCTTCTCCAATGCAGGTTTTATCGGCATCCCTCTGGTGCAGGCCACACTGGGCGCCGACGCTGTTTTTTACATCGTGCCTTTTATGGCCCTGCTGAACATCCTGCAGTTCTCCTACGGTGTGGACCTGATGACCGGCAAAAAACGGCCATTCACCCTGCACACCGTGCTGGCAAACCCCATTGCCGACGGCACGCTGATCGGCCTTGCCATTTATGCTTCCGGCCTTGGCAGCCACCTGCCGGAGGCCGCTGCAAAAACTCTAACCCACATCGGCAACCTGAACGCCCCGCTGGCCATGATCGTGCTGGGCGTGTATCTGGCGCAGTCGGACCTGCGCGCCCTGTTTACCAGCCTGCGGCTGTACTGGGTAAGCTTTGTGCGGCTGGTGCTGATCCCCGCACTGACCCTGCTGCTGTTCTGCCTGTTGCCGGTGCCGGCTAAGATGCGGCTGGCCGTGCTTATTGCGGCCGCTGCACCCGTCGGTGCCAACGTGGCGGTCTATGCCCAGCTGAATGGTCTGGATCACGTTTATGCCAGCCAGACCGTGACCCTTTCCACCCTGCTGAGCATCCTCATCCTTCCGCTATTTTCGGCTGCGGCAAATCTGGTCCTCTAATCCAGATCTGTGCGCGACTTCCCCATACCGCAAAAGGCCGCTGCACAAGCAGCGGCCTTTTGTCATTCAGGTTTACCGGTTCAGCCTTCCAGATATTCGTCCAGTTCCATCAGGGCACAGGTAAGCAGCTTGGTGCGGGTATACAGGCTTTCCACAAAGGCGTACTCCTTGCTGGAATGGTTGTACTGCCCGCAGACACCCATGCTGCAGATGGTGGGCACACCGGCCATGGTCAGATAGGAAGCATCCGAGCTGCCGCCCAGCACCCGTTTACCCATGATGCCAAGGCCGCTGCGCTCCGACACCGCGCCCACGAAATCGGCCAGCGCTTCGCCGCGGGGCGTCTTTTCAAACGGTGCCATAAACTCGCGGAACACCAGCTTGCAATGGGTGCCGTCGATGTGGGTCGTGCTGCCGATCTCCTCAAAGGCTTTCAGCAGGCGCTGCTTCTCGTCTGCACGGTTATAGCGCACATCAAAGCTCATGGTGCACAGCTCCGGAATGCCGTTGGGCACGCTGCCGCCGCGGATCACGGTAGGTGCCACGGTGGTACCTTTTTCCATGTCCGTAAGGGCGGCAAGCGCCTGGGCGATATAGGTCATTTCCAGCAGGGCGTTGCGGCCGCTGGAAAACTCGTTGCCTGCGTGCGCCGCCTTGCCGGTCACCTCTACATCGCCCTGACCGCCGCCTTTGCGGCCGATGCAGATGTCGTTGGTGATAAGGCCCGTTTCCATATTGAAGCAGCAGGCACAGCCCTTTGCCAACTCCATCATCTTTTCCGGCGTATTGCCGTGCTCATGGCCCTTGTCCTCATCACCGGCAAACAAAAAGCGGATGGGATGTTTGTTCCAACCCAGCGCCTGCAGGGCCCGCAGGGTCCAGATGGCGATCACGATTCCGCCCTGCATATCCAGACAGCCCAGGCCATGGGCCTTGCCCTCTGCATCCACCCGGAAATGCGGTGTGCCGTCCAGCGCCGCTTCGGTGCCGGGCACGGCGCTTTCGTCCGGGCAGGCGTTCACCGTATCGTAATGACCGCTGATGAGGATGGGCGCACCGGGTGCGGCGGTGTTCCAGTCTGCCACGATCAGGCGGCTGTTCACCGGCCCCACATCCACCGAGCGCACATCCATGCCCAGCACCGAGAAGATATCCATGAGCTTATCTGCCATTTTCATGGCGGCGGCACGGTCCCGGGCCTGGCTGGGCGTGTTGACAAAATCTTCCCACAGGCACAGCATCTCACGGCGGTGCGCTTCCACATACTGTTTTACGGTCTCATAGACAGGTTCCATTGTTCTTTCTCTCCCGATCAATAAAACGGGGCCTTGAGAGGATCCGTCTCCCAAAGCCCCGTTGCTTTTACACGTTTTTCGTTCCGTTTTGCTTTCAGCCCTTGTAATCCGGTGCACGGCCGATCAGGCCGATCAGCTCTTTCATGGCGGCGATCATGGCATCGATGTCCTTTTCGGTGTTGAACCAGTTGCAGGAAATGCGGAAGCCGCCCACATTGTCGGTGAAGCGCTGTGCCACAAAGATCTTGCGGGCGTGGAGGTCGCGCATGATTTTGCGGTCGATTTCCACATCCTGATACAGCCGGGCAATGATGATGCCGGCGCGGCGCTCCGGGTCGCGGTGGGTGATAACGGTGCCGCCGATTTCCTCGATGCGGTCCATGCAGTAGGCACCCAGCTCCCACACATGCTGCTGGATGTTCTCGATGCCGATCTCGTTGACCAGCCCCAGCGACTCGCCCAGAGCAATGGCACCGGTATAGTTCGTGGTGCCGCCGATCTCGAACTTGCGTGCGGTGTTGGGGAAGGTCCAGTCCCACACCGATTTGGAATCACACTTTTCCCAGTAAGCGCCCCATCCGCCTTCCGGCACACTGGTGTTCAGGTAGCCGCCATAGCTCTGCTTAATCTTGCCCAAAGAGTCCTTGTTGACATACAGGATGCCGGTGCCATAAGGGCTGTTGGCCCATTTGTGGCCGCCTGCGGTCAGCACATCGATATGGCAGGCCTTGGTGTCGATCTTGGTCACGCCCATCTGCTGCACGGCATCCACCACAAACATGATATCGTTTGCCTTGCACCAGTCACCGATTTCCTTTAGGTCACTGGCCCAGCCGTTGCACCATTCCACCGTGGACATGACCAGGATCTTGGTGGTCTTATCGGCCAGCTTGGCAAAATCGGCCGCACGGAAACGGTTGTCCGTGGTCTTGCACACGCGGATATCGATGTTCTTGGTCTTGCGCATCAGACACCAGGGCAGTGCCACCTGAATGAATTCCAGGTTGGTGGTGAGGATGCTGTCGCCGTCGTTCAGTTCGATGCCGGCAGCGGCGATGTTCAGGCCGTGAGAAGTGCTCTCCACCAGTGCGATCTCCTCCGGGTCGGCATTGAACAGCACCTGTGCTTCATGATACGCCTTGTTGCGCAGGCTGTCCATGGCGATGTGATGGGCGCTGCTGTTGGCTTCTTCCTGACAGGCGGTCATGTCGGCAAACGCCTTGACGGCGCGCACCGCGCGCTGCGGTGCAAAGCTGACGCAGGCGGCATCCAGAAAGGTCATGGTCTCCAGCACCGGAAACTCTTCTTTGCGGATCTTTTCCCAATCGATCTGTACCATTGTGTGTCCCTCCTTATTCAAACTCCACGATCAGTTCCACTTCGCACACGGCGTTCATGGGCAGAGCGGCCACGCCCACGGCACTGCGGGCATGGGCGCCTTTTTCGCCAAAGGCGGTCTGCATCAGTTCCGAAGCACCGTTCACCACCTTGGGCTGCGCGGCAAACTCCGGTGCGCTGTTCACAAAGCCGCACAGCTTTACCACCTTCGTCACGCGGTCCAGATCCCCGATCAGGGCTTTGACCACGCTCAGACAGTTGACAGCACAGATCTGCGCGGCCTTGTAGCCCGTTTCGATCTCATCGTCCGACTTCAGGCTGCCGGTGTAATTCAGCTTGCCCTGCTCAAAGGGCAGCTGGCCGGACACGTAAACAGTGTTTCCGCTGATGACGCCCGGCAGATACGCTGCCACCGGAATGGGCGCCGCATGGATTTCGATGCCTTTTTCAGCAAGGCGCTTTTCTACTTCAGACATGATGTTTTGCTCCTTTCGTGTCTGGTTTTGTTCACGATACGATTATAAAGGATATCGGCGTTTAAAAATATCAAGTAGTTTACGTTTTGAAAAATTTCTGCCCAAAACAAAAAACGGCGGAGCCGCAGCCCCGCCGGAAAAAATATTTTTACAGGAAGTTGATCACGATGCCAGCCAGTGTGACCGAGAGAATCGTGACTACCGTAATGCCGCCCACGACATACGGCACGCTGAGGGTCTCTTCAATGTAGGTCTTTTCGTCATCCGTTTCGCCTACAGCCTCGCTGACCTCGCGGCAGATCACAACGTTGGAGGGGAAGCCCAGGAACTGCTCCACACCGATGCCGACGGCCAGATCACGGTCACCCACCAGCTTCCAGCAGGGCAGGCCCCAGCCCACCACAAAGATGCCGATGCAGGCCGCCACGAACAGCACGATGGTCTGGAATGCCATGGTACCCAGATCGCTCAGGGAGACCTTGCCCAGAGAGGGGATGATGGAACCGAACACGGCGATCATCATCAGGCCGTAGGAGTTGCTGCGCTGCAGGGGCTTGGGCGGAATGTAGCCGCCTAGACCGGACACAGAGCCCAGCAGCAGTGCCCAGATGCTGTAGTTGATGGGGGTCAGGCTGCCCAGCACACGGGCGATCCATGCGCCGATGCAGACGATGGCCAGCAGGACATTGGAAGTAAACAGGTCTTTGTGGGTCTCATAGAACATGGGCTTGTCGGAGGAGGTACCCTTCTGCTTTGCAGCCAGTTCGGCCATGTGGGCAGCGGGATCCTTGCGGAAATCTGCCACCAGCTTGTTAGCGTAACGCAGGCCCATGGCAGAAGCAATGGGCGCACCCACGAATTTCTGCACCGAGTAGATGACCGCGCACAGGGCAGCAGCCGTTTCCAGGCCACGGTCCAACGCAGCCTGCGACATCAGCGAAGTGGCCATGGCCGCGCCGTTGATGACCGGCATGCCCACCAGTGCCGTGTCAAAGCCGATGATGGGGGACACACACAGGATAGCGATGCAGGAAGCCACCATGCACAGCGCTGCCATCAGCACCGTGCGCCACTCGCGCACCAGCTGGCGGATGTTCAGGGTGGAACCCATGTTGAACAGCACCATTGCGGTAGCGGCGCCTGCCAGCTGGGTCAGACCCGCCTGGTCGATGATGTCTTTCGGGATCCAGCCCGCCAGAAAGGCCACCAGAAACAGCAGCATGACCACCATCATGCCGGACAGGCGTCCTTTGGTGAAGTGGCCCACCAGATCACCCAGCGCAAACAGTCCTACAACGATCATCAGGTAAAAATATGGACTTGAAAACATTTTACTTTCCCCCTTGTCTGGTTTTTGTTAACCCCTCGCTTCAAATTCATCCAGCCGCATCACACAGCAGGTGAGCAGCTTTGCCCGCTGGAACAGACTTTCCACCAGCGCATACTCCCGGTCTGAATGGTTGAACTGCCCCCGGACGCCGATGGAGCAGATGCACGGCACACCGGTCAGGGTGATAAATGATGCATCCGAACCGCCGCCCAGGAAGGTCTGGCCCATGCTGCCGTAGCCAAGGTCCTCGCTCACCGTGCTGACAAAGCCTGCCAGTGCTTTGACGGCCGGTGTGGTGTCGAATGGTGCCATGAACTCGCGGTACTCGAACTCGGCGCTCGTGCCATCCACCGTGGTGCGGGCGCAGATGTCTTCCAGCGCCTTCACCACCCGGTCACGCTCGCTGACGCAGCCGAACCGAAGGTCCACGATCGCCGTGCAGATGGGCGGAATGCTGTTCATCACCGTGCCGCCCTGAACCAGTGTGACTGCAACGGTGGTGTTTGCCTTGAGGTCAGTCAAGGCCTCCACCTCTTTGATCTTGTTTGCCATTTCCGAAATGGCGCTACGACCCTCCAGATAGTTGTTGCCGGAGTGCGCCGCCACGCCGTGCACCGTCAGCGTTGCCTGTCCAGTTCCTTTGCGGCCCACGCAGATCGCATTGGAAACAAGGCCCGTCTCCATATTGAAGGCCGCTGCCACGCCGCCGGTATGCTGCAGCAAAAACTCCTTTGTGGTGCTGAACTGGTGGCCGTTTTCCTCATCACCGACGAACACCAGCTTTACCGGGCGCTCGTGCCAGCCCAGCGCCTGCAGCGCCTTGACGATCCAGATCGACATCACGATGCCGCCCTTCATGTCCAGACAGCCAAGGCCGTGTGCGCAGTTTTCTTCGTCGATGGTGAACGGGTGCTCGCCCTTCAGGGGAACAGTGTCGTAATGCCCGCTGAACAGCACCGGCGTGCCCGGGTTTTCCTTGCCCCACCATGCCACGATGCCGGGGCCGCTGCGCTCGCTCACCTCAAACGTTTCGCAGGTGCAGCCAATGGCCTGAAATATCTTGACGAGCTTTGCCGCCATGGCTTCGGTTTTTTCCTTGTTCAGCGTATCACTGCGGGTATCGACAAAATCGCGCCACATATCGATCATTTCATCCTTGTGTGCATCGATATATTCCTCGACCCGCGCAATCGTTTCAGGAGACAGTTTCATGTTGTGTTCCTCCCTGCAGCCAATTATTCACGGTAAAAACAAAACAAGGAAACAGGCATCCGCGTCATTGCAGATTTCTGTTTCCTTGTCTAAGATAATACACAAACCGTCCCGGTTTGTCTGTAAACTGTTTTACAAACTCAAAAAATTCACCGGCTCACTCCTGCGCTGCCGTCGCCATCTCCTGCAGACGGGCTTCATCCCGGATGAGATAGTACCCCTCCTGTTTTTCGATCACGCCTGCATTGGCCAGCTCCAGCAGTGTGTTGTTCACGGTCACGCGGCTGGTGCTGACCATGGTGGCAATGTCCGTGCAGGTGAACCGGAGCGTGATGTAGATGCCCTCCGGCCGCACCCGGCCATAGGCGTCGCAGAGGTTCAGCAGCACCTTTGCAATGCGCTGGGTGGCACGGTCGAACGAAAGCATCGTCTGCTGGGCGATCATCATGCGGTTTTTGCGCGCTTCATACTGCAGCAGCCGGTCGGCCAGGATCGGGTCCGAATGGAACAGCCGCTGTGCTTCCTTGCTGGGCACTACGTACAGCTCGGTGGCCTGCAGCGTTTTAGCCGTTGTTACATGGTGCTTGCCCAGGATGCATGCGATCTCGCCGATAATGGCGCCTTTGCACGCAATGTAAAGCTGCTGCTCCTGCCCGTCCTGATTGTAGACGCTGATGCGCACCTTGCCCTTTTTGACGATATACAGGCAGGTGAACTCCTTGCCCTGCCAGAAAACAGTAGCGTGCGCAGGATATTTTGCCGCCGTGCGGCCCTGCGTGAAACCATCCCAGGTATCCAGTTCCAGCGAGATCCACGGCGAATCCACATTGTGCCAGATATATTCCGGTATATCGATCATACTTTCACATCCCTCATACTGATGTTGTTTTTATTTTACCAGTTTTAGATGTGAAACGCAAATCCTGTACAGCTATCGTACACTTCATCCGCTTTCCGTACAATCTGGATGCTGGAACGAATGCGCTATTTCACCATGGGGAATGCACTTGTCGTTCCGCTGGTCAAGGCTATGGGCAAGCGGATCAGCGCACTGACCGAGGACGAGCAACGTAGTTGATGGGCGTTTCTCTTGGGTTTCCAAAGGGGCCGCAGCATCCCTTTGGCACACGACTTTGCTTGCAAAGTCTAGTGTGTTACACCTTGGTTCCGGCTGACGCGGAAAAGGGGCTGCGAGAGGACACGGCAAGCACCTGTTCTGTGGCAGAAGAATGAGCGGATAGGCATGGTCGCTGCCAATTTCCACCCGCCCAGCTCATACTTGCAGAGGAACCAATGGTGTACGTTCTCTCATCCTGCCGCAGCAGCGTTTCTCCAGCTTTTCAGAGTATACCTGATCCTAATCAGCGTCTGTGCTTGCCCCGGTTGCCTGCAAGTGTTCCCGGTTTCAGCATTGCCGTCTTATAAAGAATCTTCTTTATAAGTTTTTTCTCATCCTCTGTCAGTTTATCGTAGTTGATGCCGATTGCTCTCATTGCAGTTCGGATTTTCTTTTCGTCCGCAGACCCTTCAAATTTCTGTGTATCCTCCAGTTGCTTCATCAGGTTGTCGATCATCGAACCATCCGAAGTGGTTTTGTCCTTGCGGTGTTCGGCTTTGATATTTTTCAGGATGGCCGCCAGTTCATCATACAATACGCGCCCGAAGTATTCATCTTCATCGATCTGACCCAATTTCAAGGTGCTCATGTACAAATCATTCTCATCCGCTGCATACTGCTTTTTCAGAATTTGCCGCGTTGCTTCCAGACCTGCATTAAGGTTCTGGATGTTTTCGCTGATATAGCCATCCACATAAATTTCCAAGTCAGTCATCAGCCACTGAAAGTTCTCATGTACCATCAGTTCACACAGCAGCCGATGATTGAACTTTCCGTTCCTTAATACATCCACTGCGCCATCGCTCAGATGCAAGTCCGCAAGGGCTGCATCTGGGCGCTTTTTGTTTTCGGTCACTCCCAGCAGGTAGTCCGTGGTCACACCTTAGAACTCAGCCAGCGTTGTCACGGCGTAAATGCTGATGTCGGTCACATCATCGCTTTCATATTTCGCTAGTGCCGATTTGGACAAGCCTGTCCTCTCGGCCAGCGCTTCCAATGTCAGATGCTGCTCCACCCGCAGGTCTTTGAGACGTTCTCCCAGTGTCAGCTTGATGTTCATGGTCGCACCTCCGATGTTTTTTGCACAGTATACCACTTCTGGCGGCTCTTGTCTATGAACGTGGAATTTTGCAGATTTTGCACCTATTTTCCAACATTATGGACATACAGCACTCACCCTTGCTCTGTTCTATCCTATGGACAGAAAGCGAACATATCAACTCCCCAGCAAAACACATATTAAAGGGCTTCCCGCGAAAGCCCTCCGAATTCTTTCCTAACCGAACCTTGAGAACAGAATGACCGTCCGAACTGCCCAAACCGCTAAGACCTCCCATCGGGGGAGCGAGCGCCCTGAACGGGGCCGACACAGCGTTCCAAAACGAATGCCTGCCGGGAAGCAGTGAGGAAGAACGGCTTTGGAAGCGGCAGAAATCAAAGAGATTCCTGTCAGAACCTTTGACAAAAGGAGCCAATTTGAGTTTATATCAGAAAATCAAATCCGCGATCACTGTTCGGCAGGCCGGGGAAATGTACGGCATGGAGCCAGACCGCCATGGCATGGTGTGCTGTCCGTTCCACTCCGACA
>CAVKKE010000074.1:0-14355 GCA_963656875.1 Barnesiella intestinihominis | reverse complement strand
GACTAATTTCCTCTGAAGTGATATTTGTTGTTTTAGCCAACTTGGAACGATCTGCTTCCATAGAAGCGATAGTTGTTGCATAGGTTTCTGATGAACCATCCCGTTTGAGAAGATCTTCCAAACTGATGAGATGCCTTTGTTCAGAAAGTAAATCATTGACGGAACCCTGAACTTTCCGCTGAATGGCATCAACTGTGTTTGCGAGAGTATCATGAGCAGCTTTGATTTCAGGCTCTTGTAACAAGACATTTGCTATAATGTTGTGAATCGCCGTGGATTCTTCGGGATTATCGATTGTGCGGTTCAAATAAGTCTGCGGAATATAAACGATTTTTCTACTTTCAGTTGTTCCATCTTTCCATTTGACAGTAGCGTCAACTTTCGGAAAACCGGTTTTCGGTTTCGGATTGTTTTCTTCCTGTTCAGAAACGTAGCTCGGATCAATGTTGAGTGCAAGCTGACGGAGCAGCATTGACTTTCCAGTGGATTTTCCGCCAATGATACAGGTAAGACCATCATTGAAATAGATGGGATTTTCTTGAAAATCAGAATCATTAAATTGAACAGAATCAATAAGCTGATGTACATCACGCACTTCGGGATAATTGGATTGGATACGTACTCTTTCTGCAGGTTCATAGAGAATCTGTGTAAGCCCATCAAAAGAAGGATCAGCCTTTATCCAACAGAAGTTATCATTATCAGGTTTGAACAGCCGCTCATAACTGTGTGCATCAGAGCCCCAAATGCAAGGTTTAATGGAGCCGAATTCATTTTTCTGAGCTTTCTCGTGTCCTACGGCAAGTGCCCATTGTACCGTTTTCCGGTTTGAAGTAAGAAGGCAATGGCTTTGCTTATAAAGATTTTTTCGAACAGGATAATCTCGTCCATTCCATGAAACTTCTGACAAATCTTCGTCAACCGGAATAGCGATAAGATACTTTCCTAAAAAGGCCGAATTTCCTTCTAAGGTAGTTAAAATCGTCGTATAGTCAAGACTGACGGTAGTTAGGCCGACCAATAAGTCGGACCCAGTGTTTCCATTGTTTTGCTTGATTTGCTTTCCGAACGTTTTAATGTTTGAAAGTGTAAGAGATCTTAAATCACTTGCATCGAAATTAAAATTCAAACGATGCAAGAAATTCTCCTCGATTTCTTGAATGGGCACATCGGAAGAAAAGATAACGTGATAATTTACAGAATGAACACCTTTTCCAACAAAATTATTTAGACGAAGTTCAATGTTAGGAAAAACATAAATTTGCTCAACTGCATGGCGGAGAGCCTCATCCGGAAAACACTGACGCATTTTCTCAGGGCAATCAAGGTAATTTTGCTTGATGCGCTTATAGCCCTCTATCATAAAATAATCGGTTATGCCAATTGCGGCAATCTCCTGCTGAACAGCTGCTGTAAAAAGTTTGGTTACATACTCATCAAATTTAGATTCAAGCGTTGCACCACTCAATTCAAAAGGGTCAAATCCAAAGTTGTTGTTGAGAATGGAATATGACGTATGAACATGAAAATCCCATTTCCGCCATACAGAACCGTAATTACTATCCATGATAGTCCTCCTTATCCAAAACGTCGAAAGCATAAGTGGTTTGTCTAATTATAGCACGATTAAACTATTCAAAAAAGATGAACTTCATGTAAAAGCGTGTCAAAAAACTAGGATATGGGAATTTTCTTGCAAAGATTTTCTGATATATGTCGTTCAAAAGAAAAAGCACAACAGGCGACCCCGTCACCGGAGCCGCCTGTTGTACTTGCTGTATCCGAATAGAGAGATTGCAGGATCAGTGATTGTCCGGGCAGACGATTTCCAGCATCTGATCGAAAACGTCTTCCATCTGCCGCACCAGCGTGAACTGGGTACGGGCACGGTCGAGGTTATGATCCGGGCGGGCGATGTGGAAATAATGGTCGCCCTCCAGATAGTCGGTCAGAAAACGGATGCCGCATTCCAGCGTCATGAGCCTTGCGCCCCATGCAAGGCTCTTTTTTTCTGCCATGCTCATGGATGCCCCAGCAGTGGAGAGATACCCTTTGGCGAACACTTCGTACAGATGCAGGTCAAAATGGACTTTGCTCTGATCGGGTTCGTCCTCGGCGCAGTCGTTTGCCCCGGTGCGGATGGAATCACCGAAATCGTAGGCCGAAAGTCCCGGCATCACGGTGTCGAGGTCAATGACACAGATGCCTTTTCCGGTGGTAGCATCGATCAGAACATTGTTGATCTTGGTGTCGTTGTGGGTGACGCGCAGGGGAATTTCCCCGGCGGCAAGCTGATCCAGCAGGACGTGGCAGTCTTTTTCCCGTGCGTGGATGAACTCGATTTCCGGCGCAATGCTCTTTGCGCGGCCCAGCGCATCAATGGCGAGGGCTTTTTCAAAATTTGCATAGCGGTTGGGCGTGTCGTGGAAGCGGGCGATGGTTTCGTGGAGGGTGGAGGCCGGATAATCCGCAAGCTGGTTCTGGAATTTGCCCAGTGTCTCGGCCACAGTGCGGAAATCGGCTTCGCTGCCAACCTGCTGCAAACAGATGGTATCTTCTACAAAGTCATAGGCGCGCCATGCGCCGCCGTCTGCATCCAGATAGCAAGTCAATCCCGACAAAGTTGGGATAACATTCAACGTTTCCCGTGCCGGGTCGCCGCCCTCGGCAAGAATTTTTGCCCGCAGATGCCGGGTCACGCCGCAGACATTCTCCATTAGACCCACCGGGTCAGTAAAGGTATCCGTGTTAATGCGCTGCAAAATAAAGCGTTTGGAATGATCTTCGCGCCAGACCACAAAGGTGTCGTTGATATGACCCTCGCCGTAGTGGTGGGCATCGCAGACCACGGGTCCACCAAAATCAAAGGCATTTGCAGCAGACTGGAGCAGAGAAAGAGTAACGGACTTCATCATAAATTCCTCGTTTTCATTATACTTCATGCCGTTTTGCCGGGGCAGGGCGTTGTCCCTGCCGCACCTGACGGCGGTATTCATTGGGGGTCAGACCTTCCGCTTTGCGGAAGCATTGCGAAAAATAGCTGGGAGAGGAAAAGCCCATCAACTCGCTGATCTGCGCCAGACTGTAACCGGTATTGCCCAGCATATACTTGCTTTCCTCAATGCGGCGGCGGTTCAAGTAAGTTATGGGAGAGATGCCATACTCTTTTTGGAAGGTATGAGCCAGATAGTATTTATTGATATGAGCAATTTCAGCAAGGCTGTCAAGGGAGATATCCTCCCGGTAGTTGTTGTCCAGATAACGCTTGATCTCCACACACTCCCGGCTGTCGGAGCGGGGCGTTTCCTCCACCTGCAAAGAAAGCGTGGTACACCGCACCAGCCAGATAAGCAGCACTTCCAGCAGATCCTGACAGACGGTTTCGCAGCCGTCCAGACTGCGGTCGGCTTCGGCCAGCAGCATATGGAGCAGCGTCACCATCCGCTCTCGATTCTCCCGGCAGTTGAAGATGGCGTAGGAGGAATCCGCTTTTCCAAATAAGATCTCAATGCCGGCAACGCCCAGCACGATATATTCCAGCGGCGAAGCGTTCAGGCTCAGCTCGGTATGCTCTACCTGCGGGTTGACGATGACCATATCGTCCGGCTTGACCGGATAAAGCTGACCGCTCAAATAAAACTGGCCTTCTCCGCTCAGGCAGTAGAACAGTTCCGTGCAGGAATGGGTGTGAGCGGTGCTGTTCCAATCGCCGCCAAATTTGCTCTTGCTGATGTACAGCAGCCGGAAGGATTCCCGTGGAGCGGGAGCATGGCGGATATCAAATCGCTCGGTACTCATAAATGGCTCCTTTTGAAGCAAAACGCAAAAAACATAAAAATAAAAGCAAGATACTGAAAATAAGAGTCTAAAAACGATGCGCTGTTTCGTGTGTTTTTTCTCATTATAGAGGCAATGAAGAAAAAATGCAAGCCTGAATTTTTGGACAGGATAAATATTTTTACTGTGAAAAGAATACGAAAATATGTCAAACTAGTTACAAACAGGGAGAATGTACCAAAACCATAATGTGAATTTTAGCACTTTTGCTGAAAGAAATTTCCGAAAAGCAATATTTCTAAAAAACGAAACAACAAAGACCTTGTTGCAAACCGTGAAAACCTCTATATTGGAACCAGAAAAAATCACAGCCCCCTCGGACGAAGCCTGTTTGCCCCGGCTGTGTTTTGAACGGAACTTTATGATGGAGGACACATTATGAAACGCATTTCTCGTCGCAATTTCTTGAAAGTGGCTGGCGTGGGTGCCGCTGCACTGGGTCTGGCCGCCTGCGGCGGTTCTTCCAGTTCTACCGCTTCCAGCACGGCTTCTTCTGCCGCTGCATCGTCCGCTGCTCCCGCTGAGGACGTGACCATTAAGGTTGCTGCCATTGAGACCGCTTACGGCTCCGAGATGTGGCAGAAAGTTACCGATGCCTTTACCGCTCAGACCGGCATCAAGGTGGAGCTGACCACCGACAAGAATCTGGAAGATGTCATCGGCCCCTCCATGCAGGGCGGTGATTATCCTGATGTCATCCATCTGGCCACCGGTCGTGAAGCTGCTCTGACCGAGCAGTTCATCAAGGGCAACCTGATTGCTGACATCACCGATGTTCTGAGCATGACCGTGCCCGGCGAGAGCAAGAAGGTCAGCGAAAAGATCGCGGGCGGCTTCACCGACACCTCCCTGACCAATCCCTACGGCGACGGCAAGACCTATCTGGCTCCCATGTTCTACAGCCCCTGCGGTCTGTTCTACAACGCCGGTTTCCTGAAGGAAAAGGGCTGGGACGTGCCCACCACTTGGGATGAGATGTGGGAACTGGGTGATAAGGCTGCTGCCGAGGGCACTTACCTGTTCACTTATCCCACCACCGGTTACTTTGACGCTTTCTTCTATGCACTGATGTATGCCGCAGGCGGCCCCGACTTCTTCAACAAGGCTACCCACTACGAAGAAGGCATCTGGGACACCGCAGAAGCACAGACCTGCTTTGACATCGTAAATAAGTTGGCTTCCTACACCAACCCTATTACCCCGGCACAGGCCAACGATCAGGACTTCACCCAGAATCAGCAGCTGGTGCTGGACAACAAGGCTCTGTTCATGCCCAACGGCACTTGGATCGTGGGCGAGATGGCCGAAGCACCTCGTGCCGATGGCTTTGAGTGGGGCATGACCGCTCTGCCCGCTGTCAAGGCTGGCGGCGACCAGTACAGCTACACTTGGTTCGAGCAGGCATGGATCCCGGCCGGTGCAGAACACATTGATGCCGCAAAGCAGTTCGTGGCTTACCTGTACAGCGATGAAGCCTGCAAGCTGTTCGCCGAGAGCGGTGCCATCCAGCCGGTTCTGGGCATCGCCGATGACCTCGACGGCGACAACAAGATGTTCTACTCCATCTATGACAACGGCGCAAAGGCTGCTATGGGCAACTTCGCTTCCTTCACCGCAATCCCCGGCGTGGAAGTCCGCACTGTGTTCTTCGATCCTGTCAACTCGCTGGTGTCCGGCAGCATGACCGAGCAGCAGTGGATCGACGGCATCAAGTCCGCCAGCGACCAGATGCGCGCTAACATCATTGAGTAATTGAGCCCTGCCCAGCGGGGGCGGTTTTGACCGCCTCCGCTTTTTGTGGTTTCGGGATTCCAATAGAAAGGAGCGGTTTGTCTATGAAATCTGACAAGAGCCGCAAACGGTTTGTGTTTTTCTGCGTGGCACCGGCCACCATCCTGTTTTTTATCTTTATGATCCTGCCTACCCTCAATGTGTTTCGCATGAGTTTGTATGAGCGCGGTGCCTACTCGCCCAATGAGACTTTTGTGGGCCTGAAAAACTTCCAACATCTGCTCAAGGATACACAGTTCATCCGCTCGATGCAGAACATGATCCTGCTCGTGGTGGTGGTCACCATCGTCACCTTTGCCTTTGCACTGGTGTTTGCAGCCATCCTGACCCGCGAAAAAATCAAAGGACAGAATTTCTTCCGGGTCATCTTCTACATCCCGAATATCCTTTCTGTGGTCGTCATCTCCGGTATTTTCTCGGCTATTTACAAGCCGGAAAATGGTATGCTGAACAGCATCATCGGCGTATTCCGGGATATGACCGACCCCATCCTCTGGAAAGGTGAAAAACTGGTCATTCCCTCCATCATCATCGCCATGGTATGGCAGGCCGTGGGCTATTACATGGTCATGTATATGGCCTCCATGTCCTCGGTGCCTGCCAGCCTGTACGAGAGTGCCAATCTGGACGGTGCGGGCCGTCTGACCCAGTTCTTCCAGATTACCATCCCGCTTATCTGGACGAATATCCGCACCACCCTGACCTTCTTCATCATCTCCACCATCAACATGGCGTTCCTGTTCGTCAAGGCCATGACCAGCGGCGGGCCGAATGGTGCTTCGGATGTTGCGCTGAACTATATGTACAGCCAGAAAGACGCTGGCCTGTATGGTTACAGCATGGCCATCGGTGTGGTCATTTTCCTGTTCTCGTTTGCACTGTCCGCCTGTGTCAACAAGGCCACCAGCCGTGACCCGCTGGAATTTTAAGGAGGGAAGAAAATGCAGAAAAACGAAGAAAAATCTTCCCGCTCGGCGGAAGGTCTCTATAAGTTCTTCATCTATTTTGTGCTGATCCTGCTGGCTGTGACCATCATTGTGCCGGTGGCATGGGTGTTTATGGCATCCATCAAACAGAACTCGGAGTTCTACGGCAATCCGTGGGCACTGCCCGCCGGGTTCTACTGGCAGAACTTTGTCAACGCGTGGAATGGGGCCAAGATGGGCGAATATATGCTCAACTCGGTCATTGTCACGGCACTGGCACTGGTGCTGCTTCTGGTCATTGCGCTGCCTGCTGCTTACTGCCTGTCCCGCTTCCGGTTCAAGGGCCGCAAGCTGCTGAACACCCTGTTTATGGCAGGTCTGTTCATCAACGTCAACTACATTGTGGTGCCCATCTTCCTGATGCTGCGTGACGGCGATGTGTGGCTGAAAAACCATGTCGGCAGCAGCTTTCTGCTGAACAACCTGTTCATTCTGGCAGTTGTATACGCGGCTACAGCCCTGCCGTTTACCATCTATCTGCTGTCAGGCTATTTTGCCACCCTGCCGCACGACTTTGAAGAAGCCGCCTACATCGACGGTGCCAGCTATTTCTCCGCCATGGTCCGCATCATCTTCCCCATGGCAAAACCGTCCATCATCACCATCATCCTGTTCAACTTCCTGTCGTTCTGGAACGAGTACATCATTTCCATGACCCTCATGAGTTCCACCAGCGCACCCCGTACCCTGCCAGTCGGTCTGCTGAACCTGATGCAGGCTCAGCAGAGTGCCGCACAGTACGGCACCATGTATGCCGGTCTGGTGTTGGTGATGCTGCCCACCCTGATTTTGTACATCTGTGTGCAGAAGCAACTGACGCAGGGCATGACCGTGGGCGGTCTGAAAGGGTAAGGTGACAAACGATGAAAGCATTCTGGAAAACGCATCCTGCCCTGCGCATCGTGCTGATGATCGTGCTGTTTGTGCTGTCCATTGCACTGGTGGTCGCGGGCTGGAAAATGACCGGGCAGCTGGCTGGCCTTGGCATCATGCTTGTGGGCGTGGCACTGCTGCTGGCGGTGTTAGCCATTTACAATGCGACCTATCAGGATTGAGGATAAGAGAGAGGTAAAGGAGAATTCCCATGGATGAAACAAGAAAGACCGGGCGCGTGACCATTCCCACCGATTTGGACGTGGTGCCCGAAACACTGGAAATTCTGAAAAAGTGGGGCGCAGATGCCATCCGTGACTGCGACGGCACCGATTTTCCGCAGGAGCTGAAAGATGCCGATGCGAAAATTTACTCCACCTATTATACCACCCGCAAGGATAATGCATGGGCCAAGGCAAACCCGGACGAGGTGCAGCAGTGCTACATCATGACCGGCTTCTACACTGCCCCCGGTGACACGGTCACCATCCCGCTGATGAAGGGCATCAGCCCGGAGCTGATGCAGGTAAATACCAACGACGACATCACCCGCTGGTGGGAGGTCATGGACCGCACCACCGGCCAGCCTGTGCCGCCGGAAAAGTGGAGCTATGCAGACGGCAGCGTGACCGTGCAGGCCGTGCCGTTCCATGAGTACACCGTCAGCTTTCTGGCCTACCTCATCTGGGACCCGGTGCATATGTACAACGCCACCACCAACGGCTGGACGAACTTTGAGCATCAGATCACCTTTGACGTGCGCCAGCCCAAGACCCACAAATATTCGATGGAACGCCTGCGGAAGTTCATCAAAGAACATCCGTATGTAAATGTCATCCGCTACACCACCTTTTTCCACCAGTTCACCCTGATTTTTGATGAGTTGAAACGGGAAAAGTTCGTGGACTGGTACGGCTATTCTGCTTCGGTCAGCCCCTATATCCTGAATCAGTTTGAGCAGGAAGTGGGCTACAAGTTCCGCCCGGAGTACATCATCGATCAGGGCTATTACAACAACCAGTATCGCGTGCCCAGCAAGGAATACCGTGATTTTCAGGCATTCCAGCGGCGGGAGATCGCAAAGCTGGCCAAAGAAATGGTGGATATTACCCACGAGTGCGGGTGTGAAGCGATGATGTTCCTCGGCGACCACTGGATCGGCACCGAGCCGTTCATGCCGGAGTTCAAGACTATCGGGCTGGATGCCGTTGTGGGCAGTGTGGGCAACGGTTCCACTCTGCGCCTGATCTCCGACATTGAGGGCGTGAAGTACACCGAAGGCCGTTTCCTGCCGTACTTCTTCCCGGACACCTTCCATGAGGGCGGTGACCCGGTGCGGGAAGCCAAAGAGAACTGGGTCACAGCCCGCCGCGCCATCCTGCGCAAGCCCATTGACCGCATCGGCTATGGCGGCTACCTGAAACTGGCTTTGCAGTTCCCGGAGTTTGTGGACTATGTGGAGAGCGTCTGCAACGAGTTCCGTGAACTGTACGAAAATATCAAAGGCACCACGCCCTACTGCGTCAAGCGGGTGGCCGTGCTGAACTGCTGGGGCAAAATGCGGGCTTGGGGCTGTCATATGGTGCATCATGCCCTCTATTACAAACAGAATTACAGCTATGCCGGCGTCATTGAGATGCTGTCCGGCGCGCCCTTTGATGTGAAGTTCATCAGCTTTGAGGATATCAAGAACGACCCGCACCTGCTGGATTCCATTGATGTTCTCATCAATGTAGGCGATGCCGACACCGCACACACCGGCGGCATCTGGTGGGAAGATCCGGAGATCTCCTCTGCCATCCGCAAGTTTGTCTGGAACGGCGGCGGCTTCATTGGCGTGGGTGAACCTTCCGGTCACCCGTATCAGGGCCACATTCTCCAGCTTGCCAGCGTGCTGGGCGTGGAAGAAGAAAACGGCTTCACCCTCAACTACGACAAGTACAACTGGGAAGAACACCCTGACCACTTTATTCTGCAGGATGCCGACCAGCCTATCGACTTTGGCGAGGGCAAAAAGAACATTTATGCGCTGGAAGGCACCGAGGTGCTGGTGCAGCGGAACAAAGAAGTGCAGATGGCGGCACACGACTTCGGCAAGGGCCGCGCCGTGTACATCAGCGGTGTGCCTTACAGCTTTGCCAACAGCCGCACGCTCTATCGCGCCATCTTGTGGAGTGCCCACAGCGAGGAGGAACTGCATACTTGGTTCAGCTCCAATTATAATGTGGAAGTCCATGCCTACGTCAAGAACGGCAAGTATTGTGTAGTGAACAACACTTACGAGCCGCAGGATACTACTGTTTACACCACGGATGGCAGCAGCTTTGACCTGCATCTGGATGCCAACGAAATCAAGTGGTATGAGATCTAAGGTCTCCTTTTCATAACCGAACACAACGGGCGGCTCTGTTACCGGAGCCGCCCGTTGTGTTTGTTATTCTTGCCTTTTCGTATACGATGTTGCAAGCAGGATCTCCCGCACACGGTCAAAGACGCCCGGGTTGGGTTCTTTTGCGAACGTACAGGTGACAGGATAACCGTTGATCTCCAGATGCAGCGTGGGCGGATCGCCGGTTGGTTCGGGGAGAGGGGCGATAGACTGAGATGATTTTTTGAGCGTGGTCATCATTACATCCTGTAATTGACAGGGAATAAAAATCACACCGTCGCAAGCACAGCAAGGATGCTCTGCCAGCGGTCGTTCTGAGCGGCGGAGCGGCGGGGCTGAGCAGGAGCCACCCGGCGGGTAGTCTCCCGTTGAACGGGGAGGATGGGGGCAATCTCCGGCATTGCGGCGGGCTGTGCCATGGGGCGGGAGAAGCCCTGTGCAGGGGCGTTCAGCCACCGTGTGGCCAGTGCTGCGGCTTCCGGGCAGCTCTGGAGGGTGCGGCGTTCGCTGCCGGCCAGAAAGTCGCCCAGCCAGCAGAGGATGGCGGCCAGCGGCAGGTCGTCGCCGGCGCGGTCACTGGTGTAGATCCACTCGCCGCCCTGTCCGATAAAGCTTTCGGTTGTGATGATGGCACCGGAGCGGGTGCCCGCCGAAAGAGGCAAGCCGTAAGAAGAACCGGCCCGGCGGCGCAGTTCCCGGAGGATCAGGTCCGTCCGTTTGGCATCCAGTGAATCGTCCCGGATGTAGGCCGAAAAATCGTCGGCGTCCAGAAGCGCGTCGGCCTTGGAAGGGAAGCGGCTGGTCATCTCGCCGCTGGCATTGTGGCAGAGCTGCCAGCCTTTCCGGAAAAGCTGGAAGTTGAGATTCCGGCGGCCCATCGTGGAATAAAACACCCGTGCAGAGCCGTCCGCCGGGTTCTGGCGCAGCTCGAGATACGCGTCCGCACCGCCGAGATCCTGCACCTTTACGGTCAGCAGCAGGGTCATCCGGGGCTTTTGGGCAGACATTGCAGTGTGCATCAATTCAAAATAACGGGCAGCGTCCATGGTGGGTCTCCTTCCTCAGATAAACGGGGGTTCCTAAGCAGCAGAGCACAACCAACAAAAGATGGAAAATTGTGGATTTGGCTCAATTGAGGAACTTTTCGTTGTTTCCCGAGGACATTATACCACAACTCACAACAAAAAACAACTATAAGTTTTCTTAAAAATACAACTCAATCACCAAGTTCCCGGATCTCGTTCTGGATCAGGCGTCCGGCGGCCCGGGCCAGCTGGTCCATGCCCCGGATGCGGGCGAGATTTTTGCCGTAGATGCGTTCCGCAGCCGGGATGGAGCTGTCCTCGCCCATAAAGACGGCCGACACCCGCAGCCCTTTCTGCCGGAGCTGCCGGACCTCGGCGGCGGCATCATCCACGCCGTAGCTGCCGCCGTAATCGTGGCCCAGCGGGTTTTCGGGGGAGGGCGGAACCCGGCGGCTGTCGTTGGGGGAAGCGTCGGTCAGCAGGATCAGCAGATGCCGTCCGGCCGGGCTGGGGTCAAAGCTGACCAGATCCCCGGCAGCACGCAAGGCCAGACCGTCCCGGTTCCAGCCGGAAGCAAAATACTGGTCGATGCTCTGGATACTCTTGTCTTTGAACCCTTTGAGTACCCGCAGGATGGTGTATCCCCGCAGGCTCGAAAAGCTGCTGACCCGCACCGGAATGCCGCAGCGGGCAAGGCTTTCGGCGAGGATGGACCCCTGCGCCGCGATGACTTCCTGACAGTGGAGCCGGGAGGCCGAACCGTCCAGCAGCAGATCGACCGTAAAGGAAGGCTGATTTTCTTCCTCAGAGCAGCGGAACACCCGGCTGTCGTCCAGCACCGGCGCGCGCCAGACCCGCTCCGGGTCCAGATTGCCGCTGCGGGCAATGCGGGCGTTGGGCTGCTGGTGGACGAGGATGCAGTTGCGGATCTGTTCGGTCAGGCGCAGCACGACGCTGCGGTGGAGTTCCCGGCTTTTGGAGTAGTATTCCCGGTTCCGCTGGGCCTGCAGCTCGGCTTGTTCGGCCAGATGCTTCGCTTCCGGGGTAGGGGCCTGTTCCGGGCTGGGGGTGCCGGCTGTGAACCAGAGATGGCACCCCAGATGATTGCCGGTGCAAAGCTCCTGTTCGGCCTTGCGCAGGCGTTCGGGCGGGTAGAGCGAGTGCCCGAAGCAGCTCTCGATGTAAGCGCGGTCCTCGGCGGCGTTCTGTTTTAAGGTAATGTGGGCCAGCCGCTTGTCGGCGGTCAGTCCGCCGCTTCCGGCGGCATCCACCGAGCCGGAATGTTCCACGGTGACCCGGTCGGTCTTGATCATCTGGGTCGGCATGGTGCGGGTCATGAAAGCCGCCAGCAGACCGTCAAGGTGGAGGTGCAGCCCGGCTTTTTTGCGAATCTGCCCGTCGAAGAGGGCAAAACGGGCATAGAGGGCTAGCAGCGTCGATTTCAGTTCTTCGGGCTTGGGCGGGGTATCCGGCATGAGGGCCTCGCAGAGAGAGGATTCATAAGGGGTCATGACCGGGGCATTCCGGCCCAGAACCTTCCGCCAGCGGGCTGCCTGCATGGTGTAGACCAGCTGGTTTTTCGCCATCCACTCCTGCCGCGAGAGCTTGTACTGGATGCCGAAGAAGTAATCCGCGTGGGCCCGGCGCAGGTCGGCCAGCACGGGGCGTCTGGGCAGCTCGAGGGCGTAGACGGCACTCTCGAGGTAGAGCCATGTCAGATCGTCCAGCATGGGTTCCCGGGTGTCGCCCTCCCAAGTGTCGAAGATGGATTGCACCAGCGGATCACCGTAATATTTGTGGACGAGGCCCACGACGCAGTTCATGTAAAAGTCGATTGTCCCGTCGGTATTGCGGGCGAGGAACAGCGGCTCAAAGCCATAGGCACCGGCTGCCGCCCAGACCTGATTGGCAGCGCGCCGCTCCTCTGCGGTATAGCTCTGGGCTTCCATCAGCCGAACAGCTTGGCGGCGTCGAGCTTGGCCGGGATGCGGGCGGCAATGGCATCCCGGATAAGTCCTTGCTCATAGGAGTCGAACGCCTTGTTGGTGATGCCCATATCCAGCGCGGCACCTGCCGGCACGCCCCGGCGCATCAGCCGCAGGGCGTCCAGCATACCGCGCAGGTCGAGGGCTTTGGTGGAGATCTCCGCACTGTCGCACTTTTTCTGCAGATCGAGGAAGAGCATCGCAAATTGATGCACATACTTGGCGTTCAGGTCGGGGAACTGTGCCCGGAGCAGCTTTTCGAGGTTTTCTTCGGTGATGGTCGGCATCTGGATGACCACGAAGCGGGAGGTCAGGGCCTCGTTCAGCTCCCGGGTGCCCGCATAGCCGTAGTTCATGGTGGCGATGAAGCGGGTCTCCTCGGCCAGCGGGATGCGCTCGTAGCCCGGCACGTCGATGGCCCGGCGGAAGTCCAGCACCGCGTGGAGGACGGCCAGAGCCTCGTTTTTCGCCATGTTGATCTCATCCAGCACGCCGAAGCCGCCGCACTGGGCGCAACGGTAGACCGGCCCCTGCCGGAAGGTGACCTGCCCGCCCTCAAAGGTGTCCATGCCGATGAGGGACGCCGCGTCCATATTAACGTGGAAGGAGATATCCCAAGCAGGCCGGCCGAAGGCGGCGGCGAGATTTTCGGCCAGAACGTTTTTGCCCGTGGCCTTGCCGCCGGCCAGCAGCAGGTTTTCGCCGCAGAGCAGTGCAGCCAAGGCTTCTTCCCAGACGTCCTTTCCATAATAGGTAAAGGAAGGGGAGGGGATGCGGGCGGCGAGGGTCGGATCCAGCGGGTGTGCCGCGCGGTATGCAGTCACAGCATCCAGCAGGTCGGGGCGGATGCCCTCCTGCCGCAGAGTTTCCATGAGTTCAGACATGAACGACACCTTCTCATTTTGCGGTTGGCAATGCCAAACCGATTTCTCAGCCCTATCATAGCACAATCGGCGGGGGTTGTGTAGGGGGCAGGGCCCAAGAACCGGCAAAAAACGGGAAGAAAGATGAAAGGAATTTAAGAAACTTTTGGCCGAAATGGGAAGGTTTCATCCCCCAAACAAATTGACAGCGGGACGGAAATACGATAGAATACAATCTGTTATGTTAAAATTACGCAAAGTCAAATTCAGAGGGTGAGGAAAAACAAATGATCGAGACGATCACGGCGGTCAACGATGCCGTCAACCATTTTATCTGGGGCATTCCGGCCATGGTCTGCATCATCGGCGTGGGTCTGCTGCTCAGCGTGCGGACCCGCTTTCTGCAGATCCGGAAATTCCCCTATGCCATCAAAACCACCATCGGACGCATCTTCCGCAAGAAAGACGCTTCGGATGGTGCTATGACCCCGTTTCAGGCCGTCTGCACCGCACTGGCGGCCACGGTCGGCACAGGCAACATCGCGGGCGTAGCCGGTGCCATTGCCATCGGCGGCCCGGGTGCCGTGTTCTGGATGTGGTGCTCGG
>CAVKKE010000073.1:0-14384 GCA_963656875.1 Barnesiella intestinihominis | reverse complement strand
GCAGGAAGGTGTTGATCTGCTCGGTCTGGGTGTTCTGGTCGTTCTTGCCGTCCATAATGGTGACGGAGTAGCCCATATCCTTCAGGTACTCTTCCAGATCGGTGCGGTACAGGGTCATGAAGTTATCAGCGAACTGATAGATGCAGACGCCGATGTTTGCAGAACCGGAAGCTGCTGCAGCGGTGCTGGAAGCAGCGGTGGAAGCTGCAGTAGAGGAAGCTGCAGTGGAAGAAGCGGAAGAACCGCCGCAAGCGGTCATGGCAGCAGTTGCGCCGACGACAGCAGAAGCTTTCAGGAAGTCACGACGAGAAATCATTTTCATAATAGTGTTCTCCTTCAATTCGTATCTCAGCATTCTCACAGGAACAATCTTTCATGCTCCTGCATTTCCTGTTCGTATTATACCCTTGCACCACCCCCTTGTTCAAGAGAACAAGTTCACAAGATTGATGGATTTCTTTTGTGCTGTTTCAACAAATGCTCTCTTCACCATACAATTTCTTTTTGCGATACATCACAATTTTTCATAATTTTGCAACCTCTGCACAAAGGCAGGAAAGATGTGTTGTTTTTCTTTCAAAAAGATTACAAAATGTTGCATGAACCGTTTTTCCCTACTTGTATCTTTTGAAAAATCTTTTCAGGGATGTTTCGCCCGTTTTCGGCCCTCATTTTTCGGTCTTTTTTCGCAAATTTCCGAAAAGTTTTCTCATTTCCGGTTCTTCCGCAGCCTTTTTCACGCAAAAAAGCTCCCGAAAAGTCCGTCGGCTTTTCGGGAGCTCAGAAACACAGCAGTTCTGTTTTTTACAGATGCAGCAGCATCTTTGCGATGTTGAAGTAAATCAGCAGCGTGGTGGCATCCACGATGGTGGTGATGAGGGGCGAAGCCATGACAGCGGGGTCGATGTGGAGCTTTTCTGCAACCACGGGCAGGATGCCGCCAATGAGCTGGGACAGCAGGATGGTGCAAATCAGCGTCAGGCACACCACCAGTGCCACCGGGGCTGTAACGCGGTCGAACACCAGCAGCTTCACAAAGTTGCACACTGCCAGCGTGCCGCCGCACATCAGCGCCACGCGGCACTCACGCCAGAGGATGCGGGGCAGATCGTGGGGCTGGATGTCACCCACAGCCATGCCGCGGATGATAGTGGAGGTGCTCTGGCTGCCCGCGTTGCCGCCGGCGTCGGTCAGCATGGGAATGTAGGCGGTCAGCACAGTCACAGCGGCCAGCGCATCTTCATAGCCGCGGATGACCAGACTGGAGAATGTGGCACTGATCATCAGGAACAGCAGCCAGGGTGCACGGCTTTTGTAGAGGTCCCACATGCTCTGCTTGAAGTATGGCTTGTCGGAGGGGCCGATAGCGTTCATCTTTGCGATATCCTCGCTGGCCTCGTCCTGCAGGATGCTGATTGCATCATCGATGGTCACGATGCCCACCAGCCGGTTTTCCGCATCCACGACCGGGATGGCCAGGAAGCCGTACTTCTCAAACAGATTGGACACATCCTCCTGGTCGGTGGTGGTGCTCACGCTGACCACATTGGTATCCATCAGGTTCTGGATGGATTCGCTGGTATCCTTGGCCAGCACCAGCGCCCGCAGGGACACCACGCCGATCAGCTTCCGGCTGCCATCCGTGACATAGCAGTTGTTGATGGTCTCCTTATCGAAACCATTTTTGCGGATGGCTTCCATGGCCTGCGCCACGGTCATGTCGGGCCGCAGCTCCATCAGCTCGGTGGTCATCACGCCGCCGGCAGAGTCCTCGGGGTACTTGAGCAGTTCGTTGATCATCCGGCGGGTGGCAGGATCCGCCTGGCTCAGAATGCGCTTGACCACGTTGGCAGGCATCTCCTCCACCAGGTCGGTGGCGTCGTCCACGAACAGCTCATCCACCACGGCTTTCAGCTCGGTGTCGGTCAGGCCGTCGATGAGCTTCTGCTGTGCTTCCGGCGTCAGCTCGGTGAACACATCTGCCGCCAGGTCTTTGGGGCACAGGCGGAACAGCACCGGGAGCTTTTCGGCGGGCAGGTCCTCGAACACTGCCGCCAGATCGGGTGCGGGCAGGGTCTCCATCACATCCCGCAGGCTCTGATATTTTTTGGCGTCATCCAGATTCGCCAGCATGGTCTTGAGGGTATTGATCGAAATTTCAGACATAAAAAGCTGCCTCCTTTTCAGTGGCAGCTTTCGTTTCTTCTTTCAGCGGAACGCAAACACACACCGTGCGCGTTCACGCACAGCAATGCTCGTTCAAAGCAGAAACGGCGGCTGCCATCATATTCGATAATCGGGGAGAAAGACTGCTGCTACTGCCAGCAGGTTCCATGACAAAACCACCTCATTTCTGTTTTGTGAAAAGCATTTCAACTTTTTCCGCCCATTACTTTACCACCGCTTTTGCGCCGCGTCAACCCCGGCGCAGAAATTTTTCCACTTCTTTACAAAAAGCAAAAGTGCCCGATGATATTTTTCGTATCATCAGGCACTTTTTGTTTTTATTGTGTTTATTCCTGTCGGTCAGACTGGTGCCCGGTAGGACGGCAGGGAGTTTCCCAGACTGTTGGGCCGGTAGCTTTCTCTTCGGACAGCCCGGGACACCTGTCCCGCCCCAACGCTTTGCGTCGGGGCCCCACCTCCCGGAAGTCCTCAGAGAATCCACCGGCACGCTGGCCCTTTCTACTTACAGCGTCTCCACCATGTCAAAGAGGTCTTTTGCCGCTTCCACAGCGTCTTTGCTGCCAAAGACGACCTTCACGCCGTTTGCCATGGCTGCTCCCAGCTCTGCTGCCTGCTCCTTCAGCAAAGCAGCATCCACAGAGCACAGAGCCTTGCGGTCAGCCGCCATCATCTCATCCGTGATGCCGCAGAAGAACCGGCGGTCCAGTTCCCGGGCCTCTGCGCGGGGCTTGCGGGGCGTGTCCAGCTTGGCCACAGTGCCCACAATGAAGTCGTTCAGGTCTTTTTCGGTGTATTCCCGCGCAGCCAGCTCCGCCGGGCCCTTGGCGAAGGTGTCATAGCTCTCCTTCACATGGGGGTCACGGTAGGTGTACAGGTACTCCACGCCGTCCGAAGAGAGCATTCCGGTGCCGTAAGCACCGCCCACCTCGCGGATGTTGTGCCACAGGTATTCATAGCTCATCACCCGGGCCAGCACCTTGCGGTCGCTGCGGCGCTCCATGGGCCACACCTGTACATCGTAGCTCACGCCGCCGTCAATGATAAAGGCTTCATTCACCGGCGGGGTCAGCGGCTCCACATAAGGCTTGGCCGGGGCACGGTTTTCCGCTGCAAAGCGACTTTCCGGCAGCAGAGCTTTCAACTGTGCAAAGGCTTTTTCGCTGCCGTGCAGGCTGATGGTCAGGGCTGCGTGCTGCAGCACTTCGGTGCGCAGAGCGTCCAGCTTTTCGCCCAGAGCGGCCCAGTTTCCACGCTCCTGCACACCGCACAGGAACTTGTAATAGCTCACGCCGCTACACCGCTCACTGACTGCACCGTCCACCGAGTAGTGAGCACTGGCGCGGGTGGCCGCGTAGGCGTTGCCCTGCTGGATAAACTGCTGCTCCATGTTCAGCTTCTGCTGGCTCAGCACCCGGGCAAAGGCGGCCTCCGCTGCTTCGCCGGTGAGCTTGGTGTCATACAGCCACTCGCCGCCCAGTTCCACGGCCTTTTCCAGGCTGCGTTCCAGCAGACTCAGGCTCATTGTCAGCTTGGCATGGCAGGGGGCTCCCTCCTGCCGGCCGGTCCAGATGTCCAGCATCGTGCGGCTGTCGCCCAGCCAGGTGCTGCGCAGAGTGTTCAGCTGCTGGGCAGTGTGTTCTGCGCTGTCCAGCTCGTCCAGCACATCTGTGAGCAAGTCGAGATACGGCATGTCCTCGGGCTTCACATTGCCCAGGTCATAATAGAAGTTCAGATACAAACTGCCCGCCGACGGGTGGTGCAGCAGCTGCGCACCGGCCAGCAGTTCCCGCTCACCGGGGGCACTCTTTGCCCCCTCGCCCAGATCGGCGGCAGTCAGCGGATGCTCCACCACCAGCTTGCCATCGGTGCGGATGGGCTCTTTTTCCTCGTCCTTCTTCGGCAGAGTAGGCACCTGCACCACCTGCACCGGAGCCGGGGCAAACAGCTCACGCAGCAGCTCGTCGAACCAGCCGTCGGCCATCTTCTCCCGAAGGGAAGCGAACAGCTTGTCCGTATGCAGCAGCAGAGCCGGGTCACCAGTGTGCAGCCAGCCCGTGGAGGCGTTGATGGCGTCCAGCACGCCGTCCGGCAGGCTGCCCGGGCGTTCCAGAGAAGCAAACTCGGCACTGTTCAGGGAAGCCAGCAGCAGTTCCTGCGGGATTCCCTCTTTCAGCACATCGTCCACCGCTTTGCGCACTGCCGGGGCAAACTTGCGGGCGCTTTCCTCAGTGGCACCGCGCAGCACCAGTTCCAGCGTGGGCTGCAGGGTGCTGTCATCAAAGCCGATGTCAATGTCTGCGCCCAGCTTTTCGGCCAGCAGAGCGGCTTTCAGCGGAGAGTTATTGGTGCCGAGCAGCGCATCCAACAAAATCTCCACGCCCAGTTGACGCTCCCGGTCAGCAAATGCGCCGGTATACCAGGCCAGTGCACACTGTACCTCATCCGGCTCCGGGTTCTCGGTGTAATAGGGCAGTTCCACGCACACACCGGCCTGCTCATCCTGCGTGGTCAGGCGGGGACGGCTTCCGCTCTTGGGCATCTTGGAAAGATAATTTTTGTCCAGCAGTTCCAGCTTCTCGGCCATGTCCATTTTGCCATAGAAGGTGATGCAGCAGTTATCGGCACTGTAGTGGCGGTGATACACCCGCTTGTATTTCTCATAGGTCAGAGCCGGGATGCTCTCCGGGTCACCGCCGGACACAAAACCATAGGCCGTGTCCGGGAACATGGCCCGCTCCAAGGCATCCTGCAGCTGGGCGTCCGGCGCAGCCAGCGCGCCCTGCATTTCATTGTACACCACGCCGCTGACCTTGCCGTCTGCGTCCCGGTGCCAGCCTTCCTGCTCGAACACAGCCTTGTCCACCATGGCCAGCGGGCAGAACACCGCGTTCAGATAGACATCCATCAGGTTCTTGAAGTCCGCCTCGTTGGGCGTAGCGAAGGGGTATACGGTCTTGTCCGGGAAGGTCATGGCGTTCAGGAAGGACGCCATGCTGCTCTTGAGCAGCTGCAGAAACGGCGAAGTGACCGGGTATTTTTCGCTTCCGGCCAGTACGGAGTGTTCCAGAATGTGGAATACACCTGTGTCGTCGGACGGGAAGGTGCCGAAGCCGATGCCGAACGCCTTGTTGACATCCTCATTTTCCACCAGCAGGATCGTAGCCCCGCTGACATCGTGGGTCAGCACGGTCAGGGTGCCGTGCTGTTCGGGGCAGTCCTCGGTGCGCACGAGGGTATAACCGGGAAATCGTTCCATTGCGTTTTCTCCTTTGCGGTTTTGAAATCATTTGCCCCTATTGTATCATTCAAAGGATAAAAACACAATTACCGGTTTGTTAATTATAACCAGAGTGGCGATTTTGCTGGAACTCCTTCAGTCAAAGCCTTACGGCTTTGCCAGCTCCCTCACTGAGGGAGCCTTTGGCATTACGGTAAAGTTTCCGGTTTTGCCAAGGGCCTCCTCCATGAGGAGGCTGTCACCGAAGGTGACTGGAGGAGTCTGGTCAGATGCCTCTCTCCTCCACGGCCCTTTCCCGTGAAAAAACAGCTCCGGAAAATCCGCAGATTTTCCGGAGCTACAAATAAAAAATAATTTTTCCTCTGGAAATGGCCAAAGCGCACGCGTCGGCCATTTCAAATCGTATTCTCACACCTGCTTTGCGTTCTCCGTCCGGCAGGAGATGCCGAACAGCACAAAGCCGACCACAAACAGCACCGCCAGCAGGCTCACGCCCACATTGGCGTTGCCGGTGAGCTGGCTGCCCACGCTGACGATCATGGTACCCAGGAAGGATGCACCTTTGCCGCAGATGTCGAACAGGCCGAAGTATTCGCCGGACTTTTCCGCCGGGATGATCTTGGCAAAGTGGCTGCGGCTCAGCGCCTGCACACCGCCCTGGAACATGCCCACCACCACGGCCAGCACCCAGAACTGCCACTGCTTGGTCAGGAAGAAGGCAAAGATCGCAATGCCAGTGTAGGCCGCGATGCAAACAGGAATAAGCTGGCTGGACGGGTATTTCGTGCTCAGCCGCCCGAAGATCAGTGCCGAGGGGAATGCCACGATCTGGGTCACCAGCAAAGCCAGCAGCAGGCCAGTGGTGTCCAGCCCCAGCGCCGTGCCGTAGGCCGTGGCCATGTCGATGATAGTATACACACCGTCGATGTAGCAGAAGAACGCCAGCAGGAACCAGAACACCTGCTTGTCCTCATAGAGGTGCTTCAGGGTGCGGCCGATGCGCACGAAGCTCTGGCGGATGGCGTGCTGTTCCACTTCCACATAATTGATCTGTTTGTAGCGCTTCAGCAGCGGCAGGGTGGTCACCAGCCACCACACCGCCGTGATGAGCAGCGCAATGGTCAGGGCCGTCATCTGGCTCAGGCCGACGGCTCCGCTGCCCAGCACCAGCGCCAGGCACACCACGAAAGGCACGCAGCTGCCGATGTAACCCCATGCATAACCGCGGGAGGACACGATGTCCATGCGCTCCGGGGTGGTCACATCGCCCAGCATGGAGTCATAGAACACCAAGCTGCCCGAAAAACCGATCTTTGCAATAATGAAGATGACTAAGAAGGGCAGCCATGTGGTGGCAAAGCCCATGGCGCAGCAGCCGATGACGCCCACGAACAGGCAGAGCATGAAGATGGGTTTCTTGAAGCCCTTGGTGTCGGCCAGCGTACCAAGGATTGGGGCAAGAATGGCCGTGATGACCGTGACCACCGAGCTGGCATAGCCCCAGTAGGCCAGATAGTCCACCGAGCCGATCCCGCCGGCTTCCGCCAGCGCGTTGAAAAAGATGGGCACCAGCGTTGCGATCATCAGCACAAAGGCCGAGTTGCCCACGTCGTACAGGATCCACGCGCGTTCCAGCGGCGTCACCTTGAATTTTTCGTTCTGCATTGTTGATTCCTCTCACACCGCCGGGCGGTGCACTCTCTTTTTTCGAAGCTTCCACGATTTAAAATGGCCTCCGCATTTGCTCTGGCCATATTCAGCGGAAATTTTATTTTTGTTTTCGCGTTTGGAGCGCTCTGTAGAGCGCTCCAAACGCTTTTTTACCGCATGAAATCATGCCCAGCAGGACGGTAGGGAGTTTCCAAAGCAAATGATCCGCTGGGGTGGGACCCTGTTGCCCACAGGGCAATAGGGCGGGCGATGGAATGGCCCGAAGCATTTGCATGGAAAGCTCCCTGCTGGCCTGCCGCTTGAACTTAGAACTCCCCGAATGTATGGTCGTAAGCTTTGTCCAGCGGTTCGTCCGTGTCCAGCTTCTCCACGAACTCTTCGATCAGCCGTTCCGCCAGCGGCAGGGCCTGCGTATACAGCGCATCCAGCTGCTTTCCGCTCTCAACGCACTTGGGGTTCGGCTTCGGGTTTGCCACCAGACCGTGCAGGCTGTCGTATTTGCCCACGGCCTTCATGCCGGTCAGCACCACCCAGCGCTTCACCGGGTTGGAAGCCTGCAGGAGCCTGTGCACCGAGATCATGCCGTTGAGCGCGTCCAGCGCCGTTTTCTCCGAGATGCCCTCATAGAACGGCGCAATGACTTTCGCATTTTGCTCCGAGGGGTGGATGTGGCTGGCCGTGAAGAATTTCAGCGGGTCATGGCCGTCCCGCCGCATCAGCATATTGTCAAACTCAGTCTCGATCTCGCAGTGAGTCACTCCGCTCTCCCGGGTGAAGCGTTCCACATAGGGGTGGCAGGTGCTGTCCAGCGCAAAGTGACACACGAAGCCCAGCGCATAGGCCAGCGCCGCCGCGCGGTCGTCCTCGCTGTTCACCACGCCGCGGGCGCGGTCAAAAAACACCCGGCCGGGCCTTTCATGCATGGCATTTCCCAGCGCGCTCACAGGGTTGGACTTGGCCGCATGGTAATAAAACAGCAGATCCGGCCCGTGCAGGCCGATATCATAAAGCTCACGGTTCTGCTGCAGCTGTGTGCGCAGATCATCCGGCAGATGATCCAGAACATTGGCACCGAAGCGGCGGTGCGCATAGGTTGACGGCATTGCAGATCTCTTCCTTTCCATCCGGCAGACAGCGCAGAGCCGCCTGCCGTTTTCCCGTTCTGTCTTAGTATAGCAGAAAGTTTCCCGACCTTCTACCCTTTTGTGTCTGATTTCAGTAAAAAGTTTGAATTGTTTTTGCGTTGCATCTGCCAGCTTCTGTCTTCAGCAGGGCGGCAGATAGTTTTTCAAGCAGCACCTTCCGGTTCCGGCCCCGCTCGTGAAAAAGAGCTCCAGAAAATCCGCAGATTTTCTGGAGCTCTGATCTAAAATAAATTTTCCTCTGAACACTGCCAGAGCAGTGCGGAGGCCATATTCAATCACAAGGTCTTAAACCTTTTCGTAGCCCTGCGGCATCTCGTTCTTGCGGTTGCGGTCCATCAGGGTGCGCAGAGCGTCACTGGCGCTCATGCCCTCCTTCACGATGGCATTCACCGTCTGCACGATGGGCATTTCCACATTGTACTTTGCGGCCAACTCCATGGCAGCGGGCAGAGCGTTGATGCCCTCCACTACCATGCCCACTTCCTTCACGGCCTGCTCCGGGCTCTCGCCCTTGCCGATGAGGATGCCGGCGCGGTTGTTGCGGCTGTGCATGCTGGTGGCGGTGACGATCAGGTCGCCGATGCCTGCCAGACCCGCAAAGGTGTGGATGTTGCAGCCCATGGCCACGCCCAGCCGGGCGATCTCCGCAATGCCGCGGGTGATGAGGGCCGCGCGGGCGTTGTCGCCGTAGCCCAGGCCCGTGGAGATGCCCACGCCCAGTGCGATGACATTCTTCAGCGCGCCGCTGAGCTCCACGCCCTTGATGTCAGCGTTGGTGTACACACGCATGCAGGTATTGCTGAACACATCCTGCACAAATTCCGCGGCAGCTTCGTCCGGGCAGGCCGAAACGATGGTGGTGGGCATATCCAGCGCCACTTCCTCGGCGTGGGTGGGGCCGGACAGAGCCACCAGCTTCACGTTCTTCGGGCCGCCCTCTTTGTTCAGTTCGTCCGCTATAACCTCAGTCATAGTATATAGGGTGTCCGGCTCCATGCCCTTGGCCACATCCACGATGATCTGGCCGTCCGGGATATAGGGCCGGGCTTTGGCCGCGGTGGAGCGCACGAACACCGACGGCACTGCAAACAGCAGCACATCCTTGCCCGCGCACACTTCTTCGATGCTCTTGGTGAACTGCAGTTCCGCCGGGATCTTCATGCCCTGCAGATTGGGGTGCACCCGGGTGGTGGAAAGATTGTCCACTTCAGCCTCAATGGCCGACCACACCTGCACATCATTGCCGCTGACGGTCAGCATCCGTGCCAGAGCCATGCCCCAGGTGCCTGCACCCAGAACGCCAATTTTTTTCTTCGTCACGTTCGTGTCCTCCGTGTATGCACCGCCCCGGGCAGTTGCGGCCCCGGCGGTGAATTTGCGCTCATGCCGGCGCTTCGTCCGGTGCGCGTTGTTATGTCCATTGTACACGAAAGCAGGTGCGCCGTCAACCGCTTGCCGCATTGCACAAAGTTTACACATGCTTCCGGCCGATTTTGTTCACATCACGCGTTTTGAGCAAATCATTTGCACTCTTCCCAGATTCATGTTATAGTATTTTGGTAGGTTTTGTAGGAATTTGAGCAAAAGCCCTTGACTTCGACCATACTTCAAGTTCTATAATACCTTTATTGTCTGTTTTTGCAAAGAGTATTTGAATCGTTCTGAGGGAACATTTTCCATGTTTGAATCTTTTCTTTCCAACCGCACGGTCAGTGTGCTTGTGGAAGCTCTGCCGCGCATTCTGACGGCGGGCCTGACCATGACCATCCCGCTGACCCTCGTTTCCTTCTTTTTTGCCATGATCATTGCCGTAGCGGTGGCGCTGGTGCAGTATGCCAATGTTCCGGTGCTGCGGCAGATTGCCCGGTTCTACATCTGGGTCATCCGCGGCACGCCGCTTCTGGTGCAGCTGTTCATCATCTTTTACGGCCTGCCCAGCGTGGGCATCATGCTGGATGCCTTCCCGGCGGCAGTCATCGCCTTTGCCTTCAATGAAGGCGCCTACTGTGCCGAGACCATGCGCGGCGCGCTGGAAAGCGTCCCCCAGGGCCAGCTGGAAGCCGGTTACTGCGTGGGCATGAGCTGGTGGCAGATCATGCGCCGCATCGTGCTGCCCCAGGCTCTGCGCACCGCGGTGCCCGCCTTGTCCAACTCGCTCATCGGCATGATCAAGGACACCTCGCTGGCGTCCAACATCACCGTGGCAGAGCTGTTCATGGCTGGTCAGCGCGTGGCCGCCCGCACCTACATTTTCCTGCCCATCTACTGTGAGGTGGCCGTGGTGTACCTGCTGTTCTGCACGGTCATCACCAAACTGCAGGCCCTGCTGGAACGTAGGCTGAACGCCCACGGCTTCCAGTAAGAAAGGAGTGTGGGATTTATGGCTATGTTAGAGATCCGCAATGTACAGAAAGCGTTCCGCACTTATGCAAAGCCCGGCCTGCAGGCTGGCATTTTCCACCGCCCCGGGGCGCGAAAGGTCACCAGCGAACTGAAAGTGCTGCAGGGCGTGGACCTGACCGTGGAAAAAGGCGACGTCGTGGCCATCCTCGGCCCGTCCGGTTCCGGCAAGACCACCCTGCTGCGGTGCCTGAACTTCCTTGAGACCGCCGATGCAGGCCAGCTCACCTTTGACGGTGAAAGCTTCGACCTTGCCCACGCCAACCGCGCCGACATTGCCCGTCTGCGCAAAAAGACGGCCTTTGTGTTCCAGAACTACAACCTGTTCCGGAACAAGACCGCCCTGCAGAATGTCACCGAGGGCCTGATCGTTGCCCGCAAAATGCCCAAAGAGCAGGCAGACGCCATCGGCCGGAAGATGCTGGAAAAAGTTGGTCTGGCCGACCGGGCGGACTATTACCCCCGCCAGCTCTCCGGCGGCCAGCAGCAGCGTGTGGCCATTGCCCGTGCGCTGGCTTCCGACCCGGAGATCATCTATTTTGACGAGCCCACCAGTGCCCTTGACCCGGAGCTCACCGGCGAAGTGCTGGCCGTCATGCGGCAGCTGGCGGAAGAGGGCATGACCATGCTGGTGGTCACCCATGAGATGGGCTTTGCCCGCAATGTTTCCTCCAAGACTGTTTTCATGGAAAACGGCGTGGTGGTAGAGCAGGCACCTTCGCACGAGTTCTTCGCCAGCCCGAAGGAAGAGCGCACCCGCGAGTTTTTGCGCAAGATCGCACATACTGAGTGAGTTCATTTCACCAATACTTCTATAGAAGAAAGGATATATAACTATGAAACGCAGAACTTTTATTTCTCTCATGAGCGTCATGGCCGCTGCCGGAGTGCTGACTCTGGCCGGCTGCTCCAATTCCAGCTCCACCGCCGCTTCCGGCACGGATGCCTCTGTGGCTCCCTCTGCTGGCGACCAGCTGTCCAACATCCAGTCCAGCGGCAAGCTGATCGTTGCGCTGGAAGGCGCATGGCAGCCCTGGAGCTACCACGACGAGTCCGACACTCTGGTGGGCTACGACGTGGAAGTCTCCCGTGCCCTCGCCGAAAAGCTGGGCGTGGAGCCGGAGTACGTCGAGAGCGACTGGGACAGCCTGTTTGCCGGTCTGGATGCAGGCCGCTACGATCTGGTGTGCAACGGCGTCGAGGTCACCGACGAGCGCTCCAAGACCTACGACTTCACCACTCCTTACGGCTACATCCACACTGCTCTCGCTGTCCGCAAGGACAACGACGACATCACCAGCTTTGAGGATCTGAACGGCAAGACCACCGCCAACAGCCTGGCTTCCACTTATATGGAACTGGCTGAGAGCTACGGCGCTACCGTGCAGGGTATCGACACGCTGGAAGAGACCATCCAGCTGCTGACCGCCGGCCGCATCGACGCCACCCTGAACGCCGATGTCTCCTTCTATGACTACCTGAACGTCCATCCGGACGCAGATTTCAAGATCGTTGCCCAGACCGAGGATGCTTCTCACGTTGCCATTCCCCTGCGCAAGGGCGACGCCAGCGCCACCCTGCTGGAGGCCATCAACACCGCCATCGATGAGCTGCGCGCAGACGGCACCCTGAAGGAGCTGAGCGAAAAGTATTTCGGTCAGGACATTTCTTCCGAAAACTAAACCATCGGAATGCCCTCCGCTCTGCTCTGGGGCAGCTGCAAAGGAAAATTGATTTTAATATTGCAAAACCCGGCAGACTGCGGTCTGCCGGGTTTTGCCTTTTCACGGGAAGGTCGCAGTGGAAAACAGCAGCATTTTATGATGCATTTTCAAACTACGGGCTCGTGCCCATGAAAAAGACCTCCAGAAACGCCTGCAGGCGTTTCTGGAGGTCAAGCTAAAATAAAATTTCCGCTGTTTATGCCCAGAGCAGCGCGGCGGGCATTTTCAATCGTTATCCCTGCGACCACTCACGCTTTTACGCGTGAAAATAATCGTAGATAATCTGTGCCGTCTGTTTGCCAACGCCGGGCGTATTTTCCAGCTGCTCAGGCGTGGCTTCCTTCACAGCGCCCACACTCTTGAACTGGGTCATCAAGGCTTTGGTCGTCTTGGGGCCGATGCCGGGAATTTCGGTCAGGGTGGACGAATAGCTCTTCTGCTTCATCTGCTGCTTACGGTAGGCATTGGCGAAGCGATGGGTCTCGTCCTGAATGGCCGTGATAAAGGTGAAGGTTCCCCGGTTCATGTTGATTGCGATCTCACGCCCGTCGCTGTCCACGATGGCGCGGGTGCGGTGGTGGTCGTCCTTCACCATGCCGTAGAGCGGCACGTCCGCAAGGGCTGTCCCGGCCAGCGCTTCTTTTGCGGCGCTCACCTGTCCCCTGCCACCATCCATCAGCAGCAGGTCGGGCTTCTGGCCGAACCAGTTGCTGCTGGGCTCTCCGTTCTTTGCCAGCTCTGCAAATTTCTCGTACTCTGCCGCCCGCCGGGAGACTGTCTCCGCCAGCGAAGCATAGTCGTCGGTGCCCGCAACGGTCTTCATTTTGAACTTCCGGTAGCCCGCTTTGTAGGGCTTGCCGTCCTTGAAGGTGACCATGCCGCAGACGCTGGAGCCGTCGCCCCAGTTGGAGATATCGTAGCTCTCGATGGCTCTCGGCGGCTTGGACAGCCCCAGCACCTGGGCCAGCTCATCCAGCAGCTTTTCCTCCCGGGCATAGCGGCCGCTCTCCCGGGCCAGCCGCTCCACCGCGTTAGTGTGGGCCATTTCCACGAGGTGAGCCTTGTCGCCCCGCTGGGGCACATACAACTGCACCTCGCTGCCCCGTTTTTCGTTCAGGGCCTGCTGCAGCGCATCCGAGTCCGGCGGCAGTTCGTCCACCGCAATGATCTTCGGGATCTGCTCATCGTCCAGATAATACCGGGGCAGGAATTCTTCCCGCACTGCGGCGATATCCGATGTGTCGTGGAACAGAAACTCCCGCTTGTCGGTCAGCCGCCCATCCCGGAACCGCAGCACCGCCGCGCACACGCTGTTGGGCGTGCCCGCCAGCGCCACCACGTCCATTTCCACGTCCGGGTCCACAATGACTTTCTGTCCGGCGCTCACCTTGGTGATGGCTGCGATCTGGTCACGGATGAGGGCCGCTGTCTCAAATTCCAGCCGGTCAGACGCTTCCAGCATCCGTTCGTTCAGGGTCTTGAGGATGTCCTTTTTGCCGTAGCGGATCAAGTGCACAGCGCTTTTCACGGCCTGATTGTAGTTTTCACAGCTGATTTTGCCGCTGCACACGGCCATGCACTTGCCAATGTGGGCATTCAGGCAGGGGCGTCCCCGGCCGATCTCCTGCGGGAAGCGCTTATTGCACCGGGGCAGCAAAAAGGCATCCATAGCCGTTTCCGCCATCTGCCGGGCCGCAAAACTGGAGGTATAGGGGCCGATATACTCGGCATCGTCGTCCTCCTTCTGCAGCACGAAGGACAGCCGCGGCCACTGCTCTTTCGTCACCTTGATATAGCTGTAGCCCTTGTCGTCCTTGAGCAGGATGTTGTACTTCGGGGTGTGGGCCTTGATCTGGCTGGCTTCCAGCACCAGCGCCTCGAACTCGCTCTGACAGACGATGACGTCAAAGGCATAGGCATGAGCGATCATCTGGCTGACCTTGTTGTCATGGGGCACACCTTCGCGGAAATACTGGCTCACCCGGATGCGCAGGCGCTTGGCCTTGCCGATATAGATGA
>CAVKKE010000072.1:0-14487 GCA_963656875.1 Barnesiella intestinihominis | reverse complement strand
ATGGCCCTTACAGGGCCGTTCTGCAAACCCCGTGTTCTCACACGGGGTTATGATTGCAAAAATAATGGTTATTTGCTGCTTACAGAGATGCTGCACTTCAGCGCTTCCAGTGCGGTGCCGAGTTCTTTTGGATGGAGAGAACCAGAACAGTCAGAGGATGTCTGCAGTTTTTCCAGGAAGGAAGCAGAGGCATAGCAGCCCAGACCGCTGCAATTGAGCAGCTGCACGCCCGGTGTGGTGAAAACAGAAAAAACTTCTACCTGAGAGGCATTCAGCTGAGGCAGAAGGGCCGCAAGGGCGGCCTGCTGCTTTGCCTGTTCTGGCACGGGGGAGTGCACCTGCCTGCTTGTATCTCCCAGCTTCTGGGCCCAGTCTGAGGTTTTTCCGTTGCCGGTAAGGATGCCGCCGTAGCCGTAGCATTTCAGGCCGATGACACGCTGCTGCGTGATCAGCACGAGGGAAAGATCGGTCTTATTCCTGCCGTCTGAAAGCTGGCCGGGCATGACGATGTACCAGTGATTTTTGCGCACCAGCTTCATCAGCGCAGAAATAAACTGCAAAATGTCTTTCTGCGAGCCGTTGCGGGCAGAAGGAGTCTCAGCTGCGGGCTCAGTTTTCTCAGCGGGCTTTCGGCCCAGAAGATCACGGTCTTTTCCCCACAGGGTCAGCTCGCCGTTTCGCTTTTTGCGGTACAAAATCGGCAGAGAAAAAACCACGAGAACGGCCAGCACGACAAGGATAACAGTGTCTTGTGTCATTTGGATACCTCATAGGGGGGATTGAAGTAAAGGGCGTGGTCGCCCATATTAGTGGTCTGAATGACTACGTTCACATTGTTCAGATGGGTGGAGATCGCATTTCGCAGGCCCTCGCGGTCATTGGCGCGGATCGCATCCAGAATATCCGTGTGCTGCTCAATGATCGTGTTCTTTACTTCATGGTGGATGGAAAGCAGGCGTGCCCGGCGGTAATGCACGTTCTGCGGGCCGGTGTGCTCCAGCACGAACTCTCTGTGTGCCAGCGAGTAGAAAATGTGGTGGAAATCTTCGTCCAGGCGGAATACGGTGGCGATGTCGTCCAGCGAGCGGGCAGTTTTCTGCTGCTCCACAATGGAACATAGATAGGGATACACAGTGGTGAGCGCACCGGAATCGAAAGCTTCCAGGCAGACATGCGTTTCCAGAACCTCGCGCAGGTAACGGGTCTGCTTCACCTGCTGGCGGTCGATCAGGCTGACGAAGCTTCCACGTTTGGGGAACACATCCACTGCACCCTCTTCTGCCAGATGGTGCAGTGCTTCACGCACGGGAACACGGCTGCAGTCAAATTCGGCAGCAAGGCGAACTTCGCTGAGCTTTTCGCCGGGAAGAAGTTCCAGGCTGCAGATCTGGTTCCACAGGTTCAGATAGATCTGATCGGTGGCGGTGAGCATGTCGGCAGGGAGAGACGTTGGCATAAAGAGGTCCTTTCACAAACAATAAATACAGGTACTGAAAAGAAATAAAAGAGCTTAAAACTAGTATACTGAAAAATCTAAAAATATGCATAAGACTGTGCTATCATGATGACACGGAAAAACTGGTATACAATTTGCAGAACATGCAAAGATTGAACGGGTAAATCAGTATAAAACACGGAGGATTAAACAAAATGGATACCTTGCAGAAGAAGATCCTGTGTCCGTCGATCCTGAACCTTCCCACTGACAACATGCGGGAAGAGATCGAGAAGCTGGATGCAACGGACATGGACATCTATCATGTGGACATCATGGATGGCACTTTCGTCCCGAACTTCGGCATGTCGGTGCGTGAGCTGGAAATGATCCGACGCATTACGGACGCAGGCCATCACAAGCTGATCGACTGCCACATGATGGTCATGAACCCCCACCGCTACATCAAGAAGATCGCCGAGGCCGGTGCCGACATCATCTACATCCACCCGGAATCCGAGCTGATCCCCTCCGCCACGCTGGAATTGATCCAGCTGGAAGGCAAAAAGACGGGCCTGATCCTGAACCCCTGCACCAGCCTTGAGACAGTGAAGGATATGCTGCCCATCACCGATTACGTTATGATTATGGCGGTGAATCCGGGTTTTGCAGGCCGCGCATTCATGCCCTACACGCGCCAGAAGTTCATCGAGCTGGACGATTACCGCAAGGAGAACGGCCTGAATTACCATCTGATGCTGGACGGCGGCGCGACCCGCGAGGTGATCGCCGACCTGTACCACAACTGCAATGTGGAAGGCTTCGTCCTTGGCAAGCAGGAGCTGTTCTTCCAGCAGGATGACTACGCGACCTGCATTGACCGCATCCGCACCTTCTGATCAAACCGGAATTTGGCGCTGTGGAAAGGCGCTTAAGATAAGAAGAACGAGAACACACACGATTTCAAGGAGGAAATTCGCAATGAAAAAGATCTCTCGACGCAGCTTTCTGACCGTTGTCGGCGCAGCAGCCGCCACCGCAGCCCTGACCGCATGCGGCGGCTCCGGTAATTCCACTGCCGCTTCCACCTCTGCCGCCGCTTCCACTGCTGCTCTTGCAGCAAGCGCTGGCAATGCGTCCGTTGTGCTGAAGTACGACCTGACTGTTTCGCTGGAGCATCCCTGGGGCCTTGCAGCCACCGAGTTCAAGAACCGCATTGAGGAAAAATCCGGTGGTTCCATGGTCGTCGAGATCTATCCCTCCAGCACCTCCGGTTCTGAGGCCGACTCTCTGGCCGGTATGCTGGTCGGCACCACTTCCATGACCATGTCCGGCGGCTCCTTCAATGGCTACGCACCCAGCGCCACTCTGCTGGAGGCTCCCTGGGCTTACAACTCGGAGGAAGACGTTCAGGCCGTGTGCGAGAGCGACATCGGCAAAGGCATTATGCAGGACTTCGAGGATGCAGGCTTCAAGGTGCTGTGGTACCAGCTGCGCGGCCCCCGTGAGCTGACCTCTAATGTGCCCGTCAACAAGGCTTCCGACCTGCAGGGCCGCAAGATGCGCATGAGCGGCAACGTTCTGCACAACAGTATGTGGACCGCCGCAGGCGCCATCACTTCCTCTATTGCACTGAGCGAGACCTTTAACGCACTGAGCCAGGGCGTCGTTGAGATGCAGGAAAACCCCTATGATATGATCTACGACAACAGCTTCTACGAAGTGCAGAAGTATGTGAACCAGACCAACCATGTGTATTCCACCATCTTCAACCTCATCAGCACGGATATCTGGAACGGCCTGTCCGAAGACCAGCAGAACATCATCACCGAGACATCCAACGAGCTGCAGGACTGGGTCAACGAGTATTACTTTGCCCACAAGGACGATTACCTCAACAAGCTGATGGACGCCGGGATGAAGGTGAACGAGGATGTTGACCGCGACGACATGAAGGCTGCCATGATGCCTGCCATCGAGGAATTCCTGAAAGGCCAGCCGGGTGACCTGTGGACGACCTATCAGGCAATCTGTGATCTGTCGGCGTCCAATAACTGAGCGTCTCCCGGTTAGAGCACATCTCAAAAAAGTCCTGTGGCTGCACCGCTTTTCCGGGCGGCGCAGCCGGATTTTGAAAAATACACACCCCACAGTGATTATGGAGGAATATCCAAAATGAAAAAGGTTTTGGACGTGCTGGATAAATTGTTTCATTATCTGGCGGCTATCGGTTTTGGGTGTGTCACAGTCTGCGTGCTGGTGCAGATCCTTGCCCGCTATATCCCGGGCGTCACTGCCCCTTGGACAGATGAGATGACACGCCTGTTTTTCCAGTACACGATCATGATATCCTGTCCCATGGCGGTCAAATATCATGAATATGCATCCATTGATGTGCTGGCGGCCAAAATGCATGGCACCAGCCGCCATATCCTGGAGATCATCTCGGACGCTGTGATCCTGATCGTGTGCGCTTTTGGCATTCCGCAGGCGCGGATGTACTTCCGCGTCGGCACAAGGTCGCTTTCCACCTCGCTGCAGATCAATCTGGGCATCTTCTATGTGGTGCCGCTGATTATTTTTATCCTGACTGCCATCTATGCGGTGCTGGATGCGGTCAACGAAGTGAAACAGATTCGAAAGGGGGATGACGCACAATGATTGGCGGAATGTTTATTCTGTTCCTCGTCCTGCTGCTGTTGAATGTTCCCATTGCGTTCTCTCTGGGTGCTTCTTCACTGTTCTACCTGCTGACCTCCAACATGAATGTGGCGGTTCTGGCACAAAAGTTTTATGCAGGCATGGACTCGTTCACCCTGCTGTGCATCCCCGGTTTTATGCTGGCGGGTGCCCTGATGAACGGCGGCGGTATCACCCGCCGTATCCTGAACTTCTGCAATGCCTTTCTGGGCCAGTTCACGGGCAGCCTTGCGCTGGTGAATATCGTGGCATCCATGGTCTTTGCCGGCATTTCCGGCACAGCCATTGCAGACGTGTGCTCTCTGGGCAGTATGCTGATCCCCGCCATGGTGGAGGACGGCTACGACGATGATTTCTCGGTTGCAGTCACGGCTGCTTCCTCTGTGGTCGGCCCCATCATTCCGCCCAGTGTGCCCATGGTCATTGCAGGTTCCTGCGTGAGCATTTCGGTGGGCAAGATGTTCCAGGCCGGCATCATTCCCGGCATTCTGCTGGGTTTGGCGCTGTGCGTGCCCACCTATATCATCTCGGTCAAGCGCCACTACCCCAAGCACGAGCGTTCCAGCTGGAAAAAGCGCTGGGAAGTTACCAAGGACGCCATCTGGGCTCTGCTGATGCCTGTCATCCTGCTGGGCGGCATCCTCTCCGGCATCTTCACCCCGACCGAAGCTTCCATCGTGACCTGTGTTTACTCCCTGATCGTGGGCGTGTTCGTTTATAAAGAGATCAAGCTCTCGGATGTGCCCCGCATCGTTTACACCAACATGCGCTCCTGCTCTTCGATCATCATCCTGATCGGTCTGGCGAACGTGTTTGCATTCATCCTGACCAACGAGCGCATCCCGCAGAAGGTCGCCAATGCGATCCTGAGCGTGACCACGAACCGCGTCCTTGTTATCCTGCTCATCAACCTCGTGCTGATCTTTGTGGGCATGTTCATGGAGAGCCTGGCTGCGATCCTGATCACCTTCCCCGTGCTGCTGCCGGTGGCAACTGCCGTGGGCATGAACCCGGTCCACTTTGCACTGATGGCAATCCTGAACTTGATGATCGGCCTGACTACCCCGCCCGTTGGCATGTGCATCTGCACCGGTGCCCAGATCGGAGGCGTTTCCAGCTGGAAGGCATTCAAAGCTAATATACCGTTCCTGATCACCAGCCTGATCGTGCTGATGCTGGTCTCCTTCTGTGAGCCGATCACCCTGTGGATCCCCAGCTTGTTTGCCTGATCGCTTTATGCTTGATTGGAGGAGCTTACAATGAGCCGTACTGTAGTGATCACCGGTGCCGGCGGCGGCCTTGGCAGCATTTTCGCCAAAGAGTTCGCAAAGACCGGATACCGTGTGGCGATTCTTGATTTTAACATTCAGGCAGGCCAGAAGGTGGCCTGTGAGATCGAACAGGCCGGCGGCGACGCTGCCGCATTCCAGGTGGATGTGACGGACAAAACATCATTGGAAAAGGCCCGTGACGCTGTTGTGCAGCGCTTCGGCAGCTATGAAGTGCTGATCAACTGCGCCGGCATTCAGGATCCGCTGGCAAAAACCACCTCGGAAGCCTATGCGGCGGGCGATGAAAAGGCGACGGAAGTCGTCAGAGTCGATCCGCAGGCAGAGGATATGGCGGCGGAAAAGGCCCGGGTGCTGGCTTCGTCCCGCACGCTGTTCAACATCGACAGCGAAAAGCTGCTGCGCGTCATGGACGTGAACTGGCTGGGCACCGTTATGGCCTGCCAGGTGTTTGCGGTGGGCATGGTGGGCCGTGACGGCTGTTCCATCATCAACATCACCTCTATGGCAGCCTACGATGCGCTGAGCATGGTGCCCGCCTATGCAAGCAGCAAAGCGGCGGTGGATATGTTCACCAAGTGGCTGTCCAATTACCTGTCCAACACGGCGGGCAAGGTGCGCGTGAATGCAGTGGCACCCGGCTACTTCCTCACACCGCTGAACCATGACATGTATGTGAACCCGGACGGTTCCTACACACAGCGCTATTGGAATGTGATCCACCGCACCCCCATGGGCCGCCTGGGCGACCCGAAGGAGCTGGTGGGAGCACTGCGGTTCTTTGCCGATCCGGAAATGTCTGGTTACATCACAGGCCAGGTCATCGCTGTGGATGGCGGCTTCCTGTCCTGCCCGGGTATCTGAAGCTTTGGAAAGGAGAACATAATTATGAAAGCAATCGTTGTAAACGGCCCTGGCGATATGCAGCTGGTGGAGCGCCCCATGCCGGAGGTCAAAGAGCCGAATCAGGTGCTCGTCAAGGTGCACGCCGCAGGCATTTGCGGCTCGGATGTGCATGTTTACCACGGCACCAACCCCTATGCCAAGTATCCTGTGGTGCTCGGCCACGAGGGTGCCGGTGAGGTGGTGGCTGTCGGCGAGGGTGTCACCGACCTGAAACCCGGCGCAAGCGTGGTATTTGAGCCGATTACCTACTGCGGCAAATGTTACGCCTGCCGCTGCGGCCACCACAATGTCTGCCGTGAACTGAAAGTTCTGGGCTGCATCGTGGACGGCATTTTCCAGGAATATGTGGTCATGCCGCGCAGTCAGGTGTATGAATACGATGCTTCGAAGATGACCTATCAGCAGGCTGCTCTGTGCGAACCCTTCACGATCGGCCTGCAGGCAAACTGGCGCGGTGATGTGCGCCCCGGCGATGTGGTGCTGGTGCACGGCGGCGGCCCCATCGGCCTGATCGTTGCCTGCATTGCAAAATCGCGCGGCGCGACCGTGATCGTGTCCGAGCCGAACGAGAGCCGCCTTGCCATGGCAAAGGACTTCGGCGCGGATTACAGCATCAACCCCATGAAGGAAGATCTGGATGCTTTCATCAACAAACTGACCGATGATGAGGGCGTCAATGTGATCTTTGAGGCGGCAGGCGTTCCGGCCCTTCTGGCCCATGCGACCAGCCAGCTGTCGCCCGCTGGCCGTCTGGTCGCCATGACCTTCGGCAAGGAGCCCATCCCCGTAAACTTCAAGGAAATCAACGCCAAGGAACTCACGATCCTGGGCACCCGTCATCAGTATCAGAAGTTCCCTGAAGTGGTCAAAGTCCTGCCGGATCATCTGAAGCAGGTCGATGAGGTCACGACCCATGTGTTCAAGGCTGAAGACTTCCAGAAAGCCTTTGACACCCTTGCAGACCGTAACAGCGGTGCAGGCAAAGTTGTGCTGACATTTGCTTGAGCAAACACTCCCAAAATCTGACAAAGCCCCTCGGTTTCCCGCATTGGAAGCCGAGGGGCTTTGCTTGCTGCCCAGAAAAACGCACAAAAATCCGGATGAGGAAATGTGCACATTTTTGATTTATTTCGGAATCCGAAAAAAGTCTTGACGTATCCAAGAGGGCGTGCTATTCTGTAGACAATGCTTATTTCACAACCCGAAATAAGTGAAGACAATGGGGTCTGAAAGGAAACGGAATCATGGGAAAATCAAGCTTGCGGACTGTAAAGGAGAAGAACCGCCGCCTGATCCTGAGAACATTACTCACGGAGGGGGGCCTCTCCCGAATCGAACTGGCAAAACAGACAGGACTTTCGCCCGGCACCATCACGGCGCTGGTGGGGGAACTGCTTGCGGAAGGTATCGTGCAGGAGAGCGGCCAGCGTGCCGCGACTGCAGGACGCAGCCGCTCCGGGCTGACCATCTGCCCGGACTACGGCAGAGTTGTTGTAGTAGATATCGGGCGCAGTCATGCGGTTTTGTACATCTATGATATGGCTTTGCAGTGTGTGTTCCGCACCGCGCTGCCCGATCATGGCGGCGACGGCAACGAACTGCTGACTTCGATCTCCGAGGCAATCTTTCAGGGCTTTTCCATGGACGATCTCCATGCAGGCAAGATGAAGAGCATCGGCCTGCTGTTCCAGGATGATACGGAGATCAGCGAGTTCCGCGTGATGTACTCTACCGGCTACACCGCAGCGACCATTTCTCTGAGGGAGGCGCTGTTTACCCAGTTCAAGGTGCCGATCGTGGAGGAGTACAGCCGGGTCTATACTGTGAGCCACGCGCTGGCCGAAGCCGGCAGATCGGTGAGCTCCAACTACGCGCACATCGACCTGGGCGACCGGGCAGTGGTGCGGGTGGTGCAGCAGGACCAGCCGGTGTCCCTGCGTGAAAACGGGCAGGCGGACATCACAGCTCTGCTGATGCCCGGCGGCGGCTCCCTGCTGGAGCTGGCGCAGAATTTTGAAACGTCGTCTCCCATCCGGCAGGCCGCGGCACTGCAGAGTGCGCAGAGCCCAGTGAGCTGCCTCACGGTGCGGCTGAGCAATGTGGCACGGATGCTCTGTTCGCTGTTTGTGATCGAAAAGCTTTATCTCTCCGGTCCGGCGGCTGCAAGCCAGGCGTTCATGCGCGGGGTGGTGCAGAAGCTGAAAGACCCGGAGGTGCGCCCGGTGGTCCTGAATCCGGACTCCACCCATACGCCTGCCTTTATGGCGACGGACTTGCGTCAGAATCTGCTTTGCAGCGCGGACGCCTGAAAAATTGAACCTTGCCGTGGTTTACGGTGAGCATAAAAGGGGGCTTTGCCTCCGCAAAAAAAGGAGCAGAACTATGTTACAAGGCATTCTGATCGTTGTGGCATTCGTGGTCGTCGCTGCGCTGATGATGACCAAGAAGATCCCCACTCTGCTGGCACTTCCGCTGATGGCGGTCGTCATCTGCATCATCGCTGGCGTGCCGATGTTCGGCAAGAACGCTGACGGTGTTGAGATCGGCTGGCTGACCACCGTGTTTGAAGCCGGCACCGTCCGCATGGGCAGCGCCATCATGGCAACCATTTTTGGTGCATGGCTGGGCCAGCTGATGAACAAGACCGGCGTCACCGAGAACATTATCAAGAAGAGCGCTGAGCTGGGCGGCGACCGCCCGCTGGTGGTCACTCTGATCATGGTGGTGGCTACCGCTGTCCTGTTCACCACCCTGAGCGGCCTGGGTTCCATCATCATGGTGGGTTCCATCGTGCTGCCCATCCTCATTTCCGTCGGCGTGCCCGCTGCAAGCGCAGCCTGCATCTTCCTGATGGCATTCACCACGGGCCTTGCCTGCAACATTGCAAACTGGAAGAGCTTTGCAAGCATCTTCTCCCTGGATATCGCTGACATCCAGGGCTTTGAGATCTACCTGATGGTCGCCACCGCAATTGCAACCCTCATCATGGTCATCGTGGAGTTCAAGCGCAATGGCATCAAGTTTGCGTTCTCCGCTCCCGTGGACAACACCAAGTCCTCCAAGCAGCTCACCGGTGTGCGCGGCGGCCTGGCAATGGTCACTCCACTGATTCCCATCGTGCTGGTCGCCTTCTTCAAGGTGCCCGTCACTCCTGCCTTCACCGTCGGCATCATCTGGTGCCTGATCTTCACCTCTCAGAACTTCAGCAAGGCTATGAATCAGATGACCAAGACCTGCTATGACGGCATCACCGATGCAGGCCCTGCCATCATCCTGATGGTCGGCATCGGCATCCTGTTCCTGGCTGTTACCAACGCAAGCGTCAAGGAAGTGCTGAACCCGCTGCTGCTGGCCATCGTTCCCACCAGCCGCGTGCCTTACATCATCTTTTTTGCCGTCTTGGCACCTCTGGCCCTGTACCGCGGCCCCATGAACATGTTCGGCCTCGGCTCCGGCATCGCTGCCCTAATCATTGGTCTGGGAACTCTGAACCCGCTGGCTGTCATGGCTGCCTTCCTGGCTGCTGAACGCATCCAGTGCGGCGGCGACCCCACCAACACCCAGAACGTCTGGACCGCAAACTTCTGCGAAGTTGACGTGAACACCTGCACTAAGAAGATGCTGCCGTACCTGTGGGCAGTGTCCATCATCGGTGTTATCCTGGGCGCGGTGCTGTACTTCTAAGTCATTTTCTCCCCCACAAACCGTCTTGCAGTGGGCTGTGCTGTATGCAGCCCGCTGCATGGGCGGTCCGAGTATCCCGCGCGTTTGCAGTTCCATCTTCGCGAGATGCTGGGACCGCCCATTCTTATGCCCGTATTTGCCTGAATTTGAAAGAATACGAAGAAAGAACTAGGAAAACAGGAGGGTTTCGATCCATGAAAGTCCGTATCGGAATTGATGTCGGTGGCACCTTCACCGACGCCGTTGCCATTGATAATGAGACCTTTGAAGTGGTGGGAAGCGTAAAGGTCCCCACCACCCACACTGCCGCCGAAGGCGTTGCTGCCGGCATCGTACAGGTGCTGCACAAGGTCATGGAACAGTGCAACATCAAGCCGGAGGATGTTATCTTCATCGCTCACGGCACCACCCAGGCTACCAACGCCCTGCTGGAGGGCGATGTGGCCACCGTTGGCATTGTCACGCTGGGCAGCGGCCTGCAGGGTGCAAAGAGCAAGGGCGACACCACCATGGGTGACATCGAGCTTGCTGCTGGCAAGTACCTGCACAGCTACAACGAGTATGTGGACACCACTGCACCGGATCTGGACGGCAACATCCGTACCGCAATCAAGAAGCTGCAGGAGCAGGGCGCACAGACCTTTGTTGCAGCCGAGGCATTCAGCGTGGATGACCCGAAGAATGAGAACCGTGTTGTGGAGATCTGCGGTGAAATGGGTCTGCCCGCCACAGCTACCAATGAAATTTCCAAGCTGTACGGCCTGAAGATCCGCACCCGTACCGCCGTCATCAATGCCAGCATCATGCCCAAAATGCTGGATGCCGCCACCATGACCGACCAGAGCATCAAGAACGCGGACATCAAGAGTCCGCTGATGGTCATGCGCTGCGACGGCGGCGTGATGACTGTGGACGAAGTGCGCAACCGCCCCATCCTGACCATCCTCTCCGGCCCCGCCGCAGGCGTTGCTGGCGCCCTGATGTACGAAAAGCTGACCGACGGCCTGTTCTTTGAAGTGGGCGGCACTTCTACTGATATCTCCTGCGTCAAGGACGGTAAGGTCATGATCAAGTACGCCGAGGTCGGCGGCCACAAGACCTACCTGAACAGTCTGGACGTGCGCACCGTCGGCATTGGCGGCGGCAGCATGGTGGAAGTGAAGGACGGCAAGGCCTGCGATACCGGCCCCCGCAGCGCCCACATCGCAGGTTTGGATTATGAGGTGTTCACTGATGCCGACAAGATCCAGAACCCCCGCCTGGTGCCCGTGAGCCCCATGCCCGGCGACCCCGAGTATGCCAGCATCGAGTGTGACAACGGCGTCAAGGTCTGCCTGACCATGTCCGGTGCAGCCAACATTGCGGGCTATGTCAAGCCCGGCGATTATGCTTACGGCAATGTGGAAGCTGCTCGCAAGGCATGGAAGCCGCTGGCCGACAACATGGGCTGTACTGTGGAAGAAGCTGCCAAGAAGGTGCTGGGCTTTGCTGCAGACAAGAACAGCAAGGTGGCTGCCCAGCTGATGAAGGACTACCACATGGATCCCCAGCACACTGTGTTCGTGGGCGGCGGCGGTGGTGCCGCAAGCGTGGTGCCGCACCTGGCCGAAACCATGAACCACAAGAGCCGCATCGCCAAGAACGGCCCGGTCATTTCCACCATCGGCGTGGCACTGGCTATGGTGCGTGATATGGTGGAGCGCAGTGTTTCCAACCCCACCGACAGTGATATCATCAGTGTGCGCCGCGAAGCAGAGCAGAAGGCTATCCAGAACGGTGCGGCCCCCGGTTCTGTGGAAGTGACCGTGGAAGTGGATACCCAGCGCAACGTGATCCGTGCCATCGCCGTGGGTGCTACCGAACTGCGCAGCAAGAACCGCAACGCGGAAAAACTGAGTGAGGACAAGCTGCTGGAACAGGTGGCCGAAAACCTGAGCATGGACCACAAGACCCTGCATGTGGCCGCCAAGAGCGAGAACATGTACGCTGTTGTGGGCGATAAGGTGGAGAAAAAGCTGTTCGGCCTGATGAAAAAGACCATCCATCCGCTGCGCCTGATCGACGAAGAAGGCGTCATCCGTCTGCAGAAGGCCAACGCCACCGTGCGTCAGGCCGATATCAGCAGCTGGCGCGATGCTGTTGCCTATATGCTGGAAGAACTGACCGTTTACAACGACGGCGGCACCAACTACCCCAACGTGTATATCGTGCTGGGCAAGCGCATCATCGATCTGTCCGGTATGTCGAGCGAGGAGCAGATCTACAGTCTTGCCAATGTGGAACTGAACGGCTACGATGCCAAGACCCCGGTCATTGTGGCTGCTACTCTCCGCATCGATTCCTGAATCTGAACAAAGGAGCCTGCCATGTCGTCTTATGCACTGCCTTTTCCCGGCCGTGATCTGGCCGAAAAGGAGCTTTCCTACGATCCGTGCTATTCCCGCATCCCGGAGGACGACCGTGCCCGCATCGTGGATGCCGCATGGGAGAAAGGCTGCGCCGCGGCAAGGAATGTCTTTGCGCAGAGCGGCGGCAGTGCAGACTTTTTCGCCATCTGCAAGGCAAACGGGCTGAACGTGGTGGAGCGCGACATCGATTTTGTTTCCGGCAACCAGCGCTATTTCAGCGATTATGTGGCCGGGAAAAACTGTGTCACCCTCTACCTCAAATCGGTAGACCTGTGGGCACAGCAGAACAAAATGACCCGTCTGGAAGCGGAAAATCTCATCCTCAGCCACGAATATTATCATTTCCTGGAGTGGAACAAGTTGGGCCTGACCAGCCGGGACTATCAGGTGCCCATGGTCAGCATCGGCCCGCTCCATCTGGGTAAGACCGGCATCCGTGCACTTTCCGAAATCGGTGCGCACGGCTTTGCCCACACCTATCATCATTTGTTGGAGGCACAACATGGAAAGCATTGAATATCTGGGGAAGCAGCTGCCCCTTCTGGGCCGCTACGATACCGTTGTGGTGGGCGGCGGTGCTGCCGGTGCCGCTGCCGGCATCCGCAGCGCCATCGATGGGCAGAACGTCCTGCTGGTGGAAAAAGGCGCATTTCTGGGCGGCACGGCCACTCGTGCACTGGTGTGCCCTATGATGCCCACCTATGTGGAGCATTTGGACGTGTTGCACCGGGTGGAAGAGACTCTGAACAAGCATGGCATCATCACCCGCGATGGTATCACCACCATGATCTGGTTCGCACCGGATCAGCTCAGCGAAGCATTTGAGGAACTGTATGTGGGCAACGGCGGCAAACTGCTGTATGATGCCACACTGGTGGACGCTGTGCGCGAAGATAAGCGCATCCGGTACATCGTGGTCATGACTGTGAACGGCCTGCAGGCCATTGCGGCAGAAAACTTTGTGGATGCCACTGGTGACGCCGTGCTCACCCGTATGGCAGGCGTGCCCACCGGTGCAGGCGATGAGAACGGCGACAATCAGGTCAGCAGCCTGCGCTTCATCATGGGCGGCATTGATGTGGAAAAGTACCGCGAGTATGTGCTGTCCCTGCACGATGAGTTCTCTCCCCTCAAGACCGGCTATTTCTTTGAGTCGGCCATGGTGGCGGGCCGCAATTTCAAGCTGGAGCCCATTTTCCGCGAGGGCGTGTCCGAGGGATTGCTCACCGAGGAAGACCTGCGCTATTATCAGTGCTTCAGCCTGCCCGGAAAGCCCGGCTGCATGGCCTTCAACTGCCCGCACATCCCCAGCCTGAAGCGGAATACCAATGCGCTGGGCCGCTCTGCCGCCATTGCCGAGGGCCACGAAAAGATCAGCCGTCTGGTGCGCTTCTTGCAGGCAAAGATGCCCGGCTTTGAGCACAGCTATCTGCTGCAGGTGGCCGATATGCTGGGTGTGCGCGAGAGCTGGCGGCTCAAGGGCAACTACCTGCTCACCGAAGAGGACTACACCAACCAGGCGCGCTTCCCGGATGGTCTGGTCAAGGGCGACTGGTACATTGATGTACATTCCAATAAGAAGGGCCTGTTCCACCAGAACACCTACAAGCACGGTGACTATTACGAGATCCCGTACCGCAGCATGGTCACCGATGAGGCGGAGAACCTGATCGTGGCAGGCCGCTGCATTTCCACCACCTTCCTGATGCAGGCCAGTGTCCGCATCCTGCCCACAGTCATTGACATGGGTGATGCGGCGGGCAGTGCCTGCACGATGGCCCACACCACCGGCCAGCCGCTGTGCAAGCTGGATGGCAGCAAGTTGCGTCGCTTTGAGTAAGAAAAAAGGAAGCGTTTATGATGGACAAAGAAAAACTGTTTAACCAGATCAAGGGCGGTCTGATCGTCTCCTGCCAGGCGCTGGAGACTGAGCCGCTGTACACGAAAGAAGGCGGCGTGATGCCCCTGATGGCCAAGGCTGCTGCCATGAGCGGCGCTGTGGGCATCCGTGCCAACACCGTGCGCGACATCACCCAGATCAAGCAGGTGGTGGATCTGCCGGTCA
>CAVKKE010000071.1:0-14558 GCA_963656875.1 Barnesiella intestinihominis | reverse complement strand
CCCATCTTGCGCAGCTCGTCCACATAGCGGAAGCGGTTGTCCCACACGCTCTCGGTGATGGTGCTGGTGCCCTTGGCCACGCTCAGCAGCACACCCATCAGGGGCTGCATGTCGGTGGGGAAGCCGGGGTGCGGCATGGTGTTGATCTTCAGGGGCTGGATGTCTCCGGTGCGGCGCACACGCACAGCATCGTCAAATTCCTCCACCTCAACGCCCGCACGGCGCAGCTTTGCGGTGATGGGCTCCAGGTGCTTCGGGGTGACGTTCTTCACCAGCACATCGCCGCCGGTGGCTGCAGCAGCCACCATATAGCTGCCGGCCTCGATCTGGTCGGGGATGATGCTGTAGGTGCAGCCGTGCATCTTTTCCACGCCGCGCACCTTGATGACATCGGTGCCTGCACCGCGGATGTCCGCGCCGCACATGTTCAGGAAGTTGGCCAGATCCACCACATGGGGCTCCTTGGCACAGTTTTCCAGAATGGTCTGGCCCTTGGCCATGACAGCGGAGAGCATGCCGTTCATGGTGGCACCCACGCTGACCTTATCAAAGAAGATGTGTGCGCCATTCAGCTCCTTGGCGCGCACGGTGATCATACCGTAGTCCACGCTGTCCTCCGCGCCCAGAGCACTGAACACCTTGAGGTGCTGGTCGATGGGGCGGGGGCCCAGATTGCAGCCGCCGGGCATGGCCACCTGAGCCTTGCCGAAGCGGGACAGCAGTGCGCCCAGGAAGTAATAGCTGGCGCGCATCTGGCGGGACAGGTCATCCGGGACATTGGTGCCGGTGAGGTGGGTGGTGTCGATCTCATAGGTGTTCCGGTTGAGCATCTTGATCTGTGCGCCCAGAACGCTGAGGATCTTCAGGCTCACGGCCACGTCGCTGATGTCCGGCAGGTTTTCGATCACGCAGACGTCAGCTGCCAGAATGGTGGCGGGCAGGATGCCCACAGCCGCATTTTTTGCACCCGAGATGGTCACTTCGCCGTGCAGGGGCTTGCCGCCCGTAATAACAAATTTCTCCAATTTTATGATCTCCTTGTCAAAGGCCTGGGTCTTCAGGCCTGTTAAGGTTCCTGAAAGCATTTCCATACTGCTGTTCTGTGCGCGGCAAACAATGCCGTACACTTACAGCTATCTTATTATACACAACTTTCACAAAAAAGCAAAGCCCCGTTTGTCCATCCCTTATTATTTTCTGTTTTGCCCATTTTCACGTCGGATATTCCAAAATTTTGATTTCTTTTTCAGAATTTTTACAGAAACATGGACGCAAAAAATACGGTGCTGTTGCACTTTACCACACATGATCCTCGCAGCGGGTCTCGTTGATCCAGCCCAGCTGATAGGCTGTCACCAGCTGCTTGAGGTCATGCACGCGCTCCCGCAGTGCTTCGCCCTCATCGGTGTCCTCCACGAGGATGCGGTGATTTTCCGTTTCCAGAATGTTTTTCTGGCTGATGATGTCCAGGTTCTCTTTCACGGCCTTTTCGGCACTTTCAAAAGGCTGGTGGGTGCGCAGGGACATGGTGCGGCTGGAATACACCAGCGTGTAGCCCGCAATGCCGGTCTTTTCGTGATAGGCGCGGCAGAAACCGCCGTCGATGACCACAAGGCGTCCCCCGCCCTTGATGGGGCTCTCGCCGTTCTTTTCACGCACGGGCACATGGCCGTTCACGATGTGGCTCGTGCCCGGCAGGCCGAACTCTGCCAGAATGCGGCGGCAGACGGCCTCATCGTTATACCATGTATAATAGGGGTCCTTGACTTCAGTGTGGGTGGACGTGTCCTCCACATACAGCCGCTCGAACGTGGTCATGGCGCTACGGCCAAACAGCGGCGAAAGCTTGCCGCACCACAGATACCACAAAAAGTCCTGTCCGCTCTGGCGGGCGGCGCTGCCTTCCGGCGCATAGTAGCCCCTGCGCGCCCGGGCGTCGCAGTAGTCCATGAGGGCACGGCCGGAATAGCGGTGGCCCTCAAAGCGTTCCATGGCAAAGGTGCCCCGGCTGGTCATGGGCACCGCGCCGTGGTAAAGCAGATTGCCGTTTTCAATGTGGTAGACGCTGCCCTTGGCGTAGAGAAATTCCACATGCTGCTGCAGCTTTTCGCTCTGGCGGAAGGACTGCACCAGCTTTGTCAGCACCAGACGCTCGTCTGCGTTCAGTGCCGCCGGGTTTTCCGGGTCCACCGTGGGGAAAGATGCGTCCCGCAGGGGGTATTCCTTCTCGCCGATCTTCACGGTGTGCTTTTCCCAGTCGATGCGGCGCAGATAATCCCGCCCCTGCATCTGAAAATCCGGGTTGCGGTCGATGACCTGGCACTCCAATTTGAACATCATAATGCTGATGGCCTTGTGCATCACAGCGCAGCGGTGCAGCATTCCCTGGGTGTAGGGGCCCCGGGCCGCATCGGTGTGGGGCATCCAGATGGAGAGGTCGTCATCGCCGTAAAACTGCTCAGCCATGCGCTGCAAATGGCGCAGATTGATGCCGTAGCAGTCCTCCAGCATTCCGTGGTTGTGATAGGCCAGCGTGGTCTTGAGCACCGTGCAGATGCAGATGGGGCTGCCGGCAGCGGCCCCCATCCACACCACATCGTGGTTGCCCCACTGGATGTCCACGTTATGGTGGCGCATGAGCAGGTCGAGGATAATATCCGGCCGGGGGCCGCGGTCAAACAGGTCGCCCACTATGTGGAGCTTATCCACGGCCAGATGTTTGATGAGCTCGCACAGCCGGACGATGAACCGGTCGGCGCGGCCATTTTCAATGATGCTGCCCACGATCTGGCCGTAATAAAGGTCTTTGTCGTGGTCTTCAAAGTGGGCGTGCAGCAGTTCGTCCAGAATATAGCCGCAGCTGGACGGCAGGCACTTGCGCACATGGTCGCGGGTGTGCTTGGAAGAGACCAGGCGGCAGATGTCGATGAGGCGCAGCAAGGTCTCGGTGTACCATTGATCCAGTGCCTCCTCACTGCCGCAGCGGGCCTTGAGCTGGGGCAGCTTTTCGTTGGGGTAATAGATCAGGGTCGCCAGCTCGGCGCGGCCATGCTCCGGCACGGTGTCCCCCAGCACCTGATCCACCTTTTCCCGGATGACGCCGGAAGCCGAGTTCAGAATGTGCACAAACGCTTCATTTTCGCCGTGCAGGTCGCTCATGAAATGCTCAGTGCCTTTGGGCAGCTTGAGCAGTGCCTGCGTGCTGATGATCTCGCTGGCCGCCGCAGCCTGCGAGGGGTAGTCCCTTGAAAGCAGGGTGAGATACTTGAGATTGTCGCGGATCTCGTCGGTTTCGGTGCGCATGATTTCCTCCATCACAAACATTCGCTTTGCCTGCAGCCCGTCGCTTTGGCCGCATCTGCAAAGATGTTGCTTTTCATGTAATATTTTTTCCTTATCTTATAGTATAGCACGTCCCGGGGGAAAAGTGGTATACTGGGTCTGACAAACTTTCAATAAAGGACTTTGGACATTATGCCGAAAAGTGATTTCGTTTCCATTCCCTCTTCCTGCGCCCTCTGCCCCCGCCGCTGCGGGGCCGACCGTGCCGCCGGGCGGGTGGGCTTCTGCGGAGCAGGCGGCCCCCTGAAAGCTGCCCGCGCCGCCCTGCACTTCTGGGAAGAACCCTGCATCAGCGGCACAAAAGGCAGCGGCACCGTGTTTTTCTCCGGCTGCACGCTGAAGTGCTGCTTCTGCCAGAACTACCCCATCAGCGCGGAGGGCCTTGGCAAGGAGATCACCGTAGAGCATCTGGCAGACATCTTCCTCAGCCTGCAGGCGCAGGGGGCCCACAACATCAATCTGGTCACGCCGGGCCAGTGGCGTCCGTGGATCATTGCCGCGCTGGATATCGCCCGGGAAAAGGGCCTGCGCCTGCCCATCGTGTGCAACACCGGCGGCTATGAAACAGTGGAGAGCGTAGAAGCGTGGCGCGGGCACATCGACATCTGGCTGGCGGACCTGAAATACGTCTCCTCTGTCCTCTCGGCGGAGCTTTCCTCCGCGCCGGATTATTTTGCGCAGGCAAAGCCCGCCATTGAAGCCATGATGGCACAGGCCGGGCACCCGGTGTTTGACGCGGACGGCATCCTGCAAAAGGGCGTCATCCTGCGGCATCTGGCCCTGCCCGGCCACATCGACGACAGTTTCGCCGTGCTCGACCAGATGGCCGCCTGGAACGAAGCCGACCCGGGGTGCTTCATCCCCAGCGTCATGAGCCAGTATACGCCCTTCTACAAGGCTTCGGAACACGGCATCGGGCGGCGCATCACCACCTATGAATACCGCCGGGTGGTGAACTATGCCATGGACAAAGGGTTGTCGCAGGGATACATGCAGCAGAAAAGCAGCGCAAAGGAAGAATATACCCCCAGCTTTGACCTGACAGGGGTGTAACGGGCAAGCCAGCAGATAGCTTTCCACGCAAATGCTTCGGGCCTTCCATCGCCCGCCCTATTGCCCTGCGGGCAACAGGGTCCCACCCCAGCGGATCATTTGCTTAGGAAACTATCTGCCGTCCTGCCCGGAAAGCAGCATTTACCCAGCATCGGCACCGACTGCTCCGGCAGGATGCGCGACGCCATGTCTGAAGGGCGGGCTGAAATTGGAATCGACGATGCAACCTTATGTGGAATGCAAGACTTGCTTTCGCTGGTGGTCTGGCGAGCGTCAGCAGGACGAAGCAGGCGGTGGCAATGCCATCACGTCTTTCGTCAAATCTCCCAAAAATCGCCGATTATTTTCTCTCGCGTTTCCCCGGAAGTGCTTGCAATCCGAATTGGGCCGGGCTATAATGGATACAACGATGTGTTAACAGAGCTCTGTGAGCTTATAATATTCAGGAGGAGCGTTATGGAACACTACAATCCCATCCTTGGCAGCGAGGCCAACGGCCAGAAATTCATCACCTGCGGCGAGATCATGCTGCGCCTGACCCCGCCGAACTACGAAAAGATCCGCATGGCATCTGCTTTCGAGGCCAGCTACGGCGGCAGCGAAGCCAACATTGCGCTGGCTCTGGCAAACCTTGGCGTGGACAGCACCTTCTTCAGCGTGGTGCCCAACAACAGTCTGGGCAAGAGCGCCGTCCGCTGGCTGCGCTCCAACGATGTGCACTGCACTCCCATGATCCTCACCGAGCCGGACGAGACCCCCTCCAACCGTCTGGGCACTTATTATCTGGAGACCGGCTACGGCATCCGCCCGTCCAAGGTCATCTATGACCGCAAGCATAGTGCCATCACCGAGTACGATTTCTCTCAGGTCGATCTGGACGCCCTGCTGGAGGGCTACGACTGGCTGCACCTGAGCGGCATCACCCCGGCTTTGGCCCCCAACTGCCGCACCCTGATCCTCGATATGCTCAAGGTGGCCAAGAAAAAGGGCCTGACCGTCAGCTTTGACGGCAACTTCCGCTCCACCCTGTGGATCTGGGAAGAGGCCCGCGACTTCTGCACCGAGTGCCTGCCCTATGTGGACGTTCTGCTGGGCATCGAGCCCTATCACCTGTGGAAGGACGAAAACGACCACAGCAAGGGCGACTGGAAGGACGGCGTGCCCCTGCAGCCCAGCTACGAGCAGCAGGATGAGATCTTCCAGCACTTTATCGAGCGTTACCCCAACCTGAAGTGCATTGCCCGTCATGTGCGCTACGCTCACAGCGGCAGCGAGAACAGCCTGAAAGCCTTTATGTGGTACGACGGCCACACTTTCGAGAGCAAGCTGTTCACCTTCAACATCCTTGACCGCGTGGGCGGCGGCGATGCTTTCGCCAGCGGCCTGATCTACGCCATGCTGCACGATTACAAGGCCATGGACATGATCAACTTCGCCGTGGCAAGCAGCGCCATCAAGCACACCATTCACGGCGATGCCAACATCACCGACGATGTGAGCTCCATCCGCAACCTGATGAACATGAACTACGATATCAAGCGGTAATTTTTACTGTTGTACAGAGAAAGCCCGCCGGGGAGACCCGGTGGGCTTTCTCTGTGTTATATGGAAACGGTATAGGAGAATGGCTTAGTAAAGCTGAGGATCATCCCAGTTGATGGACGGCACATCATTAATGAAGTTCAGCAGCTGCTGGATATCCTTTTTCAGCTCAAACGGATTGATGGGCGGCAGGTCGCTGACCTTGACCTCGTCGGTCATGAGCATCTTCTTCAGGCACATGACCAGCCAGCGGATATCGTACTGGCCCTGATACAGCGGCAGCACCTTACGGTCGATGCCGGTCAGGCCGTAGGCGGCCATCATAGCGGTGCGGATGCTGGTCTCCACGGTGAACACCACGTCGCCGTCCAGTTCCACATACTGGCCCACAAAAGCATAGTTTCTGCTGCCCTCGGGGATGACATGCGGGCGGTCACCTTTGCTGTTGCGGGGCATGAACTGGCTGGTGATGTAAGGCATCATGGTCAGGGACACATAGGTGTGCTTCATCAGCTCGTCGTACTCGTCCAGCATACCCAGATGGTACAAAAATTCCTGCATCACCTCTTCGCAGGTGCACTCGGCCATGGGCTTCTTGATGTAGTCGCCCACACGCTCACCATACAGGCCGTCAAACCACAAGAAGTCCTCGTCCTCTGCCTGATTTGCAAAATACTTGTCGTACAGGACAAAAGAAATGTCCCAGGACGAATCCATAATGGAGATGGCACCGGTCACGCTGTCCTTGGGGTAGCCGTATTTCTCGCGGAACTTTGCACAGAACTGCTTGTAACCCTTGATGCAGACGAAAGCGCTCATCCACTTGGATTTTTCTACGTTGGAGCAGAACTTTTCCGGGTGGCCGAACTTCGGGTCACGGGCAGCCAGCTTCTGCCAGACCGAGAACATCCCCTTCTCCGTGCTCAGATTGGTGGTGACAGCATGGGTGTTGTCGCCATGGGTGGAATTCTGGGTCATGGAAGCCAGCGTGGAGATGACCATGTCGTTCTCACGGACATCCATTGCAAATTCTGCACCGTCACGCTGGCCCACAATGCGGGTAACTGCGCTGCAGTCCTCATTCATTTCCAGGTCGGTGATGGTGATGCCGTTCACAAAATGCACGCCCTTGTCCCGCAGCCAGTGGAGAATGGGGTCAATGTAGGAATCGAATTCGTTATACTTGGTGTGCAGGATGCCGTCCAGCGTATCCATGCGGGGCTGGAACTGCACAAAACGCACCATGTAGCGCTTCATCTCGATCATGGAGTGGTAATCCTTGAAGGCCAGCATGGTGTGGAAGCACTGCCAGATAGGATGTGCCTTGAACTCTTCAAAGGTATCGCCGAAGTATTCCTCAATGGTCAGGCCGTTCATCTGCTCTTCGGGAATGGCCATCATCTCCATCAGCTTCTTGGACAGTTTCTCGCTCATGCGGAAATCGTGGATACCGTCCCATACCTTGCCCTGCTCGTGCAGGATACGGCTGTGAGCATACACACGGTCAGCCTTGTTCACGTCCACGGTCTCTTCGGTGATGGTGCGGCCCGGCGTGTACAGAGAGGGGAGCTTGTTGCCCAGATACCAGAAGCATTCCATGTAGGGCTCCAGCTCACGCTCACCGCGGCAGGTATACTTGCCGTCGCTCACCTTTGCGCCGTCCATGGAACAGTACGACCCGGCACACCCACAGCAGTTCTATATAGACGTATTCAGTTACTTTCTGGATTTTCTGGATGAGAACGAAGTCTTTGTGCGCAAGATCCTGTCCAGCAGCGCCCGGGCCAGCCTGATCGGCCTGATGAGCGTTCAGATCGAGCATGACCTGAAACTACACTTTAAAGATGCCCTCTCCGCCGGGGTAGATTTCCACAGTGACCCCGATCTGCTGGCCGCACTCTACACCAGTGCCATGATCTACTGCGCCGAGTGGTGGATCACCCAGCCCAACCGCATGAGCAAAGAACAAGTCATCCAGCAGTTCTCGGAATTGCTGGCGCGGATATTCTGACGGCACGCAAAAAACGTCCCATGCTCCACCGTTTTGGTGCTCAGCATGGGACGTTTTCTTTGTTAAATATACCGCCCGGTGATGCTCTCGGGGTTCTGCTTCACCTGTTCCGGGGTTCCAGCCGCCACGATGCGTCCGCCGGCGTCACCGCCGCCCGGGCCCATGTCCACGAGGTAGTCCGCGTTGCGGATGACATCCAGGTCGTGCTCAATGACCACCACGGTGGCCCCGTTCTCGATCAGCTTCTGGAACACGCCCAGCAGCGTCTGCACATCCAGCGGGTGCAGGCCGATGGTGGGTTCGTCAAAGACGAACACGCTGTCCGCCTGACCTTTGCCCATCTCGCTGGCCAGCTTGAGCCGCTGGGCTTCGCCGCCGGAAAGGCTGGGCGTCTCTTCGCCGAGGGTCAGGTAGCCAAGGCCCAGTTCTTTCAGCACCTGCAGGCGCTGGCGCACCAGTTTGCGGTCTGCGCAGGCATCCAGTGCTGTGGACACATCCATGTCCATGAGGTCGGCCATGGATGCCGGTTCGCCGTTCGCGGTGGGCAGCTTCACCGTCGCCGCTTCCCGGCTGTAGCGGGAGCCGCCGCAGTCCGGGCAGGGCACCTCCACGTCCGGCAAAAACTGCACATCCAGGCTGATGACGCCGGTGCCGTCGCAGGTGGGGCACCGCAGCTTGCCGGTGTTATAGGAGAAGTCACCCGCCTTATAACCGTGGTCTTTGGCATCCGGCGTCTTGGCGAAGAGCTTGCGCAGCTCGTCGTGGACATTCGCATAGGTGGCCACAGTGGAGCGCACATTGATGCCGATGGGCGTCGCGTCGATGAGCTTCACCTGCGCAATGCCCTCTGCTTCCACGCTCTTCACATGCTCCGGCAGGGCAGTGCCGCTCACCCTGGCCTGCAGGGCCGGGATCAGGCTCTCAAGGATCAAGGTGGTCTTGCCGCTGCCGGACACACCGGTGACGACAGTCATCCGGCCCTTGGGGATGTCCAGTTCCAGCGGCTTCACAGTGTGGATGGCCGCTGTGGACAGGCGGATATGCCCCAGCGCAAACAGCTGGCTTTCCGGGGTGCGGGGCCGTGCGTTCACGCCTGCCCGGCCTGCGAGGAAAGGCCCAATCTGCGAAGCGGCGTTCCCCTCGATCTCCGGGATGGTGCCCTGCGCCATAACGTGCCCGCCTTTGGCACCGGCTTCCGGGCCCATCTCGATGAGCCAATCTGCTTCTTTCAGGATCTGCGTGTCGTGGTCCACCAGCACCACCGAGTTGCCGTCCGCCACAAGGTCATGCATCACGTCGGTCAGGCCCTCAATATTGGAGGGATGCAGGCCGATGGACGGCTCGTCCAGTACATAGAGCACACCGGTGGTACGGTTGCGCACAGCACGGGCCAGCTGCATCCGCTGGCGCTCACCCGTAGAAAGAGTGGCGGCAGAGCGATCCAGTGTCAGATACGAAAGCCCCAGCGACAGCAGCCGCGCCGCTACCGTCTGAAAGGACTCGCAGATATTCCGGGCTATGGGGCGCATCTCCTCCGGCAGACTGTCCGGCACGCCTGCCACCCAGTCGGTGAGCTGCACAAGGGTCATCTGACAGGCTTTGTCCAGCGTGATACCCCGCAGCTTCGGGGTGCGGGCAGCTTTGCACAGCCGGGACCCGCCGCAGTCCGGGCAGACGCCCTGCCGCAGAAATTTTTCCACACGCTTCATGCCCTTTTCGTCCTTGACCTTCGAGAGGGCATTTTCCACGGTGTAGGTGGCATTGAAATAGGTGAAGTCCAGCTCCCCGGCCTGATTGGAATTTTTGTTGTGGTAAAAGATGTGCTTTTTCTCTGCCGGGCCGTTATAGACGATATCCTTTTCCTTGTCGGTCAGGTCGCGGAAGGGCACATCCGTGCGCACGCCCATCTCCCGGCAGATGTCCACCATCAGCGACCACATCAGGCTCTTCCACGGAACCACGGCACCCTCATCGATGGTCAGGCTCTCGTCCGGCACAAGGGTGCTCTTGTCCACGGTCATCACGGTGCCGGTGCCGCTGCAGGTGCGGCAGGCACCCTGACTGTTGAAGGCGAACTCCTCCGCCGAAAGCGCACGCACACTGGCCCCGCACACCGGGCAGATCAGCGGCTTTTCTGCGGCCACTGCAAGGCTGGGTTCCAGCCAGTGGCCGCACTGTGGGCACGGATAGCTGGACAGCCGCGAGTACATCAGGCGCAGGCTGTTGAGCAGCTCTGTTCCGGTGCCAAAAGTGCTGCGGATGCCCGGCACAGCGGGCCGCTGATGCAACGCCAGCGCCGCCGGAACATACAGCACCTCGTCCACGGACGCCTTTGCCGCCTGCGTCATGCGGCGGCGGGTGTAGGTGGACAGCGCGTCCAGATAGCGGCGTGACCCTTCTGCATAGAGCACGCCCAGCGCCAGTGACGACTTGCCCGAGCCGGACACACCCGCCACACCCACGATCTTGCCCAGCGGCACATCCACGTCAATGTTTTTCAGGTTGTGCACCCGCGCACCGCGGATCTCGATATGATCGACCATTTTCCCTCTCCTCTGTTTCGTTTTCCTCTCAAATACAGCATCCCCGGCATCCGCTTTTCAGGCGGCAAAACCGGGGATGTCCCTGTTTTTCATCTTTTATCAGGAGCGCTTTGTTTTCTGCTTTTCTTCATACATGCGCTCATCGGCCCGGCGCAGAAGCGCTTCCAGATCCCGTGTGTGCGGCTCCCAGACCGCACCCACCGCGGCGCACACATTCTTCCGCTGCAGCTCCTTCCGGAACTGCAGCACGTTTTCTTCAAACACTTCCTGCGGAATATCCTGCATCAGCACCACGAACTCATCGCCGCCGATGCGGTAGGCTTTATCGGGGAACGCCGCTTCCAGCGCGGACACCATCCGGCAGATAAGCGCGTCTCCTGCATCGTGGCCCAGCGTATCATTGGTCTTTTTCAGGCCGTTCAGGTCGGTGTAAATGCCGCCGACCTGCTGCAGTTCCCGGCCGGACCAGCGCTTCAGCGTCTCCATATAGCCGTTCCGGTTCCGCAGATGGGTCAGCGCGTCATAATAGCTGAGCCGTTCCAGATACCGCTGCTGGTCGCGCCGTTCCAGACTGTTGGCAATGAAGAACTGGATGGACGTCAGAAGCGTTGCGTCCTGCGCATGCTCCCGGGGATTGTCCAGCCCCAGAAAACCGATGACCTGCCCGCCCCGGCACACCGGCATCGCCAGCAGCCGCCAGATGTTCTGCGGATGGAGCACCTCATAGCTCGGGTGGCCTTTTTCCTGTTCCAGATCGTCCATATAATAGACCTGCTCTTTCTTGAAAGCAGTCATCCAGTGCGTGATGCAGTCCACCGGGATCTCCTGCAGGTTGTCGATCTGCGGCGTCACCCCTGCATCCACAGCCTCATAGGTGTTAAACAGCGTGTTCTGATCCGGCATTATCTCAAACAGATAGCTGCGGTCTGCCTTGAAGTAATCCCGCACCACCTCCATCAGGTTGTTCAGGGCGTTGTCCATGTCCGTGCCGTCCGAAAGCTTTTCCACGCAGCGGTTCAGTATGGTGGCGATCTCCAGCTTTTCCGCGATCTGTGCCCGGCTCATTTCCAGCTCGCGCAGTTCCTCGTTCTGCTCATTCATGGAAACAAGGAACATCAGGATCATGGAGATGCCCACCATCACACTGATGAGGGACCAGCCATAGTGCACTGTCTGGATCAGCGAGCCCACCAGCGGCAGCATGATGTACGAACCGATGGCCACGAGCTGACGGCGGCTGATGCGCTGCCGATACTGCAGCAGCAGGCTGCTGTCTGCCAGCATACACGCCACCGGGATCATCAGCGAGATCCCAACCCCCGCACCACGATGATAGACATTGGCGGCATCGAAGCTGTAATACAGCCCGGTGAACTGGGTCAGGACCACCAACCCCACGCCAACCCAGCCTGCCGTTCTTGCAGCCCGCACCCGTTTGAAGCTGCGGGTCTCCTCCGGCGTAAGCAGGCAGGCGCACAGATACTGCGTGAAGGCCAGCATCGTGATATCTGTGAGACAGAAGAGCACAAGGTTTGAATGCGCACCATCCACCATCCGACCCTGCCGGGGACGCCGTCAAATACGAGTGAACCGGCATCACTCACCATCATGACCGCTGTCGTCAGCTGCATCACGATCATCCATTTGCGTTTTCCTGCGTTGTAATTTTTTGCGCTCCAGAATGCCAGCGCTGCCACCAGGCAGAACAGGCATCCCCACAACAGCAGCACACAATTAGCAGCCTTTGTCATGGTCAGACTCATGCTCTCATCTCTTTTCCTTTTATTCACAGTTTAGTATACCATACTGCCATTTCTTTTGTCGATATTTTCTGCAGCAAAAAGCCCGCAATTCCTCTTGAATTACGGGCTTTTTACAATGTTTTTTCTCAGGACAGGATCATGCGGTCGTTTGCAAACTCGCCGCCGCTGGCGATCTGGAATTTGGCCAGCAGGTCGGAAACATGCAGGTTCTTCTTTTCCTCACCGGCCACGTCATAGATGATGTGGCCCTCATGCATCATGATCAGGCGGTTGCCATACTTGATGGCGTCCTTCATGTTGTGGGTGATCATCATGGTGGTCAGGTGATTTTCCTCCACGATCTTTGCCGACAGAGTCAGCACCTTGAGCGCCGTCTTGGGGTCCAGCGCAGCGGTGTGCTCGTCCAGCAGCAGAAGCTTGGGCTTGTTCATGGTGGCCATGAGCAGGGTCAGCGCCTGACGCTGGCCGCCGGACAGCAGGCCCACACGGGCGGTCAGACGGTCTTCCAGGCCCAGATCCAGCGTCTTCAGCAGCTCACGATACTGCTCACGCTCTGCCTTGGTGATGCCGATGCGCAGGGTGCGGGGCTTGCCGCGGCGGGCTGCCAAGGCAAGGTTTTCTTCGATCTGCATGGTGGCGGCAGTGCCGGTCATGGGGTCCTGGAACACGCGGCCGATGTAGGCAGCACGCTGATGCTCGCTCAGACGGGTGACATCCACACCGTCAATGATGATCCTGCCCTCGTCCACCGGCCACACACCGGCAACGGCGTTCAGCATGGTGGATTTGCCCGCGCCGTTGCCGCCGATGACGGTGACGAAATCACCCTCATTCAGTTTCAGGTTCAGGCCGTTCAGAGCAGTTTTCTCGTTCACAGTGCCCGCGTTAAAGGTCTTGGAAACATTCTGGATCTCAAGCATTTTTTGCGTCCTCCTTTGCCTTCTTCACCGGCTTCGAGAAATACTTGCCCTTCCAGTACGGCACGGCAAGGAAAATGGCCACCACAGAAGCGCTCAGCAGCTTCAGCAGGTTGGCGTCGAAGCCCAGGGTCAGCACCAGCTGGATGACGATGTAATAGATGATGGCGCCCAGAGAAACGGAGACCATCTTCAGTGCGAAGTTGTGGAAGATGCGGCCGAACACAGCCTCACCGATGATGACAGCGGCCAGACCGATGACGATGGCGCCGCGGCCCATGCCAACATCTGCAAAGCCCTGATACTGGCTCAGCAGAGCGCCGGACAGTGCCACCAGACCGTTGGACACGGCCAGACCCAGCACGATGTTGAAATTGGTGTTGATGCCCTGTGCGCGGGACATGGCGGGGTTGGAGCCGGTGGCGCGGATGGCGCAGCCCAGCTCAGTGCCGAAGAACCAGTACAGGATGCCGATGAGCACTGCCGTGACGATGATGATCATGATGATGGGGTTGTGGAGCGCGAACTCCTTGACCCAGCGCAGAGAGATGAGCAGGTTGTACTTGTCCACGTTGATGGCCTGGTTCGCCTTGCCCATGATCTTCAGGTTGATGGAGTACAGGGCCAGCTGGGTCAGGATGCCAGCCAGAATGGCCGGGATGCCCATGAAAGTGTGCAGCAGGCCGGTGACAAGGCCCGCCAGCAGGCCGGCCACAAGAGCCATGAGCAGCGAGACCCAGACGTTCTGGCCGGACAGCAGGCACATGACGCACACAGCGCCGCCGGTGCCGAAGGAACCGTCCACGGTCAGGTCAGCCACATCCAGAATGCGGTAGGTCAGGTAAACGCCAATGGCCATGATGCCCCAGATGAGGCCCTGTGCACAGGCGCCCGGCAAGGCACCCGGCAGGTTTGCCAGTCTTGCAATGATATCCAAAATAATTCCTCCTGTTTCTGATACACTTTTTGTTCCCGTTCGAATACGGGAAAGCGGAGAAGAGCAGTTTTTTGCCCTTCTCCGCTGATTTTTATGTTTGATTTCCCGGAAGAGAACTCCTTCCGTCATCGCTGATGCGATGCCACCTCCCTCTCGGAGGGAGGCTTTGGCATACCGAAAAACTTTCTCTTTTCGCCAGAGGCTCCCTCACTGAGGGAGCTGTCGAGCGAATGCGAGACTGAAGGAGTTAAGCCTCGATCTCCTCGTAGCCATCGGGAGCAGTCAGGCCCAGATCGTCGCAGATGGCCTTGTTGTACTTCTTGGTCACATCGGTGTACTCAATAGGCATGGTGGAGATGTCGGACTCGCCGTTCAGGATCTTCACTGCCATCTCACCGGTGGTGTAGCCCAGATCGTAGTAGCTGATGGACAGGGTAGCCACGCCGCAGC
>CAVKKE010000070.1:0-14704 GCA_963656875.1 Barnesiella intestinihominis | reverse complement strand
TGTGCGGCAAGGATCTTCTGCGTCAGGGTCATTCCCATGGTGGTACTCTCCTTTTGATACTCTCTATCGGATAGGACTCCTTCAGTCACGGCTACCGCCGTGCCAGCTCCCTCAATGAGGGAGCCTCTGGCGAAACGGGAAACTTTTCCGCACTGCCAAGGGCCCCATCTCCGAGGGGGCTGTCTGCGAAGCAGACTGGGGGAGTTTTCAATTACTTATTATTGATCGCGCTCACCAGAGCCTTGATACCGGCCACGATGATATCGGTGTCGGTGCCGGCACCCCAGGTGACGGTGTTGTCGCCCCAGACCAGGCCGACATAGGAAGCTGCACGGGAGGTAGAGCCTTCGTCCAGGCTGTGCTCGGAGTAGGTTTCCAGATGGAACTCCATGCCGGTGGCGCTCTGGATAGCGTTGGCCACGGCGTCCAGACGGCCATTACCAACGGAGGTGACCACCTTGCGCTGGCCGTTCAGGTCGAGGGTGACGGTGGCGGTGATGCCGCCCACTTGTGCGAAGTGAGCTTCAATGACATTCAGCGGCTTGCAGCGGTTGAGGAAGGTGTCCTCGAAGATGTGCAGCACTTCGCCTGCGCTCAGCTCCTTGTGGTTGTGGTCGGACACGCTCTTGACCTTGTAGCCCAGAGCCTCGCGCATCTTCGGGGGCAGGTTGTAGCCGAAGTTCTGCTCCAGTACGAAGCCGATGCCGCCCTTGCCGCTCTGGCTGTTGATGCGGATGACGTCGGCGTCGTAGGTGCGGCCGATGTCGTGGGGGTCAACGGGGATGTAGGGGCAGGTCCAGCGGTGCTCGTTGTGCTCCTTGCGGTAGGCCATGCCCTTTGCAATGGCGTCCTGATGGCTGCCGGAGAAGGCGGCGAACACCAGCTGACCGGCGTAGGGGCTGCGCTCGTAGATGTGCATCCGGGTCACGCGCTCATAGGTGGCGCAGATCTCCGGCATGTTGGAGAAGTCCAGCTTCGGGTCCACACCATGGCTGTACATATTCATAGCGAGGGTCACGGCGTCCACGTTGCCGGTGCGCTCGCCGTTGCCGAACAGGCAGCACTCCACGCGCTGCGCACCAGCCAGAACAGCCAGCTCTGCGCAGGCCACACCGGTGCCGCGGTCATTGTGGGGGTGGGTGGAGATGATCACACTGTCACGATATTTCAGATGCTTGTCGCAGTACTCGATCTGGTTTGCGTAGACATGCGGCATGCTCATCTCAACGGTGACGGGCAGGTTGATGATCATGGGGCGCTCGGGGGTGGGCTGCATGATGTCCAGAACAGCATTGCACACATCCACAGCGTAATCCACTTCGGTGCCGGTGAAGCTCTCGGGGCTGTACTCAAACAGGAAGTTGCCCTCATATTCCTCGCTCAGCTGTTTGACCAGCTTTGCACCGTCGGTGGCGATCTTCTTGATCTCTTCCTTCGACTTGTGGAACACCTGCTCACGCTGGGCCACAGAAGTGGAATTATAGAAATGAATGACCGCACGGGGCGCACCCTTGACAGCCTCGAAGGTGCGGCGGATGATGTGGTCGCGGCACTGGGTCAGCACCTGAACGGTGACATCCTCGGGGATCATGTTCTTTTCGATCAGGGTGCGCAGGAACTCATACTCGGTCTCGCTGGCTGCGGGGAAGCCCACCTCGATCTCCTTGAAGCCGATCTTCACCAGCATCTGGAAGAACTCCAGCTTTTCCTCAAGGCTCATAGGCACGATCAGGGCCTGATTGCCGTCGCGCAGGTCCACGCTGCACCAGGCCGGGGCCTTTTCAATGTGGTCTTTCTTGACCCAGCTGTCATAGCCTGCAGGTACCGGGTAATAACCCGGAGCGTACTTGGTTGCGTCCATCATTTTGCGCGTCCTCCTGATTTTTCCTACACTTTTTAATGTTTCTTCCTGCCCGACTCCTCCAGTCACCTTCGGTGACAGCCCCCTCTGAGATGGGGCCCTTGGCAGTGCGGTAAAGCTTCCCGTTTTCGCCAGAGGCTCCCTCCCTGAGAAAGACTCCCCGGCCGGGGGAGGTGGCACGGTAGTGCCAGAAGGGGATGCCTGGCAAATCCGCAAGGATTTGACTGAAGGAGTTTGCATACGAAAAGGCTCCCGTCTTTCAAGGCGAAAACCTTGAGAGACGAGAGCCTGTAAAGTTCAAACTACAGGGCACCCGTGGTACCACTCTCTTTGCTGCACCTTTTGTGGATACAGCCACTTTGCACGATCGGCTTTTTGCGGCGAATCGCTGCCCGGGTAACGGTGGGCGTCCGTCAAGGCCTACTTGTCCGTTCAGCCCTGCCGCTCAGGGGCCAGTAACCGAAACCCTCTGCACCCGCCTTACACCAACCGGCGGCTCTCTGCACGCAGAAGAAAATCGTTTTTTCCCCGTCAACGCATTTGTGCTTTTTTCAAAGTGAATTCAGTTTAGCATGATTCGGGGGCACTGTCAAGAAGTTTGGCTTTTCCGGCAGGATGAAACAATTTCACAAAACATCCGACAGAATGCGGCAGAATTTGTGGCAGCGCGCTGCCGGGTCGATTCAGTGCGTTTCACGGGCGATTTGTGACGGAAGTGTTACAGAACTAATACGTTAAGGTATAATAATGTCGAAGAACGAGAGGAGGTCTCATTTTATGAAACTACGCACCCGAAAATTCCTCGCCGGGCTGCTGAGCTTTGGCATGCTGCTGCAGGCGGCAAGCCCCCTCAGTGCACTGGCGGCAGGAGCCAGTTCCAGCAGTGCGCCAACACTGACCGTTGAAGTCGGGAGCCAGACTTTTACGCTGAGCCCGTCGGAGGACGGCAAGGCAGAGGCTGACAAACCCGACGAATGGAAAACGGCAGTCGGCGGCATCAGCTCGATCGACTATGCGGATGGAACGTACACGTTCCATTACGGCGAAATGATATAAAAATCACCGGCAGCGGTAGCCCCAGCATCGTGATGGACGTTGACGACACAGCGGTCTACGGAACCCTGACCGTAATGGATGTCGAAGACGTTATCCTTACCAAAAGCAGACTGAACATGGATTCGGTCGTAATAGGCGATGTGGACATCAACTGCACCGGTGATGTGCGCATCAAAAACAACTGTACCGACAACTATCCGGCAAATCAGGCAATGCAGGCCGTATCCGGCAGCTTGAACATGAAAACCAGTGGAGATGTGAAGATCCGCGGTATGGTCAACAGCTCAATAAATGGAGATGTCGTAATCGACACCACCGGTGTTGTCGAACTGAGCAGCCCCAACGGCCCAGTATCCGGCAAGGGTCTGACGGTGAAAAACGCATCGTATGTAGGCGTATCTTCCAGAAAAGGCATTTTCTACTCCTACAGCGACCTTGCTCTTGACAACTGCACGCTGGTCGAGCTCAAGGACGATTATGCCAAGGTGCTTGGGAAGACCGACAAAGTGACGATCTCGCCGGACAACTATCAGCTCTATGCAGGTTACAATGAAAGCTCCTCAACGGAAAAAGAAAGTCTGGATGATTGTGGGAGCGCCAATTATATCCGCATTGAGACCGGCACGAAACCGCAGGCAAAGCCCGCAGCATCTCTGACCGTTCTGGATCAGTTTTCCAGCTATTACACGACCGTCACTTACATTCTGAGCCGTTATGAGGATGGTTCTGTCAGCTGGAAAAACGGACAGGACCCTTGGAACGGTGCGGTCGATGTGAAATACGATGCTGAAGCAAAGACCTTTGTGTTCACCGGCACCCTTTCTGAGCTGGCTGAAAGCAATGAGGACCGGGTCACCATAATCTGCTCGGATAAAGAGGACAGCATTCTGATCAACGGCAATGTGAGTGCCGCCACCCTGTCCATTGGCATCGGAACCGATACAAGCGGCGCAAAGGACCTTACGATCCAGTCCAACAGCTCCGAACCGGCGGTTCGGGAAGTGATCACCCTCAACTGCTTCGGCGATGTGAGCATTACCAACCCCAGTGGCGCTATCACCGGCAATCATGCCTACAACTCCGGCGTTTATTGCTATGGTGCTTCGCAGAACTTCACCATTACCGGCAACAGCACTGATCCGCTGACCGGCGACGGCCTCCGGCTCTATGCCAAGAAGAGCGTTACCGTTGAAAATCTCTCTGGCCCTGTTGTCGGCAGCAGCCTCAGCGTAGAAGACAGAGGAAGCACTGCAGTAAAGATCACCGGCAATAGCAGCAAGGGACTGATGCAGTCCACGACTGCCAGCGCTGACATCAGCGCCGCAAACCTGACGATGGAAAACAAAAGCGGCCCGGTGGGCTCTGTCAAGTTCACCCGCACCGACACCACCAGCGACTACCGCATCCTGATCGAAAAAAATGCAGACAACATCCCCAGCCAGACCGCAATGACCGGCTCGACCTTTGACCAGACCGTGGAAGAGGCTTATCTGTGCATTGAGCCGGGCACACCTCACGAGCACACCGCCGGCACCGAATGGAAGTCTGACGAAACCGGCCACTGGAACACCTGCACCACCTGCGACGAAGATGTGCAGCTGGACAAGGCCCCGCACGACTTCGGCGAGGATGGCAACGCCAAGACCTGCGCAGCGTGCGGCTATGCAAACCCCAATTATAAGGAGCCCGAACCGGACACCCCCGACACCCCGGATGTTCCCGATGACACCGGCGATTCCGGCAGCGCTGTGGGCGCTGTGGTGGCTGGCGCTGCCATTGGCGGCACTGCCCTGTTCGTGGGCTATGAGGTCGTCACCGACGCCATCCTCAGCAACCTGCTGCCCAAGGGCGCAGACACTCCTGTGAACCGCGGCCAGCTGGCATGGCTCATCTGGGGCACCAAGGGTGCTCCGGAACCCGAGCATCAGCCCGCCTTCACCGATGTGTCCGACCCCGAGATGGCCAAGGCCGCTCAGTGGTGCGTTGAGCAGGGCCTGATGGACGCCAAGAGCGGCACCACCTTCGCCCCCAACGGCTGGACCCCCAAGTTCCGCGTCATTGAGACCTGGAACCGCGCTTTCCCCAAGAACTGATCTTGCCATAACCAGAGGAAAATTGGTTTTCCGTTAAACAGCGTCCCGGCAGCTGCGGCCTGCCGGGACGCTGTTGTTTGTTAAGAAACTGCGAATTTTCCAAAAACTTCCCCTCAAATGGCTGTTCCGGCCCTTTTTGCTGTGCTATACTACATCCAGCGAGATTTTCAAGCCAGATCCCCACTCCCTCCGGCCAAACGGCCGGGCAGTCAATATAATCACAAAAGGAGGAACATCCATTGAAAGAAGTCAAACCTTCCAAAAAGCCGTTGGCCATCTATTACGCCATCGTGCTGGTGGTGCTGCTGGTGCTCAACTTCGTTTTCGTGCCTTGGCTGAGCGAACGTCAGGTCAAAGAAGTGGACTACAGCACCTTCATGAGCATGACCGAGGACAAAAACATCGGCCGTGTGGATATCGAGTCCAACCAGATCATTTTCACCGATAAAGAGGAAAAGCAGGTCTACAAGACCGGCCTAATGAATGACCCCAACCTCACTGAGCGCCTTTACAACGCCGGGGCCACCTTCTCCAGCGAGATCGTGGAGCAGGCTTCGCCGGTGCTCAGCTTCCTTGTCAGCTTCGTGCTGCCCATCGTCATTTTCGTCTGGCTGGGCAACTACCTGAACAAGAAGATGATGGAAAAGGCAGGCGGCGGCGCTGGCTCCATGATGTTCGGCGGCGCAGGCAAGTCCAACGCCAAGGTCTATGTGCAGTCCACCCACGGCATCCGCTTTGCAGACGTGGCCGGCGAGGATGAAGCCAAAGAGAACCTGCAGGAGATCGTCAATTATCTGCACGACCCCAAGCAGTATGAAGAGATCGGTGCTTCCATGCCCAAAGGCATCCTGCTGGTGGGCCCTCCGGGCACCGGCAAGACCATGCTGGCCAAGGCTGTGGCCGGTGAATCCAATGTGCCCTTCTTCTCCATCTCCGGCTCTGAATTTGTTGAGATGTTCGTGGGCATGGGCGCGTCCAAGGTGCGTGACCTGTTCAAGCAGGCCAAGGAAAAGGCCCCCTGCATCGTGTTCATTGACGAGATCGACGCCATCGGCCAGAAGCGCAACAGCGGCAACATCGGCGGCAACGACGAGCGCGAGCAGACCCTGAACCAGCTGCTCACCGAGATGGACGGCTTTGAGGGCAACACCGGCGTCATCATTCTGGCAGCCACCAACCGTCCGGATTCTCTGGATCCGGCACTGACCCGCCCTGGCCGCTTTGACCGCCGCGTGCCTGTGGAGCTGCCCGACCTGAAGGGCCGCGAAGAGATCCTGAAAGTGCACGCCAAGAAGGTCAAGATCGCCCCGGGCGTGGACTTCAACACCGTGGCCCGCATGGCTTCCGGCGCATCCGGTGCTGAGCTGGCCAACATCGTCAACGAAGCTGCCCTGCGCGCTGTCCGTGCAGGCCGCAAGAGCGTGACCGAATCCGACCTTGAGGAGAGCATTGAGGTGGTCATTGCAGGCTACCAGAAAAAGAACTCCATCCTCACCGACAAGGAAAAGTGCATCGTAGCTTACCACGAGATTGGCCACGCACTGGTGGCGGCCAAGCAGACCAATTCCGCCCCGGTGCAGAAGATCACCATCATTCCCCGCACTTCCGGTGCTCTGGGCTACACCATGCAGGTGGACGAGGGCAATCACTATCTGATGAACAAGGAAGAGCTGGAAAATAAGATCGCAACCCTCACGGGCGGACGTGCCGCCGAGGAAGTGGTGTTCCATTCCATCACCACCGGTGCTTCCAATGATATTGAGCAGGCCACCAAGCTGGCCCGCGCCATGATCACCCGCTACGGCATGAGCAAGGACTTCGACATGGTGGCCCTTGAGACGGTCACCAACCAGTATCTGGGCGGTGACACCTCGCTGGCCTGCTCTGCCCAGACCCAGCGCGAGATCGACCAGAAGGTCGTGGAGCTGGTGAAGAAGGAGCACGAAAAGGCCGTGCAGATCCTCACCGAAAACCGCGCAAAGCTGGATGAGCTGGCCCAGTTCCTCTATCAGAAAGAGACCATCACCGGCGAAGAGTTCATGGAGATCCTGAACCGGGAAGATGCCCCCGCAGCTGAAACCGAGCAGCCCGCCCAGTAAGCGCACTGCTTTTGACAAAACATTTTCCCCGGAAGGCACCTGCTTTCCGGGGGATTTATTTTTGTGTCTGCGTCAGACCAAAAAGGGGCTGTTGCAAAATGGCTCGCTGAAAAAATTATGCACAAAACCCGGAACCTTTTCAGGGCCAAAGTGGCTCAAAAAGGGTTCCGGGTTTCTGTTTTTGCGCTATTTTTTGTGCAAATTGCTATCGCATTTTTATTTTGCAACAGCCCCTTTGCTTTGCGATAGATCCGATCTTACTTGGTGCCGTAGATGCGGTCACCTGCATCGCCCAGACCGGGGACGATGTAGCCGTTCTCGTTCAGGTGGTCATCCTTTGCGCCGAGGTAGATATCCACATCGGGGTGTGCCTTATGCAATGCCTCGATGCCTTCCGGTGCAGCGATCAGGCCGATGAACTTGATGCGCTTTGCGCCGTGCTTCTTGATCTGGGTGATGGCGTCGATGGCGCTGCCGCCGGTGGCCAGCATGGGGTCCAGAACCAGAACATCACGCTCAGCGATGTCCTGGGGCAGCTTGCAGAAGTATTCCACAGGCTGCAGGGTCTCTTCGTCGCGGTACAGGCCGATGAAGCCCACCTTTGCAGCAGGCAGCAGGGTCAGCATGCCGTCCAGCATGCCCATGCCAGCGCGCAGGATGGGCACCAGAGCCAGCTTGCGGCCTGCCAGAACCTTGGTCTTTGCCATGGTGATGGGCGTCTCGATCTCCACCTCTTCCAGAGGCAGGTCACGGGTGGCTTCGTAGCACAGCAGAGTGGCGATCTCACCAACGAGGTCACGGAACTCCTTGGTGCCGGTCTGCTTGTTGCGCAGAATGCTCAGTTTGTGCTGCAGCAGCGGATGCTCAACGATCATCGGGGTCATAAAAACACGCTCCTTATTATAAATAGATCATTCTATCGGGTACGAATTGGAACGAACTCCCTCAGTCACGGCTTACGCCGTGCCAGCTCCCTCAAAGATGGAGCCCTTGGCAGTAAGGGTAAGGTTTGCTTTTTCAACAGAAAAATCGTAGATGAAAGCAGTATTTTTCTCAGCAGGACGGCGGGGAGTTTCCAAAGCAAATGATCCGCTGGGGTGGGACCCTGTTGCCCGTAGGGCAATAGGGCGGGCGATGGAATGGCCTGCAACAATAGCGACTGCGGCCAGCGGCCGATGCAAAGAGCTATTGTTGGGGCAGCGGCCAGCAAGATGCAAGCGGAAGCGAAGCAGATGCTGGGTGCCGCAACCCGTATTCATTTGCGTGGGAACTACCCGGCATCCTGCCGCTTTTCAGCGGTTTTCCAGTGCAGTCAGCTTGTCGATGCGGCGCTGATGGCGACCGCCCTCGAACTCGGTGTTCAGGAAGATGTCCACCAGCTGGCAGGCCAGGCCTGCGCCCACAACACGGCCGCCCATGCACAGGGCGTTGGCGTCGTTGTGGCGGCGGGTGTATTCGCAGCTGAAGCTGTCGGAGCAGCAGCAGGCGCGGATGCCCTTGATCTTGTTGGCAGCCATGCTGATGCCCACGCCGGTGCCGCAGAACAGCAGTGCCTTGCTGCACTCACCGCTCACCACAGCATCACAGGCGGGAACGGCCATGTCGGGATAATCCACACTGTCCGTGCTGTGGGTGCCGTAGTCGATGTACTCAAGCCCCAGCTCGTCCAGATGTGCCTTGACGGCTTCCTTCAGTTCAAATCCGCCGTGATCAGCGGCCAGTGCAATGGGTTTTGCCATGGAAAAACGTCCTTTCTCTTGTCCGCGCAGGTCATGCCTGCGGTTTGTTTGCGGCGGCTTCTGCAGCAAGGCGCTCGGCCCGCTCCCGTTCCGCCTGACTCAGACGGTGATAGTCCGGCAGAAGCGCCTCCGGCAGCACAGTTTGGCCTGCTTCGGCCATCCGCTTTGCCACCAGCGCCACTGCGCCGGCTCTGCCGCCCCGCAGAGCCGGGGGCGTTTCCAGCACACCCGGCACACTGCCGTATTTATTATAGCACAGAGACGCGCCATCACCAACAAAAAACAGGGGCTTTTTGCAATTTTCCACAAAATCGGCCAGATCAGCCACAGCCCGGGCATCGTCATCCATCAGGCGTTCGTGGGTGGCAAGGTCGAATGCAGCACTGTACACCTGCGCACGGCGGGCATCCAGTGCGCACAGCACCGTGCCCTCGCCGGTGTGGGCTGCGGCCAGCGCTTCCAGCGTGGACACCGGGGCGCACAGCGTCTCCCGGGGGAAGGCCAGCCCCTTCACCGCCGCCAGCCCGATGCGCAGGCCCGTGAAGCTGCCGGGGCCTGCATTGACGCCGAATACGTCGATGTCCGCACAGGTCATGCCGCACATTTTCAGGCAGGTGTCGATCATGGGCATCAGGGTCTCGCTGTGAGTCATGCCCGCATCCAGATAGACCTCATACAGCAGGCGGTCATCCTGCAGCAGGGCCACACCCGCAGTCTTGCCTGCGGTGTCAACAGCTAAGATATTCATACATTGACCCCCTCAATGGTGATCCTGCGGGTGTTTTCGTCCACGCGCTGAATGTCCACCCGGATGGGATCTTCCAGCGCCAGCAGGTCGGCGAAATTCTCGCTCCACTCTGCCGCCACAATGGCTCCCTGGTCCAGATAGTCGTAAAAACCCGCAGCGCACAGGTCGTTTTCCGTGGAGATGCGGTAGAGGTCGAAGTGCGCCAGCGGCTTCGGCCCGCGGTAATAGTTCACGATGGCGAAGGTCGGGCTCGACACCGGATCGGTGCAGCCCAGCCCCTCGGCCAGCCCTTCCGTGAAGGCCGTCTTGCCCGCGCCCAGACCACCGGTGAATGTGATGAGCGCACCCGGGGCCAGCACAGCCGCCATGCGTTTGCCCAGCGCCACCGTCTCGGCGCGGGAATGGGTAATATATTCCGACATGAAGCTTACCTCATTTTTATAGCAAAAAGGATGGCAGAATGTTCTGCCATCCTTTAGTATAATATACTTTGTGCAAAAGCGCAATGCCCGGCTTCCGTCAGGCAGCGTCCAGTTCTTCCTCTGCCGTGTAGGGGTGCGGCAGCGTCACGCTGCGGCTGCCCCGGAGCACCAGATAGGATGCCGACGCATGGGGCTTGCGCCCTCCCTGCGAATTGTACCAGATGATATCATCGCTGCCGTAGGTCTCCTTGGCAAACGCCGATGCCTGTTCCAGCGTTTCACCCTCGATCATCCGGTTGACCATGGCCCACAGCATGCTGCGGGAGTACACCGAGTAGACATTATTCACATAGCCCGCCACGGCCTTTGCGCCGCCTGCCAGCAATGCATCTGCGATCCCGGTGTCCACATGGCCGTTCTTGCCGAAGAACTCACATGTCTCGCTGATGACGATGCCGCTGCCCCGGTACGCCCTGCGGAAGAAGCCTGCCGTGGCGGCATACATGCCGTTGATCTTGATGACATGATGGGTCAGCAGGTCGAACCCGTAGCGCAGGTCGCTCCAGAAATCCGACTTTTCGGTGAGAAGGATCAGCGGCTCAGTGGCCGTCTTTTTCCACGGCCAGCCATACTCATAGGTATAATATGCGCCGTGGGTGCTCAGGATCGCCAGGTCATAGTCCCTCATGTGCCGCAGGTCGGAAAGCGTCACTGTGGTGTCCAGATCCGTGTGCAGCCCCACCGAATTCCAGTAGCTCTGCATATAGGCATAATAGGGATAACGGGTGCTGTTGACTGTATTGTCAAAGGCGTAATAGATCACGGCGCTGCCCACCCGCTTGTTGGCGTCAGCGTCCTCTGCCAGCTGCTTCGTCTGCTCCGGCTGGAAAGTGACCGTGTCGTTTTCTTCGTCCAGATCTGTGAGCAGGATGCCGCCCAGCGCACCGCAGGAATAGGTGAAGCTCACCATCCCGTTTTCCTCGTCGGTGTAGACCGAGCCTTTTTTCACAAGGCCCTGCTCTGTCAGTGCATCCAGCTGCTGCACAGCCGCCTCGCTGCGCTCCGATTCCGACATCTGCTCAAATGCAGCGCTGTCGGTGAGCGCCGTGACGGCATCATCCGCCTGCTGCATTTCCCGCACATCCGAGGCGCTCAGGCTCTGCTGCACGGCAGTGCTCTCATCGCTGTCCGTCTCTGCGGCAAAAGCCGACACCGGCAGCAGCCCGGCCAGCAGCGCCAGTGCGCACAGTGCACACACCAGACGTTGTTCCAATCGATGCTTCATATTCCCATTCCTCCGGGGCTCGTGCACCCTTGCACGGCCCCTGTTTGCGGCAGAAAACTCTGCCTGACCGGCGGCCGGTCTCTGCGTTTCTTCTCCACGGCGGCAGACGCCTTTTCCGTGTGTAATCATTGTAGGTTTTCCCCCGGGCTTTGTCAAGGTTCCGGGCTGATTTTGCAAAGCTGTCACACCCTGTGCATTGCAAAGCCGGGCACCTCTGTGTATAATAAGAGTAAACTGGGTTGATATTGCCCGCTGCAGCGGACAAAACCTGGCAAGCAACTGTTTTTGAAAGGTGGTGCTTTCTTGGAAAGCATTCGACAATATTTCAAGCGCACAGACAAGATCTATCTCCTGCTGTGCATCTTCAGCAGCGCCATGGCTGTGGTGGCGCTGGCTTCCTGGGCCACAAAGCAGGGCAGCGGCTTTGCAGTGGATGAAGTCACCGGCGCTGTCACCGGCATCGGCGACTACCGCCGTGCGCTGGTGCAGGCCGGCGCAGCAGTTCTGGGTCTTGCCATTGCGCTGCTGCTCTCCTGCATCGACTACCGCAGTCTTGTGAAGGTGTGGCCGGTGCATGTGGCAGTGACATGGGGTCTGGTTCTGCCCACTTTGTTCATCCGCAACGTGACCGTCGGCCCCCTGACCATCGGCTACAACGCAGGCGACACCGACAACTATTCCTGGTATAAGCTGGCGGGCTTCACCTTCCAGCCCACCGAGCTGGCAAAGATCAGTTTCATCCTCACCTTCGCCATGCATCTGAACAATGTGCGCAGCCGCATCAATGAGCCCAAAGAGCTGGCCAAGCTGCTGCTGCACCTGCTGGCCCCCATCGCCATCATCCATGTGCAGGGCGACGACGGCACCGCCATCATCTACGGCATCATCGGCTGCTGCATGATGTTCGCTGCCGGGCTGAGCTGGAAATATATCATCGGGGCCATTTCCGCCGCCGGTGTGGCAGTGGCCGCAGCCTTCGCCTTTTTTAGTGACAAGATCGGCAAGGGCTACCAGTGGTACCGCATCCTGGCCGTCATCGATCCGGAAAATACCACAGGCTGGGCCCCCAACGAAGCCACCTGGAAAAATATCATCTACCAGCAGCAGCGCGGTGAGATCGCCATTGGTTCCGGCGGCATCTTCGGCAACGGGCTGTTCAGCGGGCGGTATTACAGCGTGCCGAACGCCCACAACGACTTCATCCTCAGCTGGATGGGCAACGCCATCGGCTTTGTGGGGCTGTGCATCGTGCTGGGCGTGCTGCTGGCACTGGTCATCAAGACTTTCGCCACCGGTGCCCGCAGCGAAGACCTGCTGGGCAGCTACATCTGCGCCGGCATCGGCGGTGCCCTGATGGCACAGATCGCCGTGAACGTGGGCATGAACCTTCGCGTTCTGCCGGTCATCGGCGTCACCCTACCCTTCTACTCAGCCGGCGGCAGCTCGGTGCTCATGCTGTATATCTGCGTCGGACTGGTTCTGTCGGTCTACATGCATAACACGAAGAGCCTGTTCGGCTAAACTTTTTGTATCACACTGCCGTCTTCCAATTGAATTTCGGCTCATCTCATGATAGAACAAAGAAAATGTGCGGTTTTGTTGCAGAATTTTATATGCAGAAGAAATTGCCGACATCCTTTTCAGTTTGAGGTGAGCTGCTTCATGGCATCTGAAAAAAATCTTTCTTCCTCTGCGGTGATGGGAAAGACGGGGCAGATCTGACTCGACCGCGATAAAGCTCTGCACACCCGCCGGGCCTACTGGATCGGGCGGCGTGCACAGGACATTTTCTTTTCCCTTCTTGCCCTCATCGTGCTGTCTCCGTTGTTGCTCCTCATAGCCATCGCCATCGTGATCGACAGCCCCGGTGACAGCCCTATTTTCACTCAGAATCGGGTCGGGCGGGACGGAAAACTCTTTAAGCTGTTCAAGTTCCGCACCATGTGTCCGGACGCCGAAGAGCAGTTGGAGGAGCTGCTGAGCCAGAATCAGATGGACGGCCCTGTGTTCAAGATCAAAGGCGACCCCCGCATCACCCGGGTGGGCGGCTTCCTGCGTAGAACCAGCCTTAACGAGCTGCCCCAGCTGCTGAATGTACTCAGGGGCGACATGAGCATCGTGGGCCCGCGGCCTGCCCTGCCGCGGGAAGTGGAGCAATATAACGACTACCAGCGTCAACGGCTGTATGTGACGCCGGGCCTTTCCTGCTACTGGCAGATTGCGCCCCACCGCAACGATCTGAGCTTTGACGAATGGGTCGCGCTGGACCTCAAATATATTCAGGAGCGCAGCTTCTGGGTGGACTGGAAGATCATTTTCATGACAGTTTACGCCATGCTGCGCAAATATGGAGAATAATCGGCATAGAAAAAGGCTGTTGTGCAAACGCACAACAGCCTTTTTGTGTTATGATGAAGCATAAGTGGCGACTGCTCCGGCAGGATGATGCGACGCCATGTCTGAAGGTCGGGCTACAATTAAAATCGACGCTGCGCCTTTGCATGGTAAATAAAGCTTTCTTTCGCTGGTGGTCTGGCGAGCGTCAGCAGGACGGAGTGGGCGGTGCCTATGCCGGGGAAGCTGCCGATATCCTTACTTCAGCACAGCACCCAGATTTGCACTGGTGACCATGCGTGCATAGCGGCTCAGCCAGCCGGTCTTGATGTTGGGCTCGGGAGCGACATATTTTGCCTTGCGCTCTGCCAGAACTTCATCGCTGACTTCCAGCGTGATCTTGGCATTGGGGATATCGATGTTGATGATATCGCCCTCTTCGATCAGGCCGATGGGGCCGCCGGAAGCGGCTTCCGGGCTCACATGGCCGATAGCTGCGCCGCGGCTTGCGCCAGAGAAGCGGCCGTCGGTGATCAGGGCCACAGTCTTGTCCAGCTTCATGCCGGCCAGAGCGGAGGTGGGGTTCAGCATCTCACGCATACCGGGGCCGCCCTTGGGGCCTTCGTAGCGGATGACCACCACGTCGCCCGGGACGATTTTGCCCGCGTAGATGGCGGCAATGGCTTCGTCCTCGCTGTTGAACACGCGGGCCGGGCCGGAGTGCTGCTGCATCTCGGGAGCCACAGCGCTGCGCTTGACCACGCAGCCGTCCGGAGCGATGTTGCCCCACAGGATCTGCAGACCACCGGTCTGAGAGTAGGGGTTGTCGATGGGACGGATGGCCTTGTCGTTCAGGATGTGAGCGCCCTTGATGTTCTCGCCCAGAGTCTTGCCGGTGACGGTGGGAACATCCAGATCCAGCAGGCCCTTCTTTGCCAGCTCAGCCTGCACAGCGGGGATGCCGCCTGCGGCGTAGAGGTCGGGCATGTGAGTGGGGCCGGCCGGTGCCAGATGGCACAGGTTGGGGGTCTTGGCGCTGATCTCGTTGAACAGCTTCAGGTCGATGG
>CAVKKE010000069.1:0-14846 GCA_963656875.1 Barnesiella intestinihominis | reverse complement strand
CTGCGGGGTTCTTTTTATTTCAATTCGCAATTTTTACGGATTACAGGAATGCTCCTTTTTCAGTTCAGATCCATGGCGCGGGCCGCGGCAGCGGTTGGCAGAGTGCTGCTCAGTCCGGCCAGCTTGGTTCCGGTGGTGTTCCCGCTCGTCTGCGTGAACGCACTGCTCACGCTGCGGGTCAGACCCCCGGCGTCCTTCTGTCCGCCGCTTTGCATCTCAATGACTGCCGCCATCCGCACCATCTGGTCCTGCATCTGCGCCAGCTGCTGGGCGAGGGTGCCGTTCTGCTGCACCCGCTGGCGCACTTTCTCGATGCCCTCAAAGTCCATCATGTCCAGCGCTGCAAGGGCTGCATCAGCGTTCTTCGGGTCGAAAAAGCCCAGCTGATAGCACTCCTTCGCCGTCTCGTTCTGACTAAGGCGGCTGAAGGTGCTTTTCTTGGCCGCACTGACCACGATGTCAAAGATGGGTTCCCTGCTGCCCAGCTCCACGCCGCCCACGCTGCCGCCGGGCACGGCCCGCAGTGCCTGTGCTGAGAAGGGCACGAACTGGTTCTCGCCGCCTGTGCCCACGATGCGGAACACCCTCTGCTCATCGTAGAACTGGCGCATCAGCTCAATGATGAGGTAGCACTGCTTTGCAAAGGCCCGATAGGCGCTCTTGAGCATGTCGCGGGAAAGTTTCGAGCCTGCCTCCTGCAGGGCTGCAATGGCGCTGGCTGCGGTCACGCCGCCGGTGGTGCCGCCCTGGGTCATGTCGCGGTTGCCGCTGATCTCCTTCAGTTCCTCGATCCGGCTCTGGCGGTAGCTCAGGCTGTTGCCCTGCAGGCCTGCCGTCTGCAGCGGACGGAAGCTGTCATCGTTCAGGCGGCCCACCACATGTACGATATCCCGGCTGAAATCCGCCAGTTCTTCCTCGTTGACGCCTGCCGTGTCGCTGAGCACATACCGCTGCTTTGCGGAGAGCAGAACATTCTCGTCCATGGCGTGGTTCATTTTGTCAATGGCGGTCTGGCAGTCCTTCATCACGTCGATGTAGCCAAAGCCCGCCGGGCTGTCCTCCTCCACGAACAGCGCATCGAACACGAAGGGATACTGCCCGTGGTCGTACAGGCCCCGGTTTGCCAGCGCCGGGTCGTTCTGGCTGGCGTAGAGCACCACGCCGTTGCAGAACTTGCAGTAGTGCAGGATCATGCGGCCATTTTCGTCCGGGCGTTTGTAATACCAGTCCACCACCACGCTCTTGGAGCTGGTGTCCTGCCCTTCATCGTGGATGTACCGGGGCACATCCAGCACACCGGCAGTGCGGCCTTTCAGCTGCGGGTACTGCGCAGTCAACTGGGCGGTGTCTTCCAGGCTCAGACTGAAGAAATCCGGCGAAGACTGGATGTCCTCCACGCCCGGCTCCCAGTAGAGCATCAGCAGGTTCACACTGCGCACGGCAATATCGCCCATGCCGCCGCGCAGCGACGGGTCCCAGAAGATGCCGGTCACGCCGGTGCCAGTCTTTAACTTGCGCCACCAGCAGTCGCTGTACACCTGCTCATAGTCCGCCTGTTCCAGCACCACCGGCAGCACACTGGAAAGTGCCCGTGCCGTCTCCTCGTCGTCCGCCGCACGGGGCAAGACGTTGGGTTCGGGGTAGTTGTCCATGGCGTCAGCGTGCTTGTTGGCAATGCTGTTGAACAGCCACCCGCTGGAAGGCTGAGCCTTGCCCGCCATCATGGGGTTCTGGCAGTTCTTCCAGTGGCCCATGCGGAACCACAGTTCGTTGTCCACGATGCGCTTGTCCAGCGCCGCCTTGCCCGCTTTGTAGCGCTGCAGCGTCTGCATGGCTTCCGCCACCTGCGCTTCGCCCACCGGCAAAGCCTCGTTCATCATTTCGTCCATCGCGTTTCTCCTTTTCATATTTCCAAGCTCTCCCCTTCGGGGGAGCTGTCAGCGCCTGCAGGCGCTGACTGAGAGGGTCATATCCTGTAAAATCTTGCCTGACGGTGCAGCTCCAGCGGGTCGTCTGGCATGGGCGGCGCGGTGCAGCGGCACGGCGGGCTGATGGGGTTTTCCATCAGCACATAGCGGCATTCGTCATAGATGTGGTCTTCCTGCCGGGTGTCAATGTCCTCCACATTGCTCTCATCATAAACGAGGTTCGGGATGGTGCGGATAAAATGCTTGCAGGTGTTGAAAACCTGAAACATCGGCCTGCCGTCCCCGTCAAAGCTGAGCCGGTAATGGAACTGCATCTTGCCCGCAAGGCGGGTGTGGTCGCCGGGAGTCCAGTGCAGGAAGTTGGGTGCCCTCTCCATCATGGCCACGATGCTCTCGCCCCGGCTCTCGTCGAAGATGGCAGGGTCCGCGATGCCGTGGATGACCCGGCCCCGCAGCACGGGGTCGTTCTGCTCCGCTTCCCGGATGCGCCGGGCCTGCTCCACCGGGTCGATGCGCAGGCCCTCGTTGGGTCTGCCGGTGCAGCCGTAAAGCTCCTTGATGCGGTAGAGTCGGCCCTCTTCATCCGCCGCATACCACCCCACCGAGAAAGGCTTCGAAAAGCCGAAGTCGAATCCCCGGTAGATCTGCCAGTGCTTCGGGATGGCAAAGGGTGCAATGACATGGGTCCACCGCTGATCCTGATAGTGTGCCGGGTCGTTGCGCCACTCGGTGAACACCTGCCCGGAAAAGCTGTCCCAGCTGCCATAGAGCAGGGCCTGCTTTTCGGCTTCCGGCAGGCTGGCAAGGCTGGCCAGATACCCCGAGTCGTTGGCCAGCAGAGCAGGATTGTCAAAAATGCTGGACGGGATGAACACCCTCGCCCGCTGCAGCTTCTGCTCTGTGCCGTCCGGCAGCTTCACGGTGTATTCCTCGGTGATGGGTGTGCCGGGCGGCGCAGGCGTAATAAACCTTGCCTTGACCCAGCCGTGGCCGATGCCGCCGGGGTTTGTGGTGGCCCGCATGTACACCCGGGTGCCCGAGCCTGTGGGGCGGTTGCGGCTCATCATGTAGCTGTACTCTTCCCACTCGAAGTGAGTCAGCTCATCGAACCCGATGAAGTCATAGGCTTTGCCCTGATAGTTCGTCCGGTCCTTCGTGAACTGCATGGAGCCGAACCAGATCTTTGCCCCGCTGGGGAAAGTCCACACATGAGATGTGGCGTTGTACTGCGCCCCGGGGAATGCCCGGCGGTAGTACATCTGGCTCTTGTCCACAAGGTCGGACAGCTGCGGATAGGTCTTGCGCAGGATCAGTGCCCGGTAATGCGGGATCTCCACCTGACGCAGCGCTTCAATGATGAGCGCGTCGCTCTTTCCGCCGCCCGCCGCGCCGCCGTACAGCGCCTCCGGCTCCGGTCGGCTCATGAATTCCAGCTGCCGGGGCTGGGGTCTCCAGACCACCGGCGCTCTGCATTCTTCTGTGCTCATTGCGTTTCCTCCACTCTGGGCAGCAGCACCACGCCACATTCCGTGCCCTCGGTCTGGGTGCCCTGCTCATTCAGGGTCTTGGCCACAGCGGCCAGGTCCTTGAGCACTGCCGTGGCTTCCTTCAGTCCCTTCATGGTGCCAGGGTCGGCATTGCCGTCTTTCCTCGCCGCTTTCTGGCGGGCGTTCAGCTCCTTCACCTGCTGGGCCAGAAGGGTGCTCAGCGTGTCGGTGGCACGGCTCAGGCTTTCCAGCCCTTTGGCCTGTTTTGTCTGCCCCATCGTGCTCGTTTCAGCTCCTTTCGTTTTTGGTGTCGCTTGGCATGGCAAAAGAATACCACCCTTTTCTGCTTTCCAACAGGGCGCACTTTTTCAGAGCCAAAAAGTATTGCCGTCCATCGATCATCCCATTAGTATATTTACCAGCTTATTTTTCTTTCGCATTATCGTCATTCTTCAAAAAGTGTTGATTTTCTCAAAGAAAAAGACGTGCAGTAATTCCGCCCTCCGGGCTAAAATTTCCGCACATCTTTAAAGTCATACTCATTTGACAAATTTGGACAAAAAATGAAAAAGTGTGTTTATTCCGTGGACAAACCCGATTCAAAAATGCTACAATAGGTGCTGTTCCTTCCCGCTGCTCCCACTGGCGGGATATTTTATTTTGAATCAGGAGGTTCTTCATGTTAGAAAATATCTTTCATCTGAAAGAAAACCGCACCGATGCAAAGACCGAGATCATGGCAGGCATCACCACCTTCATGACCATGGCCTACATCCTTGCGGTCAACCCCAACATCCTGTCCGCTTCCGGCATGGATTCTGAGGCTGTTCTGATTGCCACTGCACTGGCTTCTTTCGTTGGCACGGCTCTGATGGCCCTGCTCGCCAACTATCCCTTTGCTCTGGCTCCCGGCATGGGCCTGAACGCCTACTTCTCCTACACGGTCGTCCTGACCATGGGCTACAGCTGGCAGCTTGCCCTGATGGCCGTCTTTGTGGAAGGCATCATCTTTATCGTGCTGTCTCTGACCAATGTCCGTGAGGGCATCTTCAACGCCATCCCCATGACCCTGAAGAGCGCCGTCAGCGTGGGCATCGGCCTGTTCGTTGCTTTCGTCGGCCTGCAGAACGCCAAGCTGATCGTCAACAGCGACTCCACCCTCGTCACCTATCAGCACTTCAAGGGCGACACCTTCTCCAGCGTGGGCGTGGGTGCCATTCTGGCCCTGATCGGCGTGGTCATCACCGCTGTTCTGCTGGTCAAGAAGGTCAAGGGCGGCATCCTGTACGGCATCCTCATCACCTGGGTGCTGGGCATCATCTGCGAGGTGGCCGGCATCTATGTGCCCAACGCCGACGCAGGCATGTATTCCGTCATCCCCACCGCCTTTGTCAGCTTTGACTTCTCTGCTCTGGGCAAGACCTTCGGCCAGGTGTTCAAGACCGACTTCTCCGGCGTGGGCATCCTGAACTTCTTCGCCGTCATGTTCTCCTTCCTGTTCGTTGACCTGTTCGACACGCTGGGCACCCTGATTGGCGTGGCTTCCAAGGCCGACATGCTGGATGAGGACGGCAAGCTGCCCCACATCAAGGGCGCTCTGATGGCTGACTCCATCGCCACCTGTGCCGGCGCTGTGCTGGGCACTTCCACCACCACCACCTTCGTCGAGAGTGCTTCCGGCGTCACTGAGGGCGGCCGTACCGGTCTGACCTCCATGACCACCGGCATCCTGTTCCTGCTGGCCACCATCTTCAGCCCGCTGTTCCTGACCATCCCGTCCTTTGCAACGGCTCCGGCCCTGATCATCGTGGGCTTCTACATGATGGGTTCCGCCGTCAAGATCGACTTCAATGACCCCAGCGAGGGCATCCCCGCCTTCCTGACCATCCTGGCGATGCCCACCGCTTACAGCATCTCTGAGGGCATCGCCATCGGCGTCATCTCCTGGACTCTGATCAATCTGGTCACCGGCAAAGCCAAGGAGAAGAAGATCAGCCCCCTGATGTATGTGCTGACCGTGCTGTTCATTCTGAAGTACGTCTTCCTCTAAGTCGCTGATTTTACCGCATACAAAAAGCTCCCATCCATTCGGATGGGAGCTTTTTGCTGCCTGCCATTTTAAATAGCCTCCGCGTTCGCTCTGGCTATCTTCAGCGGAAATATTCTTTTTATTTGCGTTTGTCGCGGCCTACGGGCCGCGATAAACGCCTTTTCACGCTGGGAGTTATTTGTGTTTCGGATGGATATGGATCTCGGGGATGGCCACGTTCTCGTAGTGGATAGGCTTGTCCGCCGCCGGTGTCCCGTCCGTGTCGTGATGATGGGCCACCTTGCCTGTGTGCACCTCCGGCACAGCCACAGTTTCCTCCTCGTGGTCATGCCCGGATTTTTTCCACAGCTTTTTCTGGAACCACATCTTCAGATGATGATGAAACGACATTGCACGTCTCCTTTCCCGGTACGGAGTGCCCGCCCGAATTTCCAAAACCGCTTTCTCAGATAAAATTGATGAACACTGTGATCACCAGGCTGTTGAGGAAGTCCGCAAACAGACTGCCCACCAGAGGGATCAGCAGATACGCCTTGACCGAGGGCGAATACCGGTCGCAGATGGCCTGCATGTTTGCCATGGCGTTAGGGGTGGCACCCATGCCGAAGCCGCAGGTGCCGGACACGATGACCGCCGCGTCGTAATCCCGGCCCATGACATTGAACACCACCAGCACCACATACAGCACCATGAACAGGGTCTGCCCGGCCAGCAGAACGATCAACGGCAGAGCCAGCTCTGCCAGCTGCCACAGCTTCAGGGTGATCATTGCCATGCCCAGGAACAGCGACAGGCAGATGCCGCCGATGTCGTTGATTTCGCCCATGTAGACCATGTAGCTTCCGCTGTATTCGCCCACATTGCGGATGATCGCCGCCGCGATCATGGCACCGATGTAGATGGGGAAGGTCATGCCGGTCAGGCTCAGCACCTTGGACAGCACCGTGCCGATGCCCATGGCAATGATCAGCTGGAAGCTTGCTGCCGGATACATCGTGGTATGGCGCTCGTGCTTCATCTCTTCTTCCACCAGCAGGCTGTCGTCCTCAGGGACCACCGTTGCCAGCAGGTTGTGGCGCTCGATCAGCATTTTTCCGATGGGGCCGCCCATCATGCTGCCCGCGATCAGGCCGTAGGTGGCCGCAGCCGTGCACAGAGTGGTCGCTCCTTGAATGCCGAAGTCTTCCAGCACCGGGCCGAACGCGCCTGCCGTGCCGTGGCCGCCCACCATGGGGATGGAACCAGTGCACAGGCCCACAAGGGCGTCCACACCCAGCAGCTTTGCCAGCCCCACGGCCAGGAAGTTCTGCCCGATGATGAGCACGATGACCACGCCCAGAAATACGATCATGGCTTTGCCGCCGCTTTTCAGCACCTTGAGGTTCGCCTGAAAGCCCACCGAAGTGAAGAACATCACCATGCAGACCTCTTTTAAGGTGTCATCAAATGCAAATTCTGCCACGCCGGTCACATAGCAGATGCAGGTAAAAATGGCAAACAGCACGCCGCCGATGACCGGGGCCGGGATGCAGAACCGCTCCAGCAGCTGCACTCTGTCCCGCAAGAATTTGCCCAGCATCAGCACCAGCACGGCAACGGCCAGCGTCTGATACATATCCAGTTCAATTTTCATATCTTTCCCTCAGTTCCCGACCCCTCATTTGACCGTAATTCCTGCCGCCTGATAGTAAGCGGCTGCTCCCGCATGGAACGGCACACCGACGCCCTCTACTGCGTCCTGTTCCGTGTCCAGCGGGATACCCAGCTGTTCTTCCAGCGCTTCCCGGTTGGCGAACAGCAGCTCGGTCAGTTTCTGCACCTGCTTTTCCGGCAGCTCATCGCTGGCCAGCAGAACGGCTTTCACGCCCACCGTCTGCACGTCCTCGCTCTGGCCGGGATAAGTGCCTGCCGGCAGCGTGACCGTGCTGTAGGCGCTGTAAGCGCTCATCAGGCGCTGCGCTGCCGCACCGTCCACATCCAGCAGCCGGATGCTGCACTCCCCTGCCAGCTCCGTCAGCACCGGGCTGGGTGCGCCCACGGTCATGAAGATAGCGTCGATCTTCCCCGCTTTCAGCTGGGCAGCGGCATCCTCATAATTCAGGTTCACCATGCTCACCAGCTTGTCGTTCAGGCCGTAGGCAGACAGGATCTGCTGTGCGTTCTGCTCCGAGCCGGATTCCTCCGCGCCGATGCTCACAGTCCTGCCCTGCAGGTCTTCGATGCTCTGGATGTCCGAATCCGCCCGCACCACCACCTGACAGGCCTCGGTGTACAGCGCCGCCACGGCCCCAAAGCCGCGGGTCTCTTCCTCATTTTCAAAGATTCCGGTCTGGTTATAGGCGTCCTGCACAAGATCACCCTGCGCAATGGCCAGCTGCAGATACTCACCGGCCAGCAGACGCAGATTCGCCGCCGAACCGGCAGTGGCTTTCAGTTCCACCGTGCCGTTGTCCGTTTCGTTTTCCAGTGCGGCGAACAGCTCACCAAATTCCCGGTAAACGCCGCCCTCACCGGCCACACCAAAACGCAGCCGCTTGACAGTCTCAGCCGATGCGCAGCCGCTCAGCAGCGCTGCTGCCAGCAGGATGCCCGCCAGTACCGCCGCGATCCATTTCTTTTTCAAATTATCCACTCCTCTTCCTGCCGCCGCAGTGCGGCAGAGATTTCATGATAAATTATAAACACATTCGAGATGAAATGCAATCACTTCTCCCAAATCGGCGGCAAAGAAAAAGCAGATACAAAAGTATCTGCTTTTTCTGCATCTGTCAGATTTAGAATAGCCTCCGCATTCGCTCTGGCTATTTCCAGCGGAAATTCTATTTTTATTTCGTGGCTGTCGCGGCCTGCGGGCCGCTCCAGCCACCTTTCACGAAAAAAGAAATATGTTTAGTTTATTACCCGCCAAACAGCCCGAAAAAGCTGGTGTGGGTCACGCCCAGCACAAGGAACAGCGCGATCAGCGCAAACAGCACCCCGATGATGATGTCCATCTGGTGCACCGTCAGCGGGAACTTATCGTAAATTTTTTCTTTCGCGTTCACAAAATTCTTGTCGCCGTTATCCAGCAGAGACTTTTTCCCCTCTTCAAAATCCGCCTTCTGCGCCGCCAGCTCGGCCTGCTCCTGCGCCAGCTGCGCCTCCCGGGCGGCAAGGGCGGCTTCGCGCCGGGCAAGCTCCTCCGTGAGCTGTTCCTTCGTTCGGTTTTCCTGTGCCATAACGCACCTCCTGATGCTCCGTTTTTTCTTATGATACCACAGAAATGTGGACAAAAAAAGTGGGCCGTCCGCCCAAGAGCAGACGACCCGCTGAAAGAGACCTTACTTCTTTGCCAGATACTTGCGGATATCGATAGCCACAGCCACGATGATGACAAGGCCCTGAACGATGTAAGTGTAAGAGGAGTTGACGTTCATGAACTGCAGAGCGACCTTCATCAGCTCAAAGACCAGAACGCCGACCAGAACGCCGGGCACGGTGCCGACGCCGCCGGTGGTGGAAACACCGCCGATGGTGCAGGCTGCGATAGCGTCCAGCTCATAGCCCTGTGCGGTGTTGACGGATGCGCCGCCGGACTTTGCAGCCAGCAGGCAGCCTGCCAGACCGAACATGCAGGAAGCCAGGATGTAAATGCGGATCTTGGTGGCTGCAACGTTGACGCCGGCCACCTCAGCAGCAGCCTCGTTGCCGCCGATTGCATACATATACTTGCCGTGGCGGGTCTTGTTGTACAGGAACCAGAAGCACACAGCCACGATCAGAGCGATCCAGATCAGCACAGGCACACCGATGATGGTGTTGGATGCCAGAGAGGTGAAGTTCTTGTTCAGGGAGCCGATGGGGGTACCGCCGGTGTACACCAGGCAGATACCGTAGACGACCTGCTGCATGCCCAGAGTAGCAATGAAGGGCTGCACTTTCAGGTAGCTGACCACCAGACCGTTGCACAGACCCACGATAGCGCAGATTGCGATGACCAAAATGAACACCACCGGGGTGGGCAGGGTGGGCATGTTCTCATAGAACTTGCCGGAAGCGCCTTCGGTCTGCGCAAAAATGCAGGCCAGGCAGGCAGCGAAACCAGCCAGACGGCCTGCGGACAGGTCGTTGCCGGTGGTGATCAGACAGCCGGAGATGCCCAGCGCGATGATATAGCGGATGGACACGTTCTTGAACAGGTTGATGAGGTTCGTGCCGGAGAAGAAGTTGGGATGCATGATGCCCACGACCAGCGAAACGGCCAGCATCATCACGATAATGGCGTTGTTGCTGAGCCACTTGCCCACAGCCTTGCCATTCAATTTTTTGGTAGCTTCCACAATAGACAGCCTCCTTATTTACTGATTTGCCGCAGCTGCGTCAGGTGCGGTCTCAAACTGGGTAGCCAGTGCCATGATGTTTTCCTGAGTGGCGTCCTTGCCGTCGATGAAGCCGGTGATGCGGCCATCGCACATGACCATGACGCGGTTGGACATGCCAATGATCTCACTCATTTCAGAAGAGATCATGATGATGCTCTTGCCCTGCTTTGCCAGATCGGCGATGATGCAGTAGATCTCATACTTTGCACCGACATCGATGCCGCGGGTGGGCTCGTCCAGGATCAGCACATCAGGGTTGTTGGCCAGCCAGCGGGCGATCAGCACCTTCTGCTGGTTGCCGCCGGAAAGGCTCTTGATCTGGGTCTTGGGGCTGGGCACCTTGATGGCCATCTTCTCCTTGTTGGTGGCAACAAGGTCGAGGATCTTCTTGTTGTCCAGCATGATGGGGCCCTTGCGCAGAGCGTCCAGCGATGCAATGGAGATGTTGTCGGCCACACTCAGTACGCCCATGATACCCGTAGCGCGACGGTCTTCGGTCAGCAGAGCCACGCTCTTCTGGATGGCGTCGCGGGGCTGCTTGATGTTCACCTCTTCGCCCTTGATCCACACCTTGCCGGAGGTGTGGGCACGCAGACCGAAGATGCCTTCCATCAGCTCAGTGCGCTGTGCGCCCACCAGGCCGGCCACGCCCAGGATCTCACCCTTGTGGATCTCGAAGCTGCAGTGGCGGAAGGAACGCGGGTGAATGGAGGTGAAGTCTTCCACCTTCATCATGACCTCGTCCGAGGGGTGGTTTTCCAGCGAGGGATACAGGTTCGACAGCTCACGGCCGACCATCTTTGCGATGATCTGCTCTTTGGTCATCTCGGCCACATCCCACTTGCCGATGTACTTGCCATCGCGCATGATGGTGACTTCATCAGCGATGACCTTGATCTCATCCATCTTGTGGCTGATGTAGACCAGTGCCACGCCCAGAGCCTTCAGCTCACGCATGATGCGGAACAGCGATTCCACTTCGTTTGCGGTCAGCGAGGAAGTGGGCTCGTCCAGGATCAGCACCTTGCAGTTCGCGGAAACAGCTTTTGCAATTTCCACCATCTGCATCTGTGCGATGCTCAGGGAACCCAGCTTTGCACGGGGGTCAATGTCCAGCTTCAGCTTCTTCAGCAGGTCCTCGGTTTCCTTATACATTTTGGGGTGATCTACCACCGTGATGGGGCCGTACTTCTTGGTGGGGTAGCGTCCCAGCCAGATGTTCTCAGCCACCGTGCGCGCGGGGATGGGCTGCAGTTCCTGATGCACCATGGCGATGCCTCGGTTCAGCGCATCCAGCGGGGTGGGGATGTTCACCTTTTCGCCTTCGTATTCAATTTCGCCCTCGTCCATCTTGTAGATGCCGAACATGCATTTCATCAATGTGGACTTGCCGGCGCCGTTCTCACCCATCAGCGCCATGACCTTGCCGGGGCGAAGCTCCAACTGGGCGTGATCCAGCGCTTTGACGCCGGGGAAGGTCTTGACCACGCCTTTCATTACCAGACGGTATTCTGACATTCCGCAGAGCCTCCTTATCTTTCTTATTCGGGGCTTTGCGCAAACGATCCTTTTTTCAAAACAAGGCGCGTACGTGGAGAAGCAGTTTCTCGCACGCACGCGCTTTTAAGCTTTTATCAAGCCGTCAGGATCAACTGCGCACCTTGCAATTGTTGAAAACTTCGGACTTACTTCACATACTCAGAAGCGTTGTCCTTGGTGACCTTAACATAGTCGACCCAGTAGTACTGCTCGACCTTGGAGCCCTCGACGTACAGCTTGGTAGCCTCAGCAGCTGCGGTAGCCTGGCCCACGTCATCGTTCAGAACGGTGCCGGTCATGTTGCCATCCAGAACGTCCTGAACAGCCTCTGCCAGTGCATCGACACCGACCAGATAGATGTCCTTGCCGACGGTGCGGTTAGCCTGCTGGATGGACTGCAGAGCGCCCAGTGCCATTGCATCGTTGTTGCAGAAGACGACTTCGATCTGATCGCCGTACTGAGACAGAGCGTTTGCAACGTCCTGCTGAGCGGTGGTCTGATCCCAGTTGTCCAGGTACTCATACAGGCACTCGACTTCCTTGCCGGCGTCAGTCAGAGCCTTGATGGAATACTCGGTGCGGTACTGAGCGTCGATGTTCTCGGGGTCGCCCTTGCACATAATGTAAGTGATCTTGCCGTCGCCGTTGATATCGCCCTGGGTCTCAGTCTCGAGGATCAGTTCGCCCTGATAAGTACCGGACTGACGTGCGTCAGCGCCAACGTAGCAGCACTTGTCTGCATAGGAGTCCAGAACGCTCTTGTCGGGCTCACGGTTGATGAAGACGATGGGGGTGCCGGACGGAGAAATGGTATCAACGATGGTCTGTGCGGAAGTGGTCTGCACGGGGTTGATGACCAGCACGTCCACGCCCTGCTGCAGGAAGGTGTTGATCTGCTCGGTCTGGGTGTTCTGGTCGTTCTTGCCGTCCATGATGGTCACGGAGTAGCCCATGTCCTTCAGGTACTCTTCCAGATCGGTGCGGTACAGGGTCATGAAGTTATCAGCAAACTGATAAATGCACACGCCGATGTTGGCAGAGCCGCCGGCAGCTGCAGTGCTGGAAGCAGCAGCGGAAGAAGCGGTGGAAGCAGCAGTGGAGCTGGAAGAGCCGCCGCAGGCGGTCATAGCAGCGGTTGCACCCACAACAGCAGATGCCTTCAGGAAGTCACGACGAGAAATCATTTTCATAATAGTGTTCTCCTTCATTCGTATCACAGCAAACTCGCAGACGCACTTATCGTGCATATCTGCAATTCCTGCTTGTATTATAACCGCCCGTCCAAGGGTCCGCAAGAGAACAAGTCCACAAGAATCTCTGTCTTGTTTTGTGCTGTTTCAACAAAAGCTTTTTTCATCTTCCAATTTCTTTTCGATAAGCGGTACAATTTTTCATAATCGTGCAACTTCCCTCCAAATCTGTTGAAACTGTGATAATTTTCTTACAAAAAGATTTCAATTTGTTGCATCCGATTCCGGGCAGGATGCGTCCTGTTTCGGTTTGTTTCGCCCGGTTCTGAAAAATGTTTTCAGAAAAACCGCGTATTTCCGGTTTTCCTGCAAAAACAAAAAGCCGACCCGCAGCCGGGGCCGGCTTTTTGCCGCCGCATCCTTACAGATGCAGAATGATCTTTGCAACGTTGAAGTAAATGAGCAGGGTGGTGGCATCCACAATGGTGGTGATCAGGGGCGAAGCCATCACGGCAGGGTCCACATGCAGCTTTTCTGCTGCCACGGGCAGAATGCCGCCGATGAGCTGGCTGAGCAGGATGGTGCAGATCAGGGTCAGGCACACCACCAGCGCCACCGGAGCAGTCACCTTGTCAAACAGCAGCAGCTTTGCAAAGTTGCACACTGCCAGCGTGCCGCCGCACAGCAGAGCCACCCGGCACTCCCGCCAGAGGATGCGGGGCAGATCGTGGGGCTGAATGTCACCCACTGCCATGCCGCGGATGATGGTGGACGTGCTCTGGCTGCCCGCGTTGCCGCCTGCATCGGTCAGCATGGGGATGTAGGCGGTCAGCACGGTCACCGCCGCCAGGGCGTCCTCATACCCCCGGATGACCATGCTGGAGAAGGTGGCGCTGATCATCAGGAACAGCAGCCAGGGCGCACGGCTCTTGTACAGGTCCCACATGCTCTGCTTGAAGTATGGCTTGTCGGAGGGGCCGATAGCGTTCATCTTTGCGATATCCTCGCTGGCCTCGTCCTGCAGGATGCTGATGGCATCGTCAATGGTCACAATGCCCACCAGGCGGCTCTCGGCGTCCACCACCGGAATGGCCAGAAAGCCGTATTTCTCAAACAGGTTGGAAACATCCTCCTGGTCGGTGGTAGTGCTCACGCTTACCACATTGGTGTCCATCAGGTTCCGGATGGGTTCTGTAGTGTCCTTGGCCAGCACCAGTGCCCGCAGGGACACCACGCCCACCAGCTTGCGGCTGCCGTCCGTCACGTAGCAGTTGTTGATGGTCTCCTTGTCAAAGCCGTTTTTGCGGATGGCTTCCATCGCCTGTGCCACGGTCATATCCGGGCGCAGCTCCATCAGCTCGGTGGTCATCACGCCGCCGGCAGAGTCCTCCGGGTACTTGAGCAGTTCGTTGATCATGCGGCGGGTGGCGGGGTCCGCCTGGGCCAGAATGCGCTTGACCACATTGGCGGGCATCTCTTCCACCAGGTCGGTGGCATCGTCCACAAACAGGTCGTCCACCACGGCCTTCAGTTCGGTATCGGTCAGGCCGTCGATCAGCGCCTGCTGGGTGCCGGGGGTCAGCTCGGTGAACACCTCGGCAGCCAGGTCCTTGGGGCACAGGCGGAACAGCACCGGAAGCTTTTCGGCGGGCAGGTCCTCAAACACGGCGGCCAGGTCCGGCGCCGGCAGGGTTTCCATCACGTCCCGCAGGCTCTGATATTTTTTGGCATCGTCCAGGTTTGCCAGCATGGTTTTGAGGGTGTGGATCGAAATTTCAGACATAAAAAGCTGCCTCCTTTTTCAGGGCGGCAGCAGCATTTCACACAGGGGCCGGGGCGTTTGCAGGCAAACCTGAACAGACCGTGTGCAGGTCACACACAGTTTGTTCCGCGCCGGGCCGGAAAGGCGGCTGCCGTATTGGAATGAATGGACAATCGGGGAGAAAGGCCGGTACTACTGCCAGCAGGTTCCATGACAACCACCTCGTTTCTTTGTTGTAAAAAAGTGTTTTTTCTTTTTCCGCCCATTACTTTACCACCGCTCCGCAGCCCAGTCAACCCCGCTTTTCAATTTTTTCCGTTTCTTTACAAAAAGCAAAAGCGCCCGATGATCTTTTTCGTACCATCAGGCGCTTTTTGCATGTTATTCGGTATCTTTCAGCCAGCGTATCGGGAGTTTCCCCGCGCAGGGATACGGGTTGCGGCACCCATCATCCGCTTCGTGCCTTGAGCGGCACTTGCGTCTTGCTGGCCGCTGCCCCAACAGCAGCTCCCTGTTTCCGCCGCAGGCG
>CAVKKE010000068.1:0-15090 GCA_963656875.1 Barnesiella intestinihominis | reverse complement strand
TGAAGTCGTTGCAGCTCCACATGAACTGGAACAGTGCGCAGGACACCAGAGCAGGGCCCAGCATGGGGACGATGACCTTGTACAGGGTCTGGAAGGAAGAGCAGCCGTCGATAGCGGCAGCCTCGTCCAGATCACGAGGGACGTTGCGCATGAACTGGATCAGCTGGTAGACGAAGTAGGTTTCAGTTGCGAATGCGCAGTGAACCCAGATGGCCAGATAGAAGGGGCTGTCCAGCCAGCCGAACTTGTTGTACAGCAGGTACTGCGGCACGTTCAGAACGACCTGAGGCAGGAACAGAGTGGCCAGCATGATGTTGAACATCAGCTTGCGGCCGGGGAAATCGAAACGACCAAAGCCGTAAGCTGCCACACAGGCGGAGACCACGGTGAAGAACACCTTGGGGATAACATAGCTGTAGGTGTTCAGCATGGCCTGCAGGATGTTGATGGAGCCGCCGAAGTTGTTCAGCGCGCCGCGGTAGCCGTCCAGAGTGGGGTGCTTGATCCACAGGCTGATGCCTGCAAAGATCTCGCTGTTGTCCTTGAAGGTAGCGCTGATCATCCACAGCAGGGGGTAGATCATGATGACGCCGACCAGGATCAGGACGAGATACTTGAAGAAGGTTGCGATTTTATTCGATGCTTTCATTCCCATACTGGTCACCTTACCTTTCGTCAGAGTAGTAGACCCACTTCTTCTGGCTGGTGAATGCGATGATCGTCAGGATGCAGACGATGATGAACATGATCCATGCCAGAGCGGATGCCATACCCATGTCATAAGACTTGAATGCGTAGTTGTAAACCAGCAGAGAAATCAGCGTGGTGGAACCACGGGGGCCGCCGTTGGTGATGATGTACGGGCCATTAAACTCCTGGAAAGCCTGGCAGATCTGAGTGACCAGGTTGTAGAAGATGATGGGGGTGATCATCGGAACGGTGATGGAGAAGAACTGACGCCATTTGCCTGCGCCGTCGATGGTAGCGGCCTCGTACAGGTCTGCGGGCACGCCCTTCAGAGCGGCCAGGAACAGCACCATGGCGGAGCCGAACTGCCAGATTCGCAGGAAGCAGATGATCCACAGCGCATAGCTGGGGTCAGACAGCCACTCGGGGCCCTGCACCAGACCAAAGGTCACAGCGCGCAGCACGGTGTTCAGCAGGCCGTCCACGCTGAACACTGCCTTCCACAGAACGGCGATAGCAACAGAGCCGCCCAGAATGGAGGGAATGTAGTAGATGGTACGGAACAGGTTCACGCATGCGATCTTGAAGTTCAGGATGTATGCGATGAACAGAGCGAAGATCAGCTTCAGGGGCACGGTGATGAATGCGTACTTGAAGGTGATGATCAGTGCCTTGGTGATCTTGGTGGTGGTGAAGGCAGTGATGTAGTTCTGCAGGCCGACGAACTGGGTGCCGGACTTGAAGAAGTTCATATCGGTGAAGCTGTAGTACAGCGACTGGCCGAACGGAACAGCCTTGAACACCACGAAGCCGATGATCCAGGGAATCAGATAGAACAGACCCTGATACTTATCCAGCCATTTCTGGAACGGGGTACGCCCCACGGCAGGCGCATTGCTTTCTTTCATCTGGGAAATCCTCCTTTTTCAGGATTTTCGAAGTATGATGCGGGCAAGAGTAACAGACCGGATACAGATTTGTCAGAAATTTGTAACATCTCTCTGACAAAAAAGGGGCATCTGCCGTTTGGGCGGCAGGTGCCCCTCCGTTTCAGTCAAAGGGTGCCTTTTTATGTACGTCACCGCACACGTGGCACTCAGAGTTCAAACTTAGCCGATGGTGTAGCCAACAGACTCCATGCCGTCCAGCAGGGTGTCAACAACATCTGCACCTGCAACGCCATCGTAGTCAACGGTATCGAACACTTCCTGATAGATACCGGTGCCGGAAGCCTTCAGGTCGTTGTTCTCGAACAGGGGATCCAGCTGGTTGGTGGTGAAAGCCATGACCTTGGCGTTTGCGTCAGCGACCAGATCCTTAACAGCGCCGGCAGCCTGAGCGTACTCCAGACCAGCCTTGGAAGCGGGGATGCCGCACTCAGAACCCATGATGGAAGCGCCCTTCTCCTCGTTCAGCAGGAAGTTGATCAGAGCAGCGGACTCAGCGACGCACTGGCTGGTCTTGGTGATGGCCAGACCCATGGAGACCTTGGAGAAGCCGCCGTTGGTATCGCCGAACTTGATCTCCTCGCCGACGGTGAAGCCGTCCTTATTGTCGTCATCCAGAGCGGAAGCGTACTTGGTAGCAGCGGAATCCCACTCGAAGATGCCTGCAATCTTACCGGTGATCCACTCATTGGACTGGTGGGTGGCGGTGTCGGAGTTTGCGGAGTAGTAGGTCTTCAGGTTCATCATGACATGGTTGTCAACCAGGCTCTTGATGAAGTCGATGCCCTCTGCGATCTCATCCTCGGTGTAGTTCAGGGTAGAGGTGACGGGGTCAGCCCAGTCCTTGCCGTACTTGGACTCGAGGTAGAAGACCATCAGGATCATACGGTCGTATGCGCCCAGGTGCAGGGGATAGTAGTCATCGCCCAGCTTCTCCTGGAAAGCCTTGCCGGCAGCCAGCAGGTCGTCCAGAGACTGGGGAACTTCGGTGATGCCAGCCTTGTTGAAGGTGGTCATGTTCCAGAAGAAGATACGGCCGGTCATGGAGACAGGCACGCACTGCTGAGCGTTTGCAACATAGCAGGCGTTCAGAGCAGCCTCATCGAACTGGGTCAGGTCCAGGAAGTTGGTGACGGTGTTCAGATCAACGAACTTGCTGCCGTCAGCAGAGTAGTTGTACAGCCAGTTCCAGTTGACCTGGCAGACATCCTGAGCGTTGCCGGCAATGAAAGCGGCAGCCATCTTCTCTTCCCAGCCGGACCATGCGGCGAAGGTGGGCTCGATGGAAATGTTGGTGTGCTCAGCCTCGAACTCCTTGATGGCGTTCTGGTAAGCCTCGTGACGGCTGTCACCGCCCCACCAGCTGATGGTCATGGAAACAGGACCGTCAGACAGTGCCAGGCTCTCGTCTGCGGAAGCAGCGGGAGCCTCGGAAGCAGCAGCGGAAGATGCGGTGGAAGAAGCAGCGGAGCTGCCGCCGCAGGCGGCCAGCAGACCAGCAGCGCCCACAGCGCCGGTGACCTTCATGAAATCACGACGAGAAATTGCCTTGCTCATTTTTGTTCTCCTCCTAATATAGAAAACATCGACTTGAACGGGGGTTCTGCACACACCCCGTTGTATACAATTATGATATCAAAAGGAGCCGCAAAAAGAAAGATGTAAATTGCAGAATTGCAGGACAAAAACGAACAAATATTGCTCTTGTTTTTTCGCGGGATTTGACAGCATGGATGAAATGAATAAACTTGAGCCGAAAAACTGTGCAACATGTATACTTCGCTGTTTTGCATAGAAAACAGCAGTTCCACTGCGGCGGAAGGGCAAAATTTGCAATAATTTTGTAAACATTTCCTTTGAAGATGCAGGATCGTTGCATACAATGTGGAAGAACAACACCAAAACGAAACATTTTTTCGGAATTGTCAACTGATATATCAATAGAGCAAAAAATGCGCACTCTGATATATCAATCCGGCGCGCAAAAGCGCAAATGACCGGTTTTGTACGTCCCGGGAGTGCAAAGGCAAAAGAAAAAGACCATCGTGCTTTTTGGCACGGTGATCTTGTATACAAGATGCGGGCGGTTTGGGGAGGAACAAAAGCCTTCCCCCTCGGGGGAAGGTGTCTGTGACCGTAGGGAACAGACGGATGAGGGGTAGCTGTGTTCAGATTTCGTTCAAGGGGAGCGGCTTCGGAATATGACTTCCCCTCATCAGTCATGCCGCTTCGCGTCCTGACAGCTTCCCCCGAGGGGGAAGCCTTTACGCTTTCCCCTTATAAAACTCCCGCTTCGCCTTGAAGTAGCACTGGGGGCACATGCTGACGTACTGCACGTCATTTTCCAGGTCAATGGCGACTTGTTCGCCCTCGAACACGAACCGGCCGTTCACCTTGCGGCAGTTGCAGATGGCCTTGCGCCCGCAGGTGCAGATGGTCTTCATCTCTTCAATGGTGTGGGCCAGTTCCAGCAGCCGGGTGGAGCCGGGGAAGCCTTTCAGCGAAAAGTCTGCCCGCAGGCCGTAGCAGATCACCGGAATGTTCAGGTCCACCGTCACCATGAACAGCTGTTCAGCCTGCTCCGGGGTGAAGAACTGGCTTTCGTCGCACAGCACGCAGGCCAGCGGCTTTTCGCCTGCGGCGGCGCTGCGCACGGCCTCGAACACATCCAGCTCCGGCGGAATCAGCAGGTCTGCCTTGCGGCGCACGCCCAGACGGCTCACCAGTTCGCCGCCGCCCTTGGTGTCCACCTGCGGCTTCAGGATCAGCACCCGCATGCCCTGTTCTTCGTAATTGTGTGCCACCTGCATCAGGGCGGTGCTCTTGCCGCTGTTCATCGCGCCGTAGCGGAAATACAGTTTTGCCATTCGAAAGCTCTCCTCATAAAATGACCCTCTCCGGCGTTGCGTCCGCACTGACGGAGAGGGCTTTATTTACTATAATAGGTAGGAATCAGTCCTGATTGCGCAGGCGGTAGCCCAGGCTCATCAGGCTGTCGCCCAGATGGACGTTCTCCACCACCACATCGGGGTAGGGCACCGACAGGTCATAGTGGGAGAAGTTCCAGAAGCCCTCGATGCCCAGATCGACCAGACGTCCGCTGACCTGCTCGGCACCATCGCGGGGCACGCAGAGCACAGCAACCTTGGGGTGATGCTCGGCGCAGAAAGCCTCCAGCTCGTCGATGTGGCGGATCTGGATGCCGTTGATCTCCTTGCCTACCTCGTGCTGAGCTACATCAAAGGCGGCAATCAGCCGATAGCCATTGGTGTCGGTGGTGATGAAGCGGCTCACGGCCTTGCCCAGACGGCCGCAGCCGATGAGAATGGTGGGCAGACGGTCGCCGTTGCCGAACAGCAGGGTCTCGAGGATGGAGAGCAGGTTCTCTACCGAGTAGCCAATGCCCTGACGGCCGTTCACATCGCCGATGCAGTTGAAGTCCTGCCGCACCTGAGATGCGGTAGTGCCCATCTGCGCGGCCAGCTCGCGGGATGAAATGCTGGTGATGCCGTCAGCCTGCAGAGAGCGCAGGTAACGGTAATATTTCGGAAGACGCTTGATCACGGGAAGTGAAGCTTTTGCGGGGGTGGTCATAGGATACTTTCTCCTTTCAGCCCTGAGAGTGCAGCGCCGCTCCTGCCGAATGGTGCAGAACACGGGGGGTGCAGAGTCTGATACATCTATCATTTACTGCCAATTACATAAAGTATAACGCACGGCGGGAGAATGTCAAATAGATATCAAAAAATTTTCATCAAAAATGTTGCATTTTGATCTCCGGAAGGGGCGCATAACCCGGCTCCGGCGGGGAATGCTGACAGAAAACCGCAAAAGGAGAAGCATATGGCACAGGAAAAGCAGGAACAGACCGAGCAGCGCCGGTTGGAAAAAGAGGAGATCGAAGACTTTGGCACGGTCACCCTGACCCGGGGCGGACACGCCATCCACTGCCTGACTGTCATCGGGCAGGTGGAGGGCCACAGCGAAGCGCCTCAGGGCCAGAAGACCACAAAGTATGAGCATGTGATCCCCCAGCTGGTGGCGGTGCAGGAGGACCCCCGCATCGAGGGCCTGCTGGTGCTGCTGAACACCGTGGGTGGGGACGTGGAAGCGGGCCTTGCACTGGCGGAACTCATTGCCAGCGTGTCCAAGCCCAGCGCCACGCTGGTGCTGGGCGGCGGGCATTCCATCGGCATCCCGCTGGCGGTCAGTGCCCGGCGCAGCTTCATCGTGCCCACGGCCACCATGACGGTGCACCCGGTGCGGCACTCCGGAGTCATTCTGGGGGTGCCGCAGACCATGCGCAGCTTTGAGCAGATGCAGCAGCGCATCACCGGCTTTGTGGCAGCACACAGCGGCATGACCGAAAAACGCTACACCGAGCTGATGCTCCACACCGGGGAGCTGGTGATGGACATGGGCACTGTGCTGGATGGACGCCGCGCCGTGAAGGAAAAGCTCATCGACGAGCTGGGTGGCCTGTCGGATGCTTTGCAATGGCTGTATGGCGAGATTGAGAAGGGGTAAATGCAAAAAAGATAAGCGGGCTCGCCCTCTCAGCTTCGCTTCACTCAGCAGCTCTCCCAAAGGGAGAGCCCTTGGCAAAACTGGAAACTTGGCCGTACTGCCAAAGCCTCTCACTTTGGGAGAGGTGGCATCGCGTCAGCGATGACGGAGAGGGCGAGGATGCCTGACTCCTTCCGTCACTTTCGGTGCCACCTCCCTCTATGAGGGAGGCCTTGGCAAAACCGAAAACTTTGCCGCACTGTCAAGAGCTCCCTCCCTGAGGGAGCTGTCGAGCATATGCGAGACCGAAGGAGTCTATTCCCGAGGGGGAAAGCCTAAAATAACACAACAATAGGTTTGCCATTTTCTTCTCTGCGTGGTACAATAATATAATCTGATATTATGTCTTTCACAAACGTGGGGAAGCGAGAAGAATGGCAACGAGAAAACGAAAATCAACTGCACGCCGCACATCATCGCGGAAAAAACGCGCAGAACAGCGTCTCCCGGCAGGGCTTGGCACCCTGTTTGCGGGGCTTTTGCTGGTCGTGCTGGCCTTCGTGGAAGGTGATTCAGCCTGGCGTGCACTGCACAATGTACTGTTCGGCCTGTTTGGCTGCGGCAGCTTTGTGCTGGGTGCGGCGGTGTGCTGCCTTGCTGTGCAGTATACCCGGGGAGAAGATCTTCTGCCCAAAATTTTCAAGCTGGCGCTGGGGCTCATTTTTGCCAGCGGCACCGTCATCGTCTTTTCCGGCATCCAGCCGCAGGGGCTTTCAGCCTTTCAGATGGTGGCCGCGTGCTATCAGAATGGCGTGGACACCTGGATCGGCGGCGGTGCACTGGGCGCACTGCTGGGCGGCAATCTGCTGCTGCTGTGCGGACGCCCGGCGGCAAACCTGATCATGATCGTGCTGGCGCTCTGTGCCAGCCTGTACATCTTTGACCTGACCCCGGCGGAGGTCTGGCAGTGGCTGTGCGCGGCGTTTGGCGGTGTCCACGCCCGTGGCGCTGCGCTGGCTCAGCGCAATGCCGAGCGCCGGGCTGAGCGTGCTGCTGCCCGGGCAGCGGAGCAGGAAGCGGAAGAGGACTACGACGAAGCCGAAGATGAGGCAGAGTACGAGGAAGAAGCCGAAGAGGATATGGAGAGCCCGGCGTTCCGCATCGGCCTGCCGGACTGGCTCAGCGGCATCCGCAGCTGGGGCCACAAGATGACCGAGGAAATGGAAGCGGAAGCGCCTGCTGCCGGGCAGACGGCCCAGCCGGAAGCACCCGCAAGCAGCGCCGGCCAGCCGCTTTCCCAGCCGGAGCCTGCGGCACCGGTCATCACCCCGGTGAAGGTGAGCGCACCCCGGCCCCGGGCCTCCTTTGACGTAGACCTCGGCCCCGACCACACCGAGGTGAAGGAAGGCGGCAGCGAGCCCATTGAGCCGCTGATTGTGGGCCCCGGCGGCACCTTTGGTCAGAACCCGCTGCGCCCAGCCCCGAAACCGGCCCCGCAGCCCATCGTGCAGGATGCTGTGGTCACGGATGCGGCAGATTTCTTTGCCGCCCCTGTTGAACCGGAGCAGCCCGCCCCGGAAGCACATTTTGAAACGCCGGTCATCACTCCGATCGCCCCGGCAGCGGTTCCGGAAGAGCCTGCTGAGCCCGAGGCCCCGGCAGCGACCATTCAGCCCGCCGTTCCGGCGGCACCTGTCCGGGTGAGCGCCGAGAATGCCGTTGCGATGCGCAGTGAGCCGGACGCCGACGGCTGGATCCGCATCACCGCCGAGCCGGTGGAAGAAAAGGATATCAGCTCACTGGTGGCTGCTGCTATGGAAAAGCCCGCTGCTTCCGAACAGGCTGCGGCGCAGGCCCCTGTGGAGGAAACGGAGCCGGTGGACACCTTCCAGTATCAGTACCCGCCCATTGAGCTGTTTGAGAAATCGCCGGAGGAAAGCGACCCCACCGCACAGGATGAGCTCAAGGCCAACGCCCAGAAGCTGGTGGACACGCTGGAAAGTTTCGGCGTGCGCACCCGCGTGCTGGATATCTCCCGGGGCCCAGCTGTCACCCGGTATGAGGTGCAGCCCATGGCGGGCGTCAAGATCAGCCGCATCACCTCGCTGGCAGACGACATCGCCCTGAACCTTGCCGTGGCGGATGTGCGTATGGAAGCGCCCATCCCGGGCAAGCCTGCTGTGGGCATCGAGGTGCCCAACCACAAGCGCCAGCCGGTGTATATCCGCAGCGTGTTCGAGAGCCAGAGCTTTCTGCGCATGACTTCGCCGCTGGGCATTGCCTTGGGCAAAGACATTGCCGGTGTGGCTCAGGTGGCCGACCTGTGCAAGATGCCCCACCTGCTGATTGCGGGCAGCACCGGCAGCGGCAAATCCGTCTGCGTCAACAGTATTATCATGAGCTTGGTGTTCCGCTCCAGCCCTGAGGATGTCAAGCTGCTGCTCATCGACCCCAAGGTCGTGGAGCTGGCGGAATATAACGGCATCCCCCACCTGCTGATGCCGGTGGTCACCGAGCCGAAAAAGGCTGCGGGTGCCCTGGGCAGCGCTGTGCAGGAGATGGAACGCCGATACCGTTTGTTTGCGGAAAACAATGTCCGCGACATCAAATCCTTCAACAAGCTGGCGGCAGAGCGGCCCGACTTGGAAAAAATGCCCTATATCGCTATCATCATCGACGAGCTGGCCGACCTAATGATGGTGGTGGGAAAGGATGTGGAAGATTCCATCTGCCGCATCGCCCAGAAGGCTCGAGCCGCCGGTATGCATCTGATCGTGGCTACCCAGCGCCCCAGCGTGGATGTCATCACCGGCCTGATCAAGGCCAACATCCCCAGCCGCATTGCCTTTGCGGTGTCCAGTCAGGTGGACAGCCGCACCATTCTGGATGGTGCCGGTGCTGAAAAGCTGCTGGGCCAGGGCGACATGCTGTTCATGCCCGTGGGTGCACCCAAGCCCACCCGCATTCAGGGCACCTTCGTGCGGGATGAGGAGATCAGCCGTGTGCTGGACTTCATCAAGTCCAGCGCCACCGTGCAGTACGACGAGGCTATGATCGAGGCCATGGAAAAGCACGCCATCCAGGACGGCAAAAAGGGCAGCAGCGGAGCCGATTCAGACGAGGATTCCGATAGCGACCCGATGTTCAAGCAGGCCGTGGAGGTGGTCATCGATGCCGGACAGGCTTCCACCAGCCTGCTGCAGCGCCGCTGCAAGCTGGGCTATGCCCGTGCGGCCCGCATCATGGACGAGATGGAACAGAAAGGCGTCATCGGCCCCTACGAGGGCGCAAAGCCCCGCGCTGTGCTCATCAGCCGTCAGCAGTGGCTGGAGATGCAGATGAATCAGCCGGATGAAACATAAAAATAAGGAGCATTATGGACAACTCTTCCCCAAAGATCTACACCGAATTTCTTCCCATCAGCCGGGCTGACATGGAAGCCCGGGGGTGGGATCAGCTGGACTTCGTGGTGGTGGGCGGCGACGCCTATGTGGACCACCCCAGCTTTGGCACCGCCATCATCAGCCGCCTGCTGGAAGCTGAGGGCTACAAGATCGGCGTGCTGGCCCAGCCCCGCTACACCGACTGCGAGGACTTCAAGCGGTTCGGCAAGCCGAAGTACGGCTTCTTCATCGGCGGCGGCAACGTGGACAGCATGGTCAGCCACTATTCCGTGGCAAAAATTCCTCGTGCCGAAGATGAATATTCCCCCGGCGGCAAGGGCGGTGCACGCCCCGACCGCAGCGCCACCGTGTACACCAAGCTTGCCAAGGAAGCTTACCCCGATCTGCCGGTCATTCTGGGCGGTCTGGAAGCATCCCTGCGTCGCTTCGCCCACTACGATTACTGGATGGACACCGTGCTGCCCAGCATCGCGGAGAGTTCTGGTGCGGACATCATCAGCTTTGGCATGGGCGAGCACCAGACCGTGGAGATCGCCCGCCGCCTTGCCGCCGGTGAGCCGGTGGAACACATCACCGATGTGAACGGCACCTGCTACATGACCGATTTTGACCACCTGCCGGAGCGCTATGTGGAGTGCGCGGGCTTCAAGAAAGTGGCATCCGATAAGACCGCCTACGCCAAGGCCTGCCGCATCCAGATGGACAATCAGGATGTGGTCAGCGGCCAGATCATCGTGCAGAAGCAGAGCGAAAAGTACCTCGTGCAGAACATCCCCGCAAAGCCCCTGATGCGCTGGGAACTGGACAAAGTCTACGCTCTGCCCTACACCCGCCGTTATCACCCCATCTATGAGCCCATGGGCGGCGTGCCCGCCATCCGTGAGGTGCAGTTCTCCATCATCCAGAACCGCGGCTGCTTCGGTGGCTGCAACTTCTGCGCCATCCAGCTGCATCAGGGCCGCCGCGTCACCAGCCGCAGTGCGGACAGCATCGTGGAGGAAGCCGAGCGCATGACCCACGAGCCGGATTTTAAGGGCTACATCCACGATGTGGGCGGTCCCACCGCGAACTTCCGGTTCCCGTCCTGCCGGGAACAGATGCTGCGGGGCATGTGCAATGGCGGCAAGCACTGCCTTGCCCCTACCACCTGCTCCCACATGATCGTAGACCACAGCGATTATCTGAAAATTCTGCGCCGTGTTCGGGAACTGCCCGGCGTCAAGAAGGTGTTCATCCGCAGCGGCATCCGTTTTGACTACCTTATGGCCGACCCGGACGACACCTTCTTCAAGGAGCTGGTGGAATACCACGTTTCCGGCCAGCTGAAAGTTGCCCCGGAACACTGCGCCCCCAATACGCTGGCCTACATGGGCAAGCCGCCCATCGAGACATTCAACAAGTTCAAAGATAAGTTCTATGAGCTCAGCAAGAAGGCCGGCAAAAAGCAGTACCTCGTGCCTTATCTGATGTCCAGCCACCCGGGCAGCACCCTGAAAGATGCGGTCTATCTGGCCGAGTACCTTTACAAGAACCACATGCGCCCGGAGCAGGTGCAGGATTTCTACCCTACCCCCGGCACCGTGAGCACCTGTATGTTCTACACCGGCCTTGACCCCTACACCCTCAAACCCGTGTTTGTGGAAAAGACCCCCGAGGGCAAGGCACTGCAGCGCGCCCTGCTGCAGTATTACGAGCCCCGCAACGCCGAAAAGGTGGTCAAGGCGCTGAAAATGACCCACCGGGAAGACCTGATCCCGCTGCTGGTGCCTGCCGAGGGCCGCCGCGCCGTGCAGCGCTCTGCCCGCCGGGCCGAAGCCGCTGATGTGACCATCCACAACGACGGCACCTACACTGTCCGCCCGAATCAGAAGGGAAAAGGCGGAAAGTCTGCCCACGGCCAGAGCCGTGCCGCTGCCCCGGCAGGGCGTCAGCCCAGCCCCGGCGCACGCTTTGCGCCCCATTCGGCCCCGGCCCATAAACCCAAAAACAATCAACAGAAGGAGGGCACAGCGTGGAAAACTTCGAAAAAGAAAAAGTAAACCGGCCTAAAAAGGGCCTGTTCCAGCGGCTTGCCGCTTTTGCTGCTGCTGCCGCTCTGGCGCTGAGGCTTGCAGGCTGCGGCGTGCTGCCCTCTGTGCCGGGCGGCAGTGCTGATGTGGTGCCGAACACGTCTTCCGCTGCTGCTGTGGATACTGTAGATGCGCCTCTGGAGGTGCATTTCATCGATGTGGGGCAGGCCCTCAGCGTGTTGGTGGAGTGCGACGGGCAGTTCATGCTTTACGACGGCGGAAATGTGGACGACGGCAGCCTGATCGTGTCCTATCTGCAAAATCAGGGCGTGGAAGAGCTGCAGTACGTCTTCTGCTCCCACGCCCATGAAGACCATGTGGGCGGTCTGGCCGCTGCACTGGCTTACTTCCCGGCAAACCATGTCTACAGCCCAGTGACCGAAGAATCAACCAAGTGCTTCAAGGACTTTGTGAAGTACACCCGGCAGCAGGGCCTGCAGGTGGAAGTGCCCACTGTGGGCACCCAATGGCCGCTGGGCGGTGCCACAGTGACCATGCTGGGCCCGGTGGCGCAGTACAGCGACACCAACGACACTTCCATCGTGCTGCGCATCGACTACGGCTCCACCAGCTTCCTGCTCACCGGCGACATGGAAAAGACCGCTGAGACCGACCTTGTGAACAGCGGGGCCAACCTGAAAGCAGACGTGCTGCAAGTGGGGCACCACGGTTCCAGCACCAGCACGAGCTATCTGTTCCTGAACGCTGTCCTGCCCGAGATGGGCGTCATCTCCTGCGGTGTGAACAACAAGTACGGCCACCCGCATGAGGAGACCCTGAGCATCCTGCGGGATGCGGGCGTAGATGTCTACCGCACCGACCTGCAGGGCACCATCACCATCGGCAGTGACGGCCAGAACTACACTGTGGGCACCGAGCACTTTGCAGCGGATTCTGAACTGAACCCCACCGACCCGGCGGCGTCCAGCACGGCCCAGCAGGCATACATCGGCAACGTGAACAGCAAAAAGTTCCATCTGCCCACCTGTTCGAACCTGCCGGCGGAGAAGAACCAGATCCTCTTCTCCAGCTATGAGGAAGCCGTGGAAGCAGGCTATACGCCCTGCTCCAGCTGCATTAAGTAAAAAAGAAACTCCCCCAGTCTGCTTGCGCAGACAGCCCCCTCGGAGATGGGGCCTTTGGCAGTGCGGAAAGCTTTCCGATTTTGCCAAGGGCTCCCTCCTTGAGGGAGCTGGCACGGTGTAAGCCGTGACTGAGGGAGTTTTTCGCTTTTCCTCTGGCCCCGGGATTGATAAAATCCCACAGGTGCGGTATACTTAAAACTGCTTTATTCTATAAAAGTAAGGAGGTGCGGCGGATGATCGGTGCTCCAAGGCCGCTGCTGCTGGAAAAACCGGCGGCGGTCGATACGGCGCAGGCCGCACGGTACTTTGGCTCCCGGGGCGAGCCGGACGAAAAAACCATGGCTCTGCTGGAACAGTGCGCCGTGCCGCTGTTGGCGGCGGCGACGCCCCGGGCGGTCTGGCTGGAAGCTGACACCAGCGCCCTCGCCGAAGCGGGCATCCTGCGGGGCGGGGACGTGATGCGCCATCTGGAGGGCTGCCCGCAGGCGGTGCTGCTGGCGGTCACTCTCGGCCCCGGAGTGGATGCGCAGATCCGCCGGGCCGGAGTGGGCGACATCGCGGCGGGCGTCGCGTCCGACGCGCTGGGCAGTGCGCTGGCAGAGCAGGCCGCGGAGGCGGCGGAAGCTGAGCTGCGCCAGTGGGCCGCAAAAGAGGGAAAGTATCTGACCGGGCGCTTTTCGCCCGGATACGGTGATTGGGATATCGCGGTGCAGCCGCTGGTGGCAGCGGCGCTGGACACGGTGCGCCGGGCGGGCTTGTGCGTCACCGACACCAACCTGATGACCCCGCGCAAGAGCGTGACGGCCATTCTGGGACTCAGCGATCATCCGGTGAAGGGAAAACTGGCCGGGTGCGGCCACTGTGTGCTGCGCACCCGTTGTGAATACAGAAAGAGGGGAAAGACCTGTGCAAGCGAGTGAACTTTTCAAACAGAGCAATACCATCCTGCTGGACGGCGGCATGGGCACCATGCTGCAGGCTTCGGGCCTGAAGCTGGGTGCAAAGCCGGAAGAACTGAACATCACCAACCCCGAGCTCATCCAGAGCATCCATGCAAAATATGCGGCGGCTGGCAGCCGCATCGTCAACGCGAACACCTTTGGTGCGTCTGCTCACAAGCTGGCGGGCAGCGCCTACAGCCTGGAAGAGATCATTGCAGCGGGCATCGCCAACTGCAAAAAGGCCTGTGAGCCCTACGGAGCCCTGACCACGCTGGACGTGGGCCCGCTGGGCGAGCTGCTGGAGCCCAGCGGAACGCTGGCCTTTGAGGACGCAGTCACCGAGTATGCCCGCATCGTCCGGGCGGGCGTGGCCGCTGGCGCAGACCTCATTTTCTTTGAGACCTTCACCGACCTCTACGAGCTGAAAGCCGCTCTTCTGGCCGCGAAGGAAAACTCCGACCTGCCCATTCTGGCCAGCATGAGCTTTGAAGCGGGCGGGCGCACCTTCACCGGCTGCACCGTGGAAAGCTTCGGCGTCACGGCCCGGGGCCTTGGAGCCAACGCTGTGGGCATCAACTGCTCCCTCGGCCCCAAAGAGATCTTCCCCATGGCAAAGCGCCTGACCGAGGCTGTGCCCGGCGACTTCCCGGTGTTCGTCAAGCCCAATGCGGGCCTGCCCCGCGCCGACGGCAGCGGCTACGACATCACCCCGCAGCTGTTCGCCATGGAGATGAAGCCTTACCGTGACCTGCATCTGTTCGCCGCGGGCGGCTGCTGCGGCACCACGCCGGACTTCATCAAGCTGCTGAACAGCACCTTTGCAGGCTGCGTGCCCGGCCGTCCGGCCCACAAGATGCCCTCTGTGCTCTGCACGCCTGTGGATTTCGTCAATGTGGACGGCATCACAGTGGTGGGTGAGCGCATCAACCCCACCGGCAAAAAGCGCTTCCAGCAGGCTTTGCGGGAAGAGGACATGAATTACGTCCTCGAACAGGCTGTGAGCCAGGTGGAAGCCGGAGCGCAGGTGCTGGACGTGAACGTGGGTGCGCCCGGCGTGGACGAGCCCTACCTGATGCCGAAAGTCGTCAAGGCTTTGCAGAGCGTTACCAGCCTGCCCCTGCAGCTGGATTCCTCCAATGTGCAGGCGCTGGAAAACGGCCTGCGCGTTTATAACGGCAAGCCCATCGTCAATTCCACCAACGGCGAAGAGGAAAAACTCAAGGCCATTCTGCCTCTGTGCAAAAAGTACGGTGCGGCCATCGTGGGCCTTGCCATCGACGAGCGGGGCATCCTGCCCGCCGCCGAAGACCGTGTGGCCATTGCCCGCCGCATCACCGAAGCGGCCCTCGCCGCCGGCATCCCTCGTGAGGATATTTATATCGACTGCCTGACCCTCACCGCCAGCGCCCAGCAGAAGGACGTTCTGGCCACGGTGCAGGCGCTGGAAGCCT
>CAVKKE010000067.1:6487-15235 GCA_963656875.1 Barnesiella intestinihominis | reverse complement strand
GAGCAATGGAAGAAATGCGTAAGGATGAACGAATCGAGTGTGCTTTGGAGATGCTTGCAGATGGAATGCCTTATGAAAAGGTTGCAAAGTATTCTAAATTGTCCGTTGAAGAGGTCAAAGAACTTGCCAGCAAGAAGTCTGCCTGATAAAACAGACAACTGTTATGTGCAGAGCAATGGAAGAAATGCGAAATGAAACTGCTTGTGAACAGAACATTGAAATTGCAAAGACAATGTTGATTTCTAAGAAACTGAGCTGCGAAGATATTGCTTTGTTCTCTGGGTTAACAGTTGACGAAGTTAAATCTTTGGACGCTGGGAAACCCGCTTGAACTGCTCGTCTTTGCACCTATGCGCGTGGTTCGGGTGACCTCTTGCATGGCATGCAAGAGGTCACCGGTTTGATCTCGGTATTCTCCACCAGAACAAAAAGCACTGCACAGGAATGTGTGGTGCTTTTCTTTTTGCGCTTTTTGAGATTTCGGTGGAGTTTGGCAGACAGCCGGATAATTCTCTTCAACAGATGACGTAAGGGCAATGCGTGGAAACCGCACCCTTTCCATCCCCGCGCCATTCCTCTTGTGAAAGTTCAATAAAAGTTAAACGGAAACACGCCGAAATGAAATTTGGACGCTTGTGCATTGGGCGGAAATGCGATACACTAACAATAAGACCCTTTCCGCGCGGCAGAGCGTGCGGCCCGAACGAACCCCACAGGAAGCCCGGCCCGGGGCCGGAGCGCCTGAAAGATACAGGAGGAAACAGCAAGCATGAACTGGAAAAAGAAAAAAGATGCAGACGCCGGTGCTCAGCAGGCAGAGCCCAAAGCGGCAGGCGGCCCGGCGGCGTTTATCAAACGGAACGGGAAGTGGCTGGTGCCGCTGGTGTGCGTGGCCGTGCTGGGAGGCTGGTTCCTCCTGAAGCCGGACAAGGCGCAGAACACCAATGTGGATATTAGCTATGTGCAGGATACGCCCATCAAAAGGGACATTTCCAACACCCTCAGCGGCACCGGCACCCTGAACCCAGCCAATACTTATAATGTAAAGTCCCTCGTTGCAGGCAAGGTGCTCACCAGCACCATTGAAGAGGGCGACATGGTGGAAGAGGGCGACGTGCTCTACACGGTGGACTCTTCCGATGCCTCCACCAAGGTGGAGCAGGCATCCATCACCCTGCAGCAGGCACAGCGCAGCTATGACAAAACCGTGGACCGCCAGTACGTCCGTGCAGAAGTGGCGGGCGTCGTCAGCACCCTGAAAGTGGCCAAGGGCGACGAAGTCACCAGCGGGCAGGAAGTGGCGGTCATCCGTGACAGCTCCAAGATGACCCTTCAGCTGGAATTCCCGGCAGCGGATGCGGCCAATTTCTCGGTGGGCCAGAGCGCGGAGGTGACGCTGGACGGCACCTTTGAGGTCCTGACCGGCACGGTCACCGCCATCTCCGGCACCGATGCCCTGAGCACTGGCAACCTGCTCACCCGCACAGTGACCATCTCGGTGCGGAACGCGGGCGGCCTGACCACTGCGCAGGCAGCAACAGCCACCATCAACGGAGTCAGCTGCATTGCGGCCAAGAACTTTGAATATCAGGCGGAGCGCACCCTGACCACCCTTGCGGCCGGCACGGTCACCGCCATCAATGTGCAGGAAGGTGGCGCAGTCAACAAGGACGACATCGTGCTGCAGATCAGCGGCGAAGACCTGACCGAGGCTGTGCAGTCTTCTGCTGAAAGCCTGCGCAGCGCCGAGCTGAACATGAACAACCTGCAGGAGGCGATGGACAACTACACCATCACTTCCCCCATCAGCGGCACTATCATTGAAAAGAACGCCAAGGCCGGTGACGCACTGACTTCCGGTGCAGATCTGTGCACCATCTACGATCTGAGCTATCTGGTCATGGTCATCAATGTGGACGAGCTGCAGGTCAGCAGTCTGTCGGTGGGCCAGAGCGTGCAGGTCACGGCGGATGCAGTGCCGGACAAGGTCTACAACGGCACTGTGACCCGTGTTTCCATGAAGGGAAATTCCAGCGGCGGCACCACCACCTATCCGGTCACCGTCCGCATCGATGAGACGGACGGCCTGCGCCCCGGCATGAACGCCAACGCTGAGATCGTGGTGGCCGAAGCCAAGAATACGCTGTCTGTGCCCAACGCGGCAGTCGTCCGCGGCGGCTATGTGCTGGTGACGAAGGACTCGCCCAGTGCCGTCAACGCTGACCCCAGCATGATCGCACCGGACGGCTATGTCTATGTTCCGGTCAAGACCGGCGTGAGCGACGACAACTATACCCAGATCATCAGCGGCATCACCGGCAACGACACGGTGGCATATGATTCCGCTTCGGTGAGCAGCGATACCTATTATGATGACGGCGGCTATGGCTATGCAGCAGATACCGCCGCAGATAACGAGGACACCAACACGGCTGACACCGCCGAAGCAGACGAAGCGGAGAACGGCGGCACTGCGGATGAGAATGACACTGCCGCAGAAGAGCCGGTGGACGAGACTGCCGACGCAGGCGATGCCGTTGACCCGGCGGAAGCAGACGGTGTGGTCATCACAGGCTGACACAGGAGGAATGCATGAGCGCTCTGATCGAGTTTGATGAGGTGTGCAAATATTACCAGATGGGCGACACCACGGTGAAAGCAGCAGACCACATCACGATGAAAATCGAAAAAGGGGAGTTCGTGGCCATCGTGGGCCAGTCGGGCTCCGGCAAATCCACCTGCATGAACATCATCGGCTGCCTGGATGTGCCCACCCACGGCACCTACCGGCTGAACGGAAAAGACGTGGGCAAAATGAGCCGCAACGAGCTTGCAGCCGTCCGCAATGAGATGCTGGGATTCATCTTTCAGCAGTACAACCTGCTGCCGAGGCTCAACCTGATGGAAAACGTGGAGGTGCCGCTGGTTTATGCGGGCATCCCCCGCGCGGAGCGCCACGCCCGTGCCCGGCAGGTGCTGGAGCAGGTGGGTCTGGGCGACAAGCTGAAAAACAAGCCGAACCAGCTTTCCGGCGGCCAGCAGCAGCGTGTTTCCATCGCCCGGGCACTGGTGCGCAACCCGGCGGTCATTCTGGCCGACGAGCCCACCGGCGCACTGGACAGCCACACCGGCCGCGAGGTGTTGGGCATGCTGCAGCAGATGCACGAAGAGGGACATACTGTGGTGCTTATCACCCACGACAACTCCATCGCCGTGCAGGCTGACCGCATCATCCGTCTGGAAGACGGGCGTGTGGTCTATGATGGCGATTCCCATGCACCGGAAGCCGTCGTCCAGCCCACGCTGCTGCCGGAGGAGCCGGGCAAGGAGGACAAGGCATGATCATTGAAACATTCCGCCAGGCCATCCAGAACGTGTGGAGCAACAAGCTGCGCACCTTTCTGACCATGCTGGGCATCATCATCGGCGTCATGGCAGTCATCGTCATCGTGGGCCTGGGCAACGGCATGACCAAGAGCATGCGCGACAGCTTTTCGGCGCTGGGCACCAACACCCTTTCTATTCAGGTGTGGGGCTATGGTTCCCGCACCGTTCCGGTGGAAGAAATGTACAAGCTGCCGGACGAATACCCGGATCTGATCCAGTTCGTTTCGCCGCAGATCGATTTCAGCGGCGCAGGCAGCCTGAAGATCGGCACCAACACTTACCGCTGGTCCACCATCAGCGGTGTGGATGAAAACTACATCGGCATCAAAAGCTACACCATCGCCCAGGGCCGCGGTCTGCAGTACATGGACATCAAGGACAACAAGCAGGTCTGCGTTATAGGCGATTACCTGAACCGTGTGGGCTTCGGCGGCAACGGCCTGGGCCAGACGCTGAAGATCGGTGCCAACAAGTTCCGCATCGTGGGCGTTCTGGCCGCGAAGGTCAGCGACTCCGAGATGCAGCAGGGCACCGACGACGACTGCGTTTATCTGCCCTACACCACGGCCATGCGCCTGTCCAGCCAAAGCACGGTGGACAATTACACCGCCATCATGGTAGACGAAAGCCGGGCCAATGAAGCCAAAACGGCTGTGGAAGGTGAGCTGGAGCGCATTCTGGGCACCGACAGCGGCTATTATGTCTACAGCGCCAGCGAGTGGCTGGAAGAGATGAACAACATGATCAACATGGTCATCGTGATCCTGACCGGCATTGCCAGCATCTCGTTGCTGGTGGGCGGCATCGGCATCATGAACATCATGCTGGTGTCGGTGACCGAGCGCACCCGCGAGATCGGTATCCGCAAGGCGCTGGGCGCCAAGGAGCGCACCATCCTGTCGCAGTTCGTGGTGGAAGCTGCCACCACCTCGGCACTGGGCGGTGTTCTGGGCATTGCGCTGGGCTACGTCGTCTCCATGGCGGCCAACAAGCTGCTGCCCATGCTCACCAGCGGCACCACCGTCACGGTCAGCCCGTCCTTCAACTCCATCGCAGTGGCCTTTGGCATCTCGGTGGGCATAGGTGTGCTGTTCGGCTATCTGCCGGCAAAGCGCGCCGCCCGCCTGAACCCCATCGAAGCACTGCGCTACGATTAACGCAAACCGGAAGGAGAGGAACCCCTATGAAAAAACGTCTTCTCGCATTTCTGCTGGCGGTGAGCATCGCCGTGTCGATGCTGGCGCTGCCGGCATCGGCTTCCAGCCTGAACAACACCGCCATCCAGACGGCCATCACGCTGGGGGCCATGGATGCCATCCAGACTGGCAGCCTGGATGCTGCGGTCACCCGCGGCACGCTGGCTAAGATGCTGGTGGCTTTTTCTGCCTACCGTGAGAGCGCGGGCAAGCAGGGCAACCTGGGTACCTTATATAAAGATGTGCCTGGCAGCTCTGCCTACGCGCCCTATGTGCGCATTGCAGTGCAGCAGGGCTGGATGAACGGCTACACCGACGGCACCTTCCGCCCGGACAATGCCGTGACGCTGGAAGAAGCCTGCACGGCTGTGCTCAAGCTCTTGGGCTATAAGATGACCGACCTCAACGGCGCGTTCCCGGCGGCGCAGCTGAACAAGGCGCAGGAGATCGGCCTGCGCAATCAGCTGGTACGTTCGCAGGGCCAGACCATGAACTATGAGGACTGCGCACTGCTGATGTATAATGCCCTGACCGCCAACACGGCCAGCGGCAGTGCTTACGGCACCTCGCTGGGCTTCACGGTGTCGGACGGTCAGGTGGACACTTCCACTGTCATGCTCAAGAGCCTGCAGGGCCCCTTTGTGGCAGGAGACAGCACTGCACTGCCGTTTACCCCGGTGAGCGTGTACCGCAATGACAAAGTGTCTTCTTCGGCAGAACTGAACAAGTATGACGTGTATTATTACAGTGAGAGCCTGCAGACGGTGTGGATCTACACCCGCCGCGCAGCAGGCCGCATCACGGCGGTGTCGCCCAGCGCCAGCGCACCCACGGCAGTGACCGTGGCAGGCACCAGCTATAAGCTGGGCAGCACGGCGCTGGCCTCCAAGGTGTCCAGCCTCAATGGCGGCGGCGTGGGTGAAGTGGTCACACTGCTGCTGGGTATGAACAGCGAAGTGGCGGACATTGTGACCGGCGACGAGGCCGACAGCGTGTTCTACGGCGTGGTGCAGTCCTCATCCCGTGATCTGGTGGAGGACAACGGCGCAGATGTGCTGCAGCGTGTGGCAGTCATGTGCACCGACGGCATCGTGCGCACCGTGAATGTGGACAAGAGCCTGAACTTTCCCAAGGGCTGGCTGGTGGAGATCAGCGTGACGCCGGAGGGCGAGAATGTGGAAGCCATTGAGAATAAGCCCATCAGCGGCCGGGTGAGCGACGATGCAGCGGCGCTGGGCGACTATCGTTTTGCTGACGACGTGCAGATTCTGGATACAACAGCGGAGGGTGTGGCTGGGACAGTTCGTCCCAGCCGCCTATCGGGGACAAATCTGAACCTTCTGAACGTCCGATACTACACTCTCAATGAGCAGGGCGAGATCGACCGCCTGATCCTCAATGACGTCACCGGCGACCTGTGGAGTTACGGCGTGCTGGACGACATCAAGAATCTGGCGGTCAACACCAGTGACCTTGCAACCATCGGGAAGATCATTTCCACGGGCTCGGACGGCAGTTCCGATGACCAGAGCAAGATCATCAGCGACCTGAGCAGCGTTCTGGTGCCGACCACCAGTGAGGTGCTGTGGGGCATCATCAATGGTGATATCCTGACCACCGTGTGGGAGAAACTGACCGCCAACACCGACAGCCTGCTGAGCATCGGCCTGCGGCAGATCGGCAGCCTTGTGGGCGAACCTTACGGCTCCATTTTCCGTCTCATTGGCGGCGGTGCCACCTATGTGTGCTATGTCAATGGGCGTCAGACCTCGTTCACGACCAGCACCAAATACCCGGTGCTGGTGGGCGGCCTGGCTGTCCGGCAGGAAGTGACCGGCAGCGTCAGGGCAATGATCCAGCTGATGCCCATCAAGATCGACAAGGTGGGTGCGGCATCCGTGCTGAGCGGAAGCACCCGCTACGAGATGGCGGACGACGCACAGGTCTACCTGTGGTATAAGGGCCAGTATTACCCCACCAAGCTCACGGAGGTCAATGCGGACGGCTACTATCTGACCGGCTGGTATGACAACTTCGGCTGCGCCGCCGGCAAGAAGGTGCGCGTGATCGTGGCTGTCAAGAAGGACTGATGGACTATTACAGCGCCCCGCGCCGCATTTTGCGCGGGATGCGGCAGCTGGTCTATCCGCGGCGGTGCCCATTCTGCAGCCGTGTTCTGGGCAGCATGCCGGAGTGCCCGGACTGTGCGGAAGAGCTGGATTCCTTGCGCCGGAAGCCGAGCATGCGGCTGGACCCGGAGCTGTACTGCCTGGAAAGGCTGGACGGCGGCGCAGCACCTTTCTGGTACAGCGGCTGCGTGCGGAACGGCATTCTCCGCGCAAAATACAATGCGGCGCCCTGGGCGGCAGTGGAGATGGGCGTCTGGCTGGCAAAGCTTCCCTTTGGCAGCGAGATCCGGATGAGCGGTGCTGAGCCCATGCCGCAGCGTGTGGAGGGCATCTCCATGGGCTATGACTGCATCGTCCCGGTGCCGCCTTCCAGCAAACGGCGCGGCTACAATGTGCCGTACCTCATGTCGTTGCCACTGGCCAAGGCGCTGGAACTTCCGATCTATCCCGGTGCTCTGCGCCGTGTTCGGCTGGCGAAGCATCAGGCAGGGCTGTCGTTCAAAGAGCGCTTTGCCAATGTGGCGGGCGCATTTGAGACGGGAGACCTGGATCTCGTGGAAGGAAGACGTATCCTTCTGGTGGATGATGTCGTCACCACGGGCCTGACAGCTTCCGCCTGTGCACAGGCTTTGCTGGACGCCGGAGCCTACAGCGTGTTTGTGGTGGCAATGGCCACGGCAAAATTTGACAAAGCTTCGTCAAATGAGATACGAGATAAAGAAAATAGCCCGGATTTTTAAAAAATATTCCGAAAAAAGCTTGACAAAATGCCCGGAATCCTCTATAATGATGAAGCTGTGAGCGACAAACGCTGACAGGTATCCGGGTGTAGCGCAGTTTTGGTAGCGCGCTTGAATGGGGTTCAAGAGGCCGTGAGTTCGATTCTCGCCACTCGGACCAGAGAATCCAACGATTTCACGTTAGAAATCGTTGGATTTTTTTCGTCTATGGGCTAACCTCATTTGGATTTGACCACAATTTTGACCACAATGCGGGCGGTTTTATCTGGTCTAATTAGTGCCGTTTCTGCCATTGCAGGGGCAGAGGATTCATTTTTTCCAAAAGCGGTGTCTGCTGCAATAGGCGATTCAATAATGTTGCAAAGAATCAAGAATTGCAAACTGCAGCCGGTATGGTATGTGGTGCAAATAAAAAGCCGACTGCTTTTTCGGCAATCGGCATAGAAAAAATAATTTAGTTAAGCAAGCATCTTGCCCTCCAGATAGGAGCAGCGGAGATAATCAGGGTTAGTATAATAGACATTGGAATTGAAGTCGGAAATTTCATCTGTGATGAACGAAGAGAAAACATCAATGATTGCCTGTACTGCATCATCGTTTTTCATGGTGGACAGTACCAATCCCTGATACAGCATCCCGATGGAAGTTGAGGAGGGAACATCGTAGCGGCACTCTGCTACGGTGTCAAAATTTCCGTCCGGAATATGGAACTGCTCGATCAGTTCTTCCGATACCTGCTCAAATGATAAGCAATGGTTTACCTCGGCAGTGTAGAGCTGATGCTCGATATCATTTTTGGAAAAGCGATAAATTACGTCCTGTCGATGGTTCTTTGTTTTACGGGCAATGTATTCGATCAGACTGCACACATAAAAAATGTCATTCATCTGCTTTTCCGTCATGAATGTGCTCACTCCTCTCAAATGTTAAGCAGCGCAGAGCATTAGCAGTGTGAAAGCTGATCTGATGTGTGGGATGCTTAAACTTTGCCAATGCCCAGAATGCTTCACGGCTGATTTGGCCGGAAGTGAAACCGTTGACATAATCCCAAATCGTATCGTCAGCCATCGGCCCTTCTACAATATCATAGGGGTGCATGTCTCCTGCACGGCATTTTGCAATAAAATCCAACCATTCATCCGACATTTCCGGGAAGCGCAGGATTTTAAGCTTTGGATTTTCCACATAACGGTAAATGTTCACAATGCCGTCTGTGGAACGGCGGTCTGCCCAGCGGTAGGCTTGCTGATAATTGTTCGTGCAATAGAATCCCCAAGAGAAGTCTTTTGTATATCG
>CAVKKE010000067.1:0-6477 GCA_963656875.1 Barnesiella intestinihominis | reverse complement strand
GGTAAATGATTTCTTCTTTGCTGCCGTGATACAGTAGAATTTTGCTCATCTGCTTCACCTTCTGCGTGTGAGATGCTGGCTATAATTTTCTCTATTATATATTATAAAGCGATTTCGGCCATTTGTACACACCCGAAATCCTATCATTTTATGCAGCGCAGCCACAACGGCGGGCTGTGCATATCCGACTGAGGATAGAATACCCGCATACAAAATCAGGCGGGCGAAGTGAAACAGCATCAATGATTGGAAATTCAGTGTATGCGTTGGCCCTGAGTCATGACGGTTTTCCTTTGGCTCCAGAGCAGCCCGCCCCACAGAAGAAGCGTTGTGATGCCCCATGAAAGAGGGAACACACTGTAAAGGCAGGTCAGGGTCTGCACCTGCGGAAAGACCAGAATGACCCAGAGGATGCGGACGAAACAGATGCCAAGCACCATCAGAGCAGCGGGCAGTGCTGAAAAACCAAGGCCGCGCAGATATCCGGCGGGAATCTCGTAAAGGCTGCAGATGGGTTCAAGTGACAAGATCAGCAAAATGCGCAGGCAGGAGGCCTGCACCACAGCGGGGTCGCTGGAAAAAAGCCCGGCGGCTTGTGTGCGGAACAATGTCAGCGGAACTGTGACAGCAGCGCTGAAGAGCACGGCTTCGGCAAGGCAACGCAGCAGAATGGCCCGGCAACGGGCCTGGTTCCCGGCGGCATGGTTCTGGCTTGTGAAAGTGGTGGCGGCCTGCCCGAAGGCCGTTATCATGTAGTAGCCGAAGTATTCGAAATTGGCAGCGATGGCGCTGCCCGCTGTGGTGGACGCGCCAAAGCGGTTCACTGCAGACTGCACAAAGATATTGGCCAGGCAGAACACGGCACCCTGCAATGCGGCGGGAATGCCGATTTGAAGAATGGCGGGCAGGGAAGAGCCGGACAGTGCGGTGATGTGCAGCCGAAGCCGGAAAGGTTCCGGCTCCCGTGCCAGCAGCCACAGCACAGCTGCCGCGCTGAATGCATTGGAAAGGCCGGTGGCCAGAGCAACACCGGCAACATCCAGCCGGAAAACGATCACGAAAAGCAGGTTCAGGCCAAGGTTCAGTGCACCGGACGCGAGCAGGATCAGAAACGGCCTGCGGCTGTCGCCTCGGGAGCGCAGGATCGCCGCGCCGAAATCGTAAAGCAGCAGGGCGGGCATGCCCAGAAAATACAGCCGAAGATAGCACACGGCAGCGTCTAGGATGGTTTCCGGTGTGTGGATGAGCACCAGCAGAGGACGGCTGATGCACTGCCCCAGAACTGCACCCGACAGGCCGAACAGCAGTGCAAACGCAAGAGCTGTGCGGATGGCGGAAGAGGCATTCTGCAGCTGCCCGCTGCCGATCTGCCGGGCCAGAAGGACGTTCGCGCCCACAGCAAGGCCAGCGGAAAGGCTGACCAGCAGGGCCACGATCTCGGTGTTCGTGCCGACGGCGGCAAGGGCACTGGCGTCCGCAAAGCGCCCGACGACAGCGGTGTCAGCAGAGTTGAACAGCTGCTGCAGCATACTGCTGGCGGCGATGGGCAGAGCAAACAGGATCAATTCCCGGGCCAACGGGCCGTGGAGCATATCCACGGATGCAGTGGAGTTCATAAGATTCCCCCTCACATTTGAAAAATGCTGGCATTATTGTAGCATTTGCGATAAAATGAGAAAAGCGAATTTTTCGAATGCTTTTCATGACAAAACCGGATAGAAAGAGGGCGATACAGGATGGATATGAATCTGCTCAAGTACCGTGCGTTTGTTGCGACGGTGGAATACGGCAGTTTCACCCGGGCGGCGGAGCTGCTGCACTATTCACAATCCGGCATCAGCCGGATGATCGCAGACCTGGAGCGGGAATGGGGCTTGACCCTGCTGGAACGGGGGCGCACCGGTGTGCGGCTGACCTCCGACGGCTCACGGCTGCTGCCCTGCGCCAAAAGCCTGTGCGAGGAATACCAGAAGCTGCAGATGCAGGTGGATGATCTGCGCGGGATGCAGTCCGGCCTGATCCGCATCGGGACGTTTTCCAGCGTGGCGACCTACTGGCTGCCCAACATCATCAAGGCGTTTCAGAAGGATTACCCGGGCATCGACTATGAGCTCCTGCTGGGAGACTACACCGAGATCGAGGAATGGATCGCGGATGGCCGGGTGGATGGCGGCTTTCTGAGCCTGCCCACAAAACACGAGTTTGAGACGATCCCGCTGCAGCAGGACAGGCTGATGGCGGTGCTGCCCTTGGATCATCCGCTGGCCGGGCTGGAAAAGGTGCCGCTCAGCGGGCTGTGTTCCGAGCCGTTTATGCTGCTGGAAAAAGGGGCAAAAGCCGAGATCGCGGCACTGTTTGAGCAAAATCATCTGCAGCCGAAAGTGCACTTCACCACATGGGATGACTATGCCGTCATGTCCATGGTGGAGAGCGGGCTCGGCATCAGCATTCTGCCGGAGCTGATCTTGAAACGTGTGCCGTATCACATCGCGATCCGGCCGCTGGATGTTCCTGCGGTGCGGACCATTGCATTCTGCCTGCGTGACAAAAAAACGGCATCGCTGGCGATGAAGCGGTTCGTGAATTATCTGGACTGCCGTGAGCCGTCTCTGCCTGCGGGGAAATGACGCCGGGATGTGAAAAAAGCCTTTGCAGCTTGAATAAATGTGAAACCTGATTTTTGTGGAATGTGTAGAATATTTCTTCGTGAACTGTGCATTTTCTCCAACAAAATCTGCCCAAACGTGTTGATATTGAGAAAAACGTTTCACATTCGTTTACAAAATGGTTACAGGCTGGTATAATTTAGATATATGAATGATCGAAACTGTCTGGAAACCGAAAGGAGCACCTACCCGTGAATACCGCTGCACCGTCCCGAAAAAAACTGCTGAGCCTTGTGCTGACGCTGGTGTTTATCGTCACCTGCCTCCCGGCTGCTCTGGCAGTTGATCTGAATGTAGATGCAGGATTTTACTTCAAGCAGAGCCGGGGCGGCACCTGTACGCTGGCGTCTGCTGCCATGATGCTGCGGCGCCGCGCTTACTTCGACGGCCTGACCGACTGGTCCACCGTCACCGAAAACAGCGTGCGCTCCACGGCGTGGTCCAATGGACTTTCCCACAGTTTTACATATAAAGAAATGCAGGTGGGCTACGCCACCCTTCCTTCCCGTAAGCAGGAAAAGATCCAGACCCTTATCACGCTGCTATCCCAGCACCCGGAGGGCATCGTTCTGTATGACCGCAGCCAGCCCCACGCGGTGCTGCTGACGGATTACACCAACGGCGTGTTTTATTGCTCTGACCCGGCTGGGAACATTTCCTCCGGGCGCATCCCGCTGACGAGTTCCAGCGTTTCGGTGAACGGTGCATCCTGCTATTGGTATGTAACTTCGGATCACAACTCTGTGGCATCGTCTGCAGACAGCCTGCGGCTGGAAGCCATGGTCTACCCGGTCAACATTCAGGCGGGCAAGGGCATGGCACTGACCGGCACGGCCAACAGCCCTCTTGGCACCACCCTGATCAGCGTGCAGGTCGCAATTCTGGACGCAAACGATAATCTGGTGCAGAGCACGGAAGCGACGCCCAACACCGGCAGCTTCTCCTTCAAGACGGTGGACAGCCAGATCCGCTTCGGCGAGCTGGCGGCAGGCAGTTATACCTACATGGTGATGCTGACCGACTCCAACGGCGAAAACCTCTGCTTCACCAGTGACTTCACGGTCTCGGATGGCTCCAACAGCAGCGCGACTTACTGGTCGGCGCAGGACACCGAGGGAGTCAAGCTTCTGGACAGCGTGCAGGAAGCACAGACCGTCTTTGCTGATGCAGCAGAAGCCACCATGGGCTGGCTGGCAAGCCTGTTTGGCTGATATGCAAAACAAAATGGCTCAGAACCAAGTGTTCTGAGCCATTTTTATGAGCAAAAGATTATTTCAGCGTTCCATCCAGCATCTGGCTGTAATACCAGGGCTTCGGGGCATGGAAGGTTTTGCCGCTGAGGAACTCGAAGTCCGGCTGAGTGAAGCGGGGCATGGTGAGCTCCCAGGCACACAGGGCCTGATACTTGAGTTTCAGCTCCCGGTTGGCGGTGTTGTTGCCGTATTTGCTGTCGCCGAGGATAGGGCAGCCGATGCTGGCCATATGGGCGCGAATCTGATGGGTGCGGCCGGTGATGAGCTTCACCTTCAGCAGGGCCAGACGGCCGGAGACGGCGATGGTCTCGTACTGAGTCTCCACTTCCTTGGCACCGGGCTGCTTGTCCTCCACGATCTTCACGATGCCGCGGTCAGCATCCTTGAGCAGATAACCGCCCAGGGTGGCGTCCGGCGGCACCGGACGGCCGAAAGTGACGCAGAGGTAGGTCTTTTTCACCTCACGGTTCTTAATGGCGGCAAGGAACAGCTCCTCGGCTTCCGGGGTCTTGGCAATGATGACGAGGCCGCTGGTGCCGGTGTCCAGCCGGTGGCACAGGGCTGGGGTGTACAGGTCGTTCTCCTTGTATTCACCCTGCTGGTTCAGGTAGAGCAGAGCGCGGTTCAGCAGGGTGTCGTCCTCCGGGCCGTCCACGGCGAGACCGGCGGGCTTGTTGACGATCAGAATCTGCGGACAGTCATATACGACCTGTGCCGGGCCGCGGGCATTCTTCCACGCCGGGCCTTCCACGCGCTTGTCAGCGTCCAGCACTTCGTCAAGAATGAACAGCTTGATCTCGTCGCCGGCCATCACGCGGGTGGAGAGCGGCTGTTTTTTGCCGTTGAGCTTGATCTTGTTCTCGCGCAGGGCCTTGTTCAGGCGTCCCGGGTTCAGTGCCGGATACTGCTGCATCAGATAATTGTCCAGCCGTGTGGGGGCCAGACATTTCACTTTTAAAATTTTCACGGAAAAATTCCTCTCTGTCTGCAATAAGAATGGACTTTTGATCGTTTTTATTGTAGCGGAACAAAAACCGCACGTCAAGCACGCAGACATTTACTTTTCAGGAAAAAAGAGTATACTGTGTGCTGGCCGGGCTGCACACAGCGGCCCGGAACACTGAAAAAGAAATAAAAAGAAGGCAACGAATATGAGATTGAACAAGAAAATGCTGGCCGTGACTGCCATTCTGGCAGCGGGCATTCTGGCAGGCTGCGGAGCTTCCGGCTCCGGCAGCACTGCTTCCTCTGCAGCATCCAGTGAACCGGCATCCAGCACGGCTTCTTCTGCGTCGGCAGAGCAGACCGGCGCAGTGCAGCCCATTGAACAGGGCGCGCTGGAGGACATGAAGACCCAGAGCTATAAGTTTGCAGCCAATATCACCGCCATCAAGGATGGTCAGGTGAGCATGGAAGTCTACAGCTACGACGCCTATGAGAAGGATGCCATTGACAATCTGAAGGAAGGCGATGTCATCAGCACCCATCTGGACGGCGCAGACGATGCACAGGACGTTACCGTGACGAGCATTGAAAAGAATGATGACACCGGCTACATCACGATCAACGGCGGCGTTGAACAGGGCGGCGTTGATCTGTGCCTGGATCATGACGTCTACCGCACCATCACGATGGACGACTATCCCGTCTACTATAAGGTGGGCGAACTGACTCTGCCGCTGGAAGACAATGCTACCATGGAGGACAGCTCTGCTGACCCGCAGGCCAGTGCAGTGGAGTCCGACGGCGCAGCTGCCGTGGAGGAAGCCTTCAATGCGGATCCGGATTACTGGATCTGCAACAACACCACGGTCTTTACTGACAATGGCAGCGTGAGCAACATCGTGCGCGTCTGGGTGCCGTAAAATTTGCACGAAACCGTTGACAAACGCCCGGCTCATGCTATAATTTAACTGTACGCGGGAAGAGCTGTATGCTTCCTGCTGTGCATGAAATTATGACAGATGGCAATGATGGGGTCAGAAATGCACACCGCCGCTCAGAGAGAACGCCGTTCGCTGCAAGGGGTTCCGGCCGGTTCCATTTTGCGCCGCCCCGGAGCTTCCGACGAGATGAGTCGGACGCAGCGCAGCGTTAATGCGCTGAAAGCGGCAGGGGACAAGCATTTTATCCTTTGCAATTTGGGTGGTACCACGGAGTGATTCAGCAGCCTTCGTCCCTTTTCGGGATGAGGGCTATTTTTGTTTTTTGCCCGGCCCGCCCCATCTGCCATAGCAATACCAATCTGACGTGCAAAACGCCAAGGACAATCGAGGAGAGAAAACCTATGCAATGGACCGGTTTGAATGAACTGCGTGAAAAGTACCTGAGCTTCTTCGAGAGCAAGGGCCACCTGCGTCTGGACAGCTTCCCGCTGGTGCCGAAGAACGACCCCAGCCTGCTGCTGATCAACAGTGGCATGGCCCCTATGAAGAAGTGGTTTCTGGCTCAGGAAGAGCCGCCCCGTCATCGTGTGACCACCTGCCAGAAGTGCATCCGCACTCCGGATATCGAGCGCGTGGGCATCACCGCCCGCCACGGCACCTTCTTTGAGATGC
>CAVKKE010000066.1:0-15394 GCA_963656875.1 Barnesiella intestinihominis | reverse complement strand
ACCCTGAGCAGTATCGTACTTCAGCAGGTGAGCCAGCATCTTGGGGCTGGTCAGGTCGTTGATTGCAACAACCTCGTAACCCTCAGCATCAAACATCTGACGGAATGCCAGACGACCAATACGACCGAAACCATTGATAGCAACTCTAACAGCCATGTTAATAGTACCTCCTAATTGTTTTTACCCTTTTAACGGATAAATCACGGTACCTTTATTGTAAACCAAAACGGGAAAAGTTTCAAGTATCTGCCAAAAATTTAACAACGCAATTTCATCTTTTTTGCTTTTGTACGATTTTATCGCATCCCGCGCGCCTGTTTTCAGCAATTGCGCCAATGGAGTGCCAGCTGTCCGGTCAGTGCTTTGCGGCCGCCGCACAGGCTGCGGCGCACACACCGCCCAGCGCGCCAATGCAGCACACCGCCAACGAGGTGAGCAGTTCCGATATACTGCCCTGCACGGCCAGCTGCACCGTCTGGGGCAGCTGCCAGCACAGGCACAGCGCAAAGGCCGCCAGCCCGGAGGCACACAGTGCCTTGCCGTTGCCCGGCTCCGGCAGGTACAGCGCCCGTGCCAGTGCCGCCAGGAACAGCAGCGCCGCCAGCATCTGCCACACCGCCGCCGTGGGGCCGACCCGGTGCCAGCTGGAGCTGTTTTCCATAAAGCGCATCAGCACGTTCCAGTAAAACAGCACACTGCCCGCCACCGCCAGCGGCAGGCCGCCCGCCGGGGTCTGCCAGCGGCCCGCTGTGAGCCAGCGGCGGCCCAGGCTGCTGAGCCAGACGGCACACAGCACCTGCAGAACCACGCGCACCATATCTGCCAGACCGTTCACCGTCAGCAGCACCTGCGCGGCTCCGCCGGCCAGCAGGCAGACCGCCGCTGCAAAGGCCAGCACACCGGCCAGCGGGCTGCGGCGGCACAGATTTTCTGCCTTACCGGCGCAATGCCGCCCAATGAGCACCGCCGCCAGCACGGCAATGCCCAGCGCGGCATAGCGCCACCACACGCTTCCCACCGTGCACAGCCCGGTGGCGGCATTGGTGCCAACGGCCAGGTCCACCCCGCGGGCAATGCCCACCAGGACGGACAAAAGAATACTCAGCAACATCAAAAAATTCATCAGCGTTCCTCAATCGGCTTATATTTCTGGCGCACGCCCAGATACTTGTAGGCCGGGCGGATGATGCGGTTTGCAAACACCACTTCTTCCACGCGGTGTGCGCACCAGCCCGGCACACGGGCAATGGCAAACAGCGGGGTGTAGATGTCCTCGGAGATGCCCAGCATGTGATAGATCAGGCCACTGAACAGGTCCACGTTGGCGCACACCGGCTTGGAGCTGCCCTTTTCTTCGGCAAAGATGCCGGGAGCCAGACGCTCGATGCTGCACAGCATATTATACTCTTCCTCAAAGCCCTTGTCATAGGCCAGATGGCGGGCGCGCTGCTTCAGGATCACCTCACGGGGGTCGCTGATGGTGTAGACCGCGTGGCCCATGCCATAGATCAGGCCGGAGCCGTCGCCCGCCTGCTTGCGCAGGATGCGGCGCAGATACTCGCGCACCTCATCGTCGTCCTCAGGGTTCTCCACATGCTTCAGGATGTCCTGCAGCTGGCGGTTGACCATCAGGTTGGCGCCGCCGTGCTTGGGGCCTTTCAGTGCGCCGATGGCAGCAGCAATGGCCGAATAGGTGTCGGTGCCCGAAGAGGACAGCACACGGGTGGTGAAAGTGGAGCAGTTACCGCCGCCGTGGTCTGCGTGAACCAGCAGGCACATATCCAGCAGTTTTGCTTCCTCGTGGGTGAACTTCTGATCCGGGCGGTAGGTGCTCAGGATGTGCTCTGCCGTGCTCTGGCCGGGCTTGGGCAGATGGAAGAACATGCTCTGCTTGTCGTAATAACGGCGCTTCATCTGATAAGCGTTGACCATCATGGTGGGCATGCTGGCGATCAGGTTGATGCTCTGGTTCAGGATGTTTTCCAGGCTCAGGTCCTCAGCATGTTCATCATAGGAGTACAGGCCCAGCACGCAGCGCTGCAGCTTGTTCATGATGTTGGGCGAAGGGGCGTTCATGGTGTCCATGAAGCCTTCCGGCAGGGCGCGGTGCTCGGCCAGGATCTCGCAGAAATCGTCCAGCTGCTCCTGGGTGGGCAGGCTGCCGAACAGCAGCAGCCAGATCACTTCTTCAAAGACGAAGCGGTCATTGCGGTAGGCTTCTTCCACGATCTCGTCGATGGGCACGCCGCGGTAGATCAGCTTGCCGGGGATGGGGATGATGTGGCCTTCCTGATCCTTCTTATAACCCACAACATCGCAGACATTGGTCAGGCCCGCCAGCACACCGGTGCCGTCCGGGTTGCGCAGGCCGCGCTTGACGCCAAGACGCTCGCTGGTCTCGGGGTCGATGTAGTTGTTTGCCATGTACTCTTCGCACAGGGTACGCATGGTGGTTGGGTCCAGAGTCGCCACTTCCGAGTGTGCAAAATTCATGGGGAATTCTCCTTTCGTCCTAAATCTCTTACTTTCCCATCCACCCTCATCGGTGGACATAATCTTATCATATCGCTTTTGTGAAGTAAATTCAAGCGCCAAGTGCACTGCCGTCACCTGTTTTGACCCCGAAACGCGTTTTTTCACCCTTTCTTGCAAAAGGCTCACCGCCTTTTTCGTACCGTTTTGCAGGCTGTCCGCGGTATTCTGATTTAAAAAACACGGCTGTCTGAGGGGGTTCGGCTATGAAAAAGTTTTTTCTGCTGTTATGTGTGGTCCTTCTGGTGCTGGGCAGTGCTCTGCCGCTGGCATCTTATCAGCTGACCCTCGCTGTGCTGGGGAGAAAGGAGCCCGCCCCATCCGTGCCTGAGAGCGCCGCCGCTTCCTCGCCCGCCCCGAAGCAGACATCCTCCGCTGACGCTGATACCTTTTATTTTGAAGATCAGTCCACCGGCCAGGTGGTGACAATTTCCCGCCGGGACTATGTGCTGGGTGCAGTTGCCGCCGAAATGCCGGTGAGCTGGCCGGATGAAGCCCTCAAGGCACAGGCCGTGGCCGCCCACAGCTACGCGCTCTACTGCCGGGACCATTCCACCCGCGAGAATGGTGCCTGGCTCACGGCTGACCCGGCCCGGCGGCAGGGCTGCCTGACCGAGCCCGTCCTGCGCAGCTATTGGGGCACTGCTTACGAAGAGAATTATGCCCGGCTCTCGGCACTGGTGGACGAAGTGATCGACGATGTTCTTTACTATGAGGATGCCCCCGCCGGGACAAGCTACTTTGCCATCTCCAACGGGCAGACCGAAGCCAGCGAGAATGTCTGGGGCTCTGCCCTGCCCTACCTTATTTCAGTGGACAGCAGCAGTGACCGTTCCGCCGACAATTATGAATACACCGTCACCTTTTCTGCTGCACAGGTGCAGCAGGTCCTCTCCGGGCTGGGGCTCACCTCCGACCTTGCTGCCCCAGAAAGCTGGTTTGGCGCTGCAGAACTGAGCCCTGCCGGATACACAAAGGCTCTTTCTGTCTGCGGGCAGACGGTCTCCGGCACAGCTCTGCGGCGGGTGCTGGGCCTGCGCAGCACCTGCTTTACCGTGCAGTTCCAGAGCGGGAATTTCAGCTTCACCACCCGGGGCTACGGCCACGGAGTGGGCATGAGCCAGTGGGGTGCCAAAGCCATGGCGGAGCAGGGGGCGGACTATGCCGCGATTCTGGCGCATTATTATCCAGGAACAGAGCTGCAGGGATAACAAAAGCGGCTTGCACCGCAAAGGCACAAGCCGCTTTTTGATCCTTTTTATACCCTCACCATATCCCAGGTGATCTCAGCAATACTGTGGGCACCGCACATCTGCATGGTGTCGGCCAGCTCACCGGCCAGCTTGTCGATGTAGCACTTCACGCCTTCCTCGCCGCCGCCGTAAACCGCCGTGACGAAGGGGCGGCAGATCAGCACACCGTCTGCGCCCATGGCCAGTGCCTTGAACACATCCACGCCGGTGCGGATGCCGCCGTCCACCAGCACCTTCACGCCGCTGCCCTTCAGGGCGTCAGCGATCTCGGGCAGCACCTCGGCAGTGGCCGGGCACTGATCCAGCACGCGTCCGCCGTGGTTGGACACCACAATGGCAGCAGCGCCGGCTTCCTTCGCCTTCAATGCGCCCTTGACGGTCATGATGCCCTTGACAATGAAGGGGCGTCCGGCCAGCTTGACGATCTCAGAAAGCTCCGCCGCACTCTTGCTGCCGGCCGGAGGGGTCATGTTCTTCAGGAAGGGCAGGCCCGCAGCGTCCACATCCATGGCCACGGCAAAGCAGCCGCTGGCCTGTGCCTGCACCATCTTCTCCTTGATGGTGTCGATGTTCCAGGGCTTGATGGTGGGCACGCCGCAGCCATCTGCTGCGCCGATGGCCTTGGTGGCCATCTCCATCACAGTGGGGTTGGTGCCGTCACCGGTAAAGGCAGCGATGCCGTTCTCGGCGCAGGCGCGCACCAGCACATCGTTGTAGGTCATATCGGTGTAAGTCTCTGAATAGTGCAGGTTCACCGCACCCACCGGGCCCGCAAAGAAGGGGTACTTGAAGCTCTTGCCGAACAATTCCACATGGGTGTCCGGGGTGCCGCCCTCACACAGGGTGTCCATGTTCACGCGGATCTCTGCCCACTTATTATAATTGCGGATGGCCGTGTCGCCCACGCCCTTGGCACCGGGGCCGGGGATCTGGTTTTTGCAGGCTGCACCGTTGCACACCGGGCAAGCCTTGCAGTATTTGCCGATGCACTCCCGTGCATTGGCCAGAACTTCAGGATAAGTCATGATAAAATATCCTCCTTTATTCCATTTCTGCGACATAAAATGACCTGCCGCAGCACTCTCTGCCCTCATCATAGCCCGGTTCTGTTCTTCCGTCAAGGGTTTTGCCGCTTTTTGAATGTTTTTCTGCCGGGCAGCAAAACGCAGGAACGTCCTTTTTGAAAAAACACAATTTTTTTCGAAAAAATCCTTGACAAAAGTGCTTCTTTCAGGTATTATAGTGGAGCGCCGAGGGCCACGGCCCAAAACGCAGAACCGAATATGGAAAGATGGCTGAGCTGGTCTAAGGCGCACGACTGGAAATCGTGTAACGTGTCAAAAGCGTTCTGGGGTTCGAATCCCCATCTTTCCGCCAGAAATCCGAAACCGTATGGTTTCGGATTTTTTGTTTTCCACCAGTCTTTTTCCACTCTGCTTGACTTTTCCGGCCGGTTCCGCTATGCTGATGAAAAACATTGATACCAAAGGAGGATTCTTCATGGCTTCTTCCCGCAAGAAAAAAAGCAGGGCCCGCGCCGCCATTGTGATGGTGCTGTGTCTGCTTCTCATCGCTGTCGTGGCTGCGGCGGTCTGCCTTGGCTTGATCTCGCGCCGGGTGAAAAGCCTGCAGGCCGGGGCCAGCTTCACTTTTGATTATGAGATCACCCCCACCGCCGACTCTCCCGCACTCTATGGCATCCTGCAGCAGGCCGGGGCTGCCAGCGGCACCGTGACCGGAAAATACGCACCGGACACCCTGCAGCTGAGTCTTTCCGCCCCGGATGCCGTGATCCCCGCCGACCCGCTGACCCGGGTGTGGGTCAGCAGCAGCGAGACGCTGTATGATGTAGGGCAGATCTACAAAAACATCCGTTCTTCCGTTACGAATGCTTATCCTCTGGCCGGCCTCCTGCTGCCGGAGTGGAGCCTTGGCAGCTATATCTCACAGGCTCAGCTGGCCAGTGTGCTGGGCGTGGACACCGGGGCCACCAGCCTGCAGGACGTCACCGACTTTCAGCTTGATCTGAAAGCCCTGCACAAGGTTCAGCCGGACAACGCGAAGGACGGCTATCTCTACTTCCAGCTGAACACCAGCAGCACCGACGCCAACGCTCCGGTGCTGACCTTCGGCTTTGAGAAGAGCCAGTTTTTTGCCGATGCGCTCCCGGTGCACATCCTGCTGACCATTCCGGAGCACGGGGTCAGCATCCAGCTCACAGGCACCATCAGCGCCCAGAACGTCGTTCTTTCGGCCCCCACTTCCCGCATGAAGGATGACGACATCCAGACCCTCGTGCAGATCCGCGAGGGCATTGAGAACGTGATGCAGTTCGTGCAGACCGCTGCGGACAGCGTACAGGCTGCAGGGTGACGATTTGAATGCCCTCCGCTTCGCTCTGAGCATATTCAGAGGAATTGAGATTTATATTTGGGGCTGTTGCAAAATGGCTCGCTGAAAAAATTATGCACAAAACCCGGAACCTTTTCAGGGCCAAAGTGGCTCAAAAAGGGTTCCGGGTTTCTGTTTTTGCGCTATTTTTTGTGCAAATTGCTATCGCATTTTTATTTTGCAACAGCCCCTTTTTCACGGAGAAGGCCGTTCCGGTCAGATGCACTTTTCACTTTATATCTTATATGCCGTATCCGGTTCGGGCCCTTCCGGTAAAAATGCAAATCCCGGCAGAACGCAGTCTGCCGGGATTTGCTCTCTAAAAATAAAATCACCTTTAAACATGCCCAGAGCGAAGCGGAGGGCATTCTTGATCGTTACTCTCTTTCATCAAACACTTTACCGGTCAAGGATGCGGCCATCGGTGGAAAAGGTCACCACATTCCACGGGATGAACTTGCCGCTGTTCTTCAGAGCCGTGACCGCTGCGTGTTCCAGACCGCCGCAGCAGGGCACTTCCATGCGCAGAACCGTCACGCTCTTGATGTTGTTGTTCCGGATGATCTCGGTCAGCTTCTCGCTGTAATCCACAGCGTCCAGCTTCGGGCAGCCGATAATGGTGACGTGCCCCTTCATGAACTCTTCATGGATGTTGGCATAGGCGTAGGCGGTGCAGTCTGCTGCGATCAGCAGCTTGGCCCCATCAAAATAGGGTGCGTTCACGGGCACCAGCTTGATCTGGCAGGGCCACTGGGCCAGCTGAGACTGTGCGGGCACAGCGGCAGTGGGAGCAGAAACTGCTTCCCGGTGGAACTGCTTCATCATGCTGCCCGGGCAGCCGTGGAACACAGTTTTTTCCTGGTTCTGCGCCGCGGCCTTTTTCTGCTTGTTTTCCAGCACGGCCTGCTCGTCGTAGGCAGCGGCTTCCCGCTCGGTGAAGGTGATGGCACCGGTGGGGCAGCCGGGCAGGCAGTCGCCGAAACCATCGCAGTAGTCATCCCGCATGAGCTTTGCCTTGCCGTTCACAAGCCCAATGGCTCCCTCATGGCAGGCGGTGACACAGGCCCCGCAGCCATTGCATTTTTCTTCATCTATATGAATGATTTTTCGGATCATGGAAAAGTCCTCCTTGCTTTGATGGTCTGAGTATACTATAATCAGGCCAAAGCATCGGTTGTTATAACCACGAAATGAGGATTTTTATGAAACACATTCCCTCTCCCCTGTTCCGGGGGCTTTCTGAGGAAGATCTGACCACCCTCTCTGCCGCCGGGCTGCTGCGCCGGAAAGCGTTTGAAAAGCACACGGTCATTTTCCGTGCCGGAGACCAGGTGCAGGAGATCGGCGTGGTTCTGCGTGGCACGGTTCATATCGAAAATCTCGACCTCTGGGGCACCAAGAGCATCCTGAGCAGCATTTCCGCCGGGCAGGCTTTCGCTGAGACCTACGCTTTCTGCGGAGACGCTTTGATGGTGGACGCCGTTGCCGCCGAGGACTGCGAGGTGCTGTTCCTGCACACCCGCGCTCTTTCGGATGCCCAGCTCGATGCCGGGTTGCGGAACACCCTGCTGCACAACCTGCTGGCGGTGTCCATGCGCAAAAACCTGAGCCTCTCCCAGCGCATCTTCTGCACCACCCCCAAAACGGTGCGCGGACGGCTGCTGACCTACTTTTCTGCGCAGGCTGCAAAGGCCGGCAGGCTGGAACTTGAGATCCCGTTCAACCGCCAGCAAATGGCCGATTACCTCAACCTCGACCGCAGTGCCCTTTCCAAAGAACTGTGCAGGATGCGTGACGAGGGGCTGCTGGAGTTCGAGAAGAACCGCTTTGTATTAAAGCAGCTGCCGGAATAACGCAAAAACAGCGCCCGCCGGGTCGGATGGCCTTCGGCGGGCGCTGGCTTTTTATTTCAGAGATCAGACATTCTCTTTCTTCTTGCGGGGTGCACACTTGCGCTTGGGTTTCTCAACAGCAGGCTTTTCCTCTGCCGGAGCTTCGGCCTTTGCAGATTCAGCAGCAGGCTCGGCCTTCTCTGCAGCCTTGGCCGCAGTCTTCGTGGTCTTCTTTGCTGCGGTCTTGCGGGCAGGCTTTGCGGGCTTTTCAGCCTTTTCTTCCTTCTCGGCGGGAGCAGCCGTCTCAGCCTTGGGCTCCTCGGCCTTTTCTGCCTTGGCAGCCGCAGCCTTCTTGGTGGTGCGGGGCTTGCGGGCAGCGGGCTTCTTGGCCGGTGCCTTTTCCTCCGCGGTCACTGCCGCTTCTGCCAGGGCAGCGGTCTCGGCAGGTGCTTCTACAGCGGGTTCTTCGGCCTTCTTTGCGGCACGCTTTGCGCGCTCCTTCACCTCAGAGATGACCCACAGCTGATCCTCAGCGCCGGGCACTTCCTGCCAGATCTGCAGCACAGTGCCCACAGCGGCACCCATGCCCACGGTGTCCACACACTTGCCGCCGGCCCAGGAAGAGCGCAGGCGCACAGTTCCTTCCGGGGTGGGCTGGACGGTCCACATCTGGGACGTGCCGCCCACGTCCTCCCACAGGTGCAGCCAGGTGCCGTTGGCCGTTCCGGTCATGGTCAGATCCAGCAGCTTGCCGGAAGCGCGGTTGCGGATGCGGTAGACACCGTCGCCCACGCGGATGAAGGCCCACTCCTGCTCAGGCTTGTGATCGTACTTGCCCAGCCGGACGGTACCGCCGTCCTTCACGCCCTCCACGGCCTGAATGACATTGCCAGTGTGTGCGGCGATGGTGTAGAAATGATCTGCTTCGATCACGGTCTGTGCAACAGTTTTCATGTAAATTCCCTCCCATGTATGGCGACGCCGGGCTTCGTTTCCAGCATCTTACAATAAATGATACCACATATCGTGATTTTCTACAAGTAAATCGACCATCCTTTAGCAAAACAGACAAAAAGCCCCTCTCTTTCGCCCCTTTTTTCTCCCGCCTGCCCGGGCCGGAGCACCTGTTTTTGAAACGCTGCACCTCTCGACTTTTTGCCGCAACTGCGTTATACTATGTGTCGGTGTGCGCTGCACACCCTCATGATTTTACAGCCGTCCTTGTCACAGGGGGCGGTTTTTCTCACTTATTTGATAGAAGGAGGTCTTTCCATGACATCTGATGAACTCAACATTCAGCAATATAAAAAAATGACTGAGACGCCCATCCCCAAGCTGATCCTCGGGCTGGCCGCTCCTACAGTTCTGAGTATGCTGATCACCAGCATCTACAATCTGGCCGACACCTTTTTCGTGGGCCAGATTTCCACCAGCGCTTCCGGCGCGGTGGGCGTGGTCTCCAGCCTGATGGCCATCATTCAGGCGCTGGGCTTCATGCTGGGCCACGGCGCAGGCACAGTCATCAGCCGCAGCCTTGGCAGCCGGAACACTGACGCCGCCACCCGCTTTGCTTCCACCAGCTTTTTCACTGCGCTAGCTTTCGGCGTGGTGCTGGCTTTCATCGGCCTTGCCACCCTGCCCGATTTTATGATGCTGCTGGGCAGCACCGAGACCATTCTGCCCCACGCCTGCGCCTACGCACGGCCCATTTTCATTGCCGCCCCGCTGATGATCTCCAGCCTTGTGATGAACAATATCCTGCGCTATGAGGGCAAGGCCAGCTTCGCCATGATCGGCCTTGTCACCGGCGGCGTGCTGAACATTGTGCTGGACCCCATCTTCATGTTCGGCTTCGGCCTTGGCACCGCCGGCGCAGGCATCGCCACTGCCCTGAGCCAGGGCATCAGTTTCTGCATCCTGCTGTCCATGTTCCTGCGGGGCAAAACAGTCAGTCAGTTCCGCATCACTGCCGTCACCCGTGAGCCTCGGGAGTTCGGCATCATTCTGGCGGGCGGTGCCCCCAGCTTTGGCCGTCAGGGCCTGAACAGCATCGGCGGCATGCTGCTGAACATTGCTGCACGCAGCTACGGCGACGCCGCCGTGGCCGGCATGAGCATCGTCTCCCGCATTTTCATGTTCATCATCTCGGTAGCCATCGGCGTGGGCCAGGGCCTGCAGCCGGTGGCGTCCTTCAACTATGGTGCCCGCAAATTCCGCCGGGTACAGAAAGCCGCCATTTTTACAACAATTGCCGCATTCTGTATGTTGGTGGCGCTGGTCGTTCTTTGCTGGGTCAACGGCGACGCCCTGATCCGTCTGTTCCGCGACGACCCGGAAGTCACCGCCGTGGCTCTGCCCGCGTTTCACTACCAGTGCCTTGCCATGCTGCTGCAGCCCATCATTGTTGTGGCAAACATGACCTTCCAGAGCGTGGGCAAGGCGGGCCGTGCCACCTTCCTGGCCTGCTGCCGTCAGGGCGTGTTCTTCATCCCTCTGATCCTCGTTCTGCCCGCCACACACGGCCTGCTGGGCGTGGAGATCTGCCAGCCCATTGCAGACGTGCTCACCTTCATCGTCTCCCTGCCCTTCCTGCTGGCATTCCTGAAACAGCTGGGTGATATGGATGACGCCGAACTCGCAAAAAATGCACAGTAACCTTCTGTCATAAAACTGTAATCAGCAGCCGCGCTTTTCTGCAATGGAAAGTGCGGCTGTTTCGTATTATAATTGAACCGGAAAATGCAGGAAGGCCCTGTTTTTATTTCCGCAATGTAATATCCAGAGTCATAATTCCATCTTGTGTGCTTTTCAGGCTTTGGAAGGAGTGATTTCATGAAACGTTCCGTTTCCCGCATCGGCTGCGCTGCCGTGTGCGTGTCCCTTTGCCTTGCTCTGGGCTGCGGCTGTGGCCTGTTGCCGCCCGCTTCCAGCAAACCGGCAGCGTCGGCTTCCGTGCCCACGGACGCCGACGGCAAGCCCCTGTATGATACTTCCCGCCTGGATGACGGCAGGCTGCGGATGCTCTACGGCTATGACAATTCCGGCAACAGCTCCGTTGTTCTCTGCGGCGGTAAGGTGCTGTATCAGTCTGCCCGCAGTGAAAACGTGAGTTTGCTGCAGGACATCGTCACCGGCGAAACCAACTACTGGTTCCGCAGCTGGTCGGACCCCACCGGCCGGGGCGGACGCCGCAGCGCCCTTTACGACAAGGACGGTCAGGAAGTCATGACGTTTGACGGCCAGCAGAGTGCCACCATGCAGAACGGTCTGCTGGTGCTGCAGGAGAGCCGGATGCTCGGCGACAGTTATCTGGACGGCTACGACAATTACGGCACCTGCCAGGTCATCGACCTTGCCACCGGCGAAGTCCTGCCCGCCCCGGACGGCGCTTACGGCTGCATCGTGTGCGGAGATTTTCTGGTGTATAACTGTTATGCCCGTCCGGCTGACCTTGCCGAGGACGCATGGGATGACGATCCCTACCTCCACAGCTGGGTCGTGGTACAGACAAAAGACGGCACCCAGACCTACCGTGCAGACTCCACCACTGCCATGAGCCTTTCCTACACCGGGGACAGCCTGACCGATTGGGTGGAGCTGGACACCTACCAGTCCAGCGGTGCGCCCACCACCTGCACGCTTTATGACCCCGCCGCCGGAGATGGGTTCACCGGCTTCCGTCAGGCGTGCGGCAATGACACCGCCAGCTTTGAGACTGATGACGGTCGGTACGAGCTGCGCGACCTGTCCGCTGAGGACTGCGGCGTCATCGGCACCTTTGACGACCCGCCCATCAATTATTTCCCCGGCTATGTGGTCACCTGGCGCACCGACAGCGGTTCCGGCTATGACCTCTACGACCTTGAGACCGGCGAGGTGACCCCGCTGTACGCTTCCAGCATCACCAACAACACCATCGCCGTTTATGCTGAGAGCGGCAGCCTGAAGGTCTACAGCACCGACACCGGCGCTCTCATCACCGATACTGCCGTGGAGCCGGTAGAGAACCAGCAGAGCGTGATGATGGACAATGAGGGCGACGGCTATGTCTGGCTGGAGCTGCGGGACAACGACAGCTATGAGACCACCGCCACCCGCGTCTACAGCCCTGAGGGCCTTGTCTCCGACCTGACCGGCCTGCAGGACAAATACTCCACCCTGAACTACCTCACCACCACCCCGGAAGGCAGACCGCTGTATTACGGCATTTCGGACAAATTCACCTCCAGCACCTCGCTATGCGACGTGCTGGACGAAACCGGCAATGTCGTGCTCTACGGCCTTGGCAGCTGCTACAGCTACTATTCCAACAGCTGGAACCAACTGCCCGACCATGTGTTCGTGGCGCGCCGGGGCTTCTATTACGGCTGGATGGACACCGACGGAAACTGGCTCTACTGCCAGAACATTTTCTCCACCCTCAACGATGATGACGAAACGGGTTATTGAGATAACAGGAGGAACCTCTTATGAAAAACGCGAAAATTTCCCGCCGCAGCTTTCTGCTGGGCCTTGCCGCCTGCTCTGCCGCAGGCATCCTGACTGCCTGCAAAGGATCGGACTCTCCTGCCAGCAGTGCTTCCGCCTCGCCGGAGGCTCCGGCTTCCTCGGTGAGTGAGCTGGAACCCATTGGACTGTTCTCGCCGGAAGAATTCCCCAAGCTGGACGGCAGCACGGCCTGTATCCCGCTGATGGCCCAGATAATGGCCGACACTACCGGCATCGACCTGGAAGTTGCCCAGAGCAGCATCTCGGTCAGCACCACAGCCTATGCGTGGGAAAGCTTCGGCCTGTACCCGGATGAGGAATACGGCGCACAGATGCTGGTGGTCTATGAAGCGCCGGACTATGTGAAGGAAGAATTGCAGGACGCCAGCGTCCAGCTGGAACAAAAGCCCATCGGCCGGGACGCGCTGGTGTTCATTGTGAATGAGAACAATCCGGTCAAGAGCCTGACCCAGCAACAGCTCAAAGACATCTACGCCGGAAAGATCACCAATTGGAAGGATGTGGGCGGTGAAGACCTGGACATTGTGGCCTTCCAGCGGGGTGAGGACTCCGGCAGCCAGACCCTGTTCAAAAAGCTGCTCATTCAGGGCGGTGAACTGATGGACCCACCCACCGAGCTGGCCCCCGCCGCCATGGGCGAACTGGTAGACAGCATCGCCGCCTACAACAACAGCACCAACGCCATCGGCTTTTCGGTGTATTACTACATCGACCAGATGTACTCTCAGCCCGGCCTGCGGCTGCTGGCCGTGGACGGCGTGGAACCCTCCAACGACACCATCGCCAGCGAGAAGTACCCGCTGTGCAACGAGTTTTACGCGGTCATCCATCCGGATGCCGCCGCTGACAGCCCGGAGCGTCGGCTCTACGACTGGCTGGACACTGATGCCGGACAGGACTGCATCAAAAAATCCGGATATGTCGCTGTCAGCCCAGCCGCTTCCGAAACCACTGCGGGCTGAACCATAAACATCCATTTTCGGCTAAAGGCTTCCCCTTATCAGGGGGAGCCTTTTCTTTTGGGCGAATTGACACTTCTGCGCGTTTCTGCTACAATATCAAAAGAACAGCAAAGAGTTTTTGTTGAAATCTCAACAAATTCAAATTCTAATGTTGAAAACGCAGCACGCCGAAAGGAAGATCATTTTATGGAACATCCCTCCGAGCACTCCTCCACTGTCAGCCATGTGGAAAGCCAGCGGCGCACCCAGCTGCGCAACAGCATCATTCAGGCTTCCAGCCTTTTGGAGATCCTGCTCTCCGGGCTGGTGCTCATCGGCTTGTTGCTCAGTGCAGTGCCCCTCATCAAGTGGATGCCCGGCCTGTTGTTTGACGGCAATGAAGTGGAGATCCGCGGCTTTCTGGAGCGGAGCCTCGACATCGTTATCGGCATCGAGTTCATCAAGATGCTGGCCAAGCACAGCCCCGGCAGCAGCCTGGAAGTGCTGCTTTACGCTATCGCCCGCCATCTGGTGGTGGGCCACGATTCTGCACTGGAAAACCTGCTCAGCGTGGGAGCCATTGCATTGATCTTCATCGTCCGCAAATTCTTCTTCGTTCCGGCTTTCGGCGCTCACCTGCCGGACGGCCACCCTGCACCGGATCTTTCCCCCAAGCAGAGCGGCATCCCGGCGGAAGAGTTCCTCACCCGGCTGAAAAAGCGGGCAGAGGTCGAAGTGGCGGAGGCCATTCCCACTGAAGACGAAGATTTCGACGAATACGACTTTGAAGAAGCTGAACCGGAAACAGAGTGAACCCTCTCAGGCTGCTCATTTCATTCGCAGCCAGCTCCTCCAAAGGGAGCTTTTTTCGTTAAACCGAGAAGTTATTCTCCAAAACTGATAAAGCTCTCCCCTTCGGGAGAGCTGGCACAGCGTAAGCTGTGACTGAGAGGGTTCATCCTCAAAAGCAAAAAACACTCCGCAGCACCGGAAAACCGGCCCGCTGCGGGGTGTTCTGCATTTTCAGTTACTTTTTCTCGTGGTGGCCGAAACGGTATTCCTTGCCCTCACGGATGCGCTGGATGTTGGCGCGGTGCATGTAGATCACCATGCCGGACATGAAGCCCGAACCGATGGCGCACACCAGCATATCACCGGCTGCATAGCCATGCATCACACCGTAGATGATGGTCAGCAGCGGGTAGAGCGCCGCCATGGTCACACTGCCCAGCGACACCATGCCAGTGGGGATCAGGCACACCAGGAAGATGATGGCTAGGAACGGCAGCAGCACCGGCTGGATAGCCAGAATGGCACCGCCTGCCACCAGCACGCCCTTGCCGCCCTTGAACCCGAAATACAGCGGGTACAGATGCCCCAGCACCGCAAAGATCGCGGCCAGATAAACGCCCAGATACGGCGAAACACCAGTATCGGCGGGCAGCAGGTGGAACAGCCACCGGCCGATGCACACGGCCAAAACGCCTTTGAGCACATCGCCTGCGGCGGTCATGGCAGCAGCCTTTTTGCCGAAGGTGCGCAGCATGTTGGTCATGCCGGCCGCACCGCTGCCGTGATTGCGGACGTCATCGTGATACACGAGTTTGCTGATCAGGATGCCGGTGTCCACGCTGCCCAGCAGATAAGCCTGCAAGGCAGCGGCCACGGCGATCAGAATCGCTTTCATCATAAAGGATCTCCTCCTTTGCGGGCGCTTACACGTCCTTTGCACCCACTTCGCCTGTGCCGCGTTCGCGGATGACCAGGCGGATGGGGGTGTGTTCCAGGCCGAAGTTCTCGCGGATCTGGTTGATCAGATAGCGCTGATAGCTGAAATGGAACAGCTGCTTCGAGTTGACGAAGGCCACGAACGTCGGAGGACGGGTGGAAGCCTGGGTCAGGTAGAAGATCTTCAGGCGGCGGCCCTTGTCGCTGG
>CAVKKE010000065.1:0-15426 GCA_963656875.1 Barnesiella intestinihominis | reverse complement strand
TGCAAAGCCGGAACTTTGGAAAATACCGACCAGAGTATCAATAAACTGTGTCATGCTCTTCCTCCTCTGTTAAAACGGTGCGGTCGTATCATTCACGCCCGCACTGCCCCAGCTGTTCTTGCTGCGGCGCACTGCTCTGAGGGTGTACTTGCCGTTGCCCATGGCGTGAATTGCAGCCATGATGGCGGCGACCACGTCACCGGGGATGCCCTCTTCCACCTGAGGAGCCGGAGCGGAAGCGGCGGCCTGCTGCACGGGGGCAGCGGGCTTTGCAGTGGGAGCCTTGGCGGCTTCCTTGGCAGCCTTCTTCCGGGCGTCCATCGAATCGAAGATCTTGCCTTCCAGCATAATGATAGCCATCAGCAGGATCAGGATCACGAACACCAGCACAAGGCCCGTGATGGTAACGACCACGTCAAAACCTAAATCCATGGTTTTTCCTCCTGTTTCTTGGATACTGCGTCCGATACAAGCTTTGCACAAGTTCGTCAGCAGAAAATCAATTTGGAAATATTATAGCTTATTTTTCCATTTATTTCAACAAAAATGGTCAATTTTTCTTTTTGGCGCTTTGTGATATCACATGGACAAAAGATGCTTAACGGCGGCCGATGCGCGGTGTAGCGTCCATAAATCCGGTCTCCAGCTTGTCGTTCAGGCCCAGGCTCATGGCGGTGCCCAAGGCCACGCAGTTGACAGGATCGGGCGAAACGGTCACTTCCACCTTCAGCTCCTCGCTCAGATACTCGGTCAGGCCGTGCAGCTGTGCGCCGCCGCCGGTGAGCATAACACCGTTGCGGAAGATGTCGCCTGCCAGCTCGGGCGGGGTCTTCTCCAGCACCTGATGGGCTGCGGTGCCGATCTGCTCGCTGAGCATCATCACTGGCTCATAGAGATCATCGGTGGAAACATTCACGCGCACCGGCAGGCCAGTGAGCAGGCTGCGGCCCTTGATCTCCATGGTCTCGTGGAAATCGGTCTTCTGGGGGCAACAGGCCACGTTCTTTTTCAGTTCCTCTGCGGTGCGCTGGCCGATGGCCACGCTGTACTTGTTGCGCACATACTTGAGGATTTCTTCGTCATAGTGGTTGCCGGCCACGCGGACACTGGTGGCCTTGACCTTGCCGCCCAGGCTCAGCACAGCGATGTCGGTGGTGCCGCCGCCGATGTCAATGATCATGCGGCCATCCGGCTGGGTGATGTCGATGCCGGAACCGAGGGCTGCGGCAATGGGCTCATCGATCAGGTAGACTTGACGGGCACCGGCGGCGACGACTGCTTCCACCACAGCGTCGCTCTCAATGCCGGTGATGGCGGCAGGCACGCAGACGGCCACACGGGGCTTGACCATGTGGGAGCTGTAGACCTGCTTGACAAAGCGGCAGATCAGCTCGCGGGTCATGGTGTGGTCGCTGATGACGCCGTCCTTCAGCGGGAAGATTGCGGAGATGTAGTTGGGGGTGCGGCCCACCATGGCCAGTGCCTTATCGCCGGCTTCCAGCACGGTGTTCTTGCGGGTGTCCATTGCCACAACACTGGGCTGATTGAGCACGACGCCCTTGCCCTCCTGCGCGATGATGATGGTCGTGGTACCAAGATCGATACCGATATCGTTCTGTGCCATAAGATTCTCTGTTCCTTTCTCTTGGGTCCTCTATCGATGGAACGGCCCGATCTCTCAGGCCGGAAATCATACCATTTTACAGTATAGCATAGTTGCCGGAAAAAGTATACCGGTTTTGAACTCCTTCCGTCTGCTCACTTTGTTCGCATCCACCTCCCTCCCGGAGGGAGGCTTTGGCAGTGCAGAAAGCTTTTTCTCTTCGCCAGAGGCTCCCTCACCGAGGGAGCTGGCAAACCCGTAAGGGTTTGACTGAAGGAGTCACTCCGTTTCCACCTGCTCCGGCGGAAGCTCAGCCTGCAGCAGATGCGCGAGGCCGCTGTAGCGCAGGTTCTGGCGGATGTTGCTCATCATGCGGTTCACCACGTCTCTCCGGCCTGCCACGATGCAGAGCTTCCGGGCACGGGTGACACCGGTGTAGAAGAGGTTGCGGTAGCAAAGCCGGGGCGGCACCTGCGCCACCGGCAGGATCACCGCCGGAAACTCACTGCCCTGGCTCTTGTGCACCGTGATAGCGTAGGCGATCTCCAGCTCGTTGAGGTTTTCTGCCGGGTAGATCAGCCGTTTGTCATCCATGCGCACCACCATGGAGCGGTCACGCATGTTGATGGATTCCACGATGCCGATATCACCGTTGTAGGCACCCACCCCCTGCTCCCCGCCAATGCGGTTCCAGACGATCTCATAGTTGTTGCGCACCTGCATCACCTTGTCGCCCACGCGGAACACCCGGGATGCGCTCTGCAGCTGGGGCTTGCCCTTCTGCTCCGGGTTGAGCAGATTCTGCAGTTCCACGTTCAGCGCCTGGGTGCCGGTGGGGCCCAGCTTTGTCGGGCAGAGCACCTGAATATCCCGGATGGGGTCGAAGCCATAACTGCGGGGCAGGCGCGTGGTCACAAGGTCACACACGAGCTTCTGGGCTGCATCGCCGTCCGATTCCAGAAAGAAAAAGTCATCCGTTTTTCCGCCTTTTTTCAACGGCTCGCTGCTGATGATGCGGTGGGCGTTCTCCACGATCAGGCTCTGCGCCGCCTGCCGGAAGATCTCATTCAGGCAGACCGTGGGCACCAGCCCGGAGCGGATGATCTCCCCCAGAATGTTGCCCGGGCCCACGCTGGGCAGCTGGTCGGCGTCGCCCACCATGATGATGCGGCAGCTGTAGCGCAGGGCCGCAATGAGGGCCTGAAACAGCTTGACGTCCACCATGCTCATCTCGTCCAGAATGACCACGTCACACTTGAGCAGGTTCTTGTCGTTGTGGATGAAGCTCACCACACCGCCGGTGTAGTCCACTTCCAGCAGGCGGTGGATGGTGCTGGCCTTGCGTCCGGTCAGCTCGCTCAGGCGCTTGGCCGCGCGGCCCGTGGGGGCGCACAGAGCCACCCGTTCTGCTTGATTTTCCAACAGCTGCAGGATAGCATTGACGGTGGTGGTCTTGCCGGTGCCGGGGCCGCCGGTGAGCACAAGGCAGTTTTCGGTCATGGCCTTGCGGATGGCTTCCTTCTGCAGGGGCGCATAGGCAAAACCCTGCGTCAGCTCAAGGAACTGGATGTTTTTGTCCAGACCGTTGGCGGTGTTTTTGCCCCGGCGGGTCAGCATGGCCAAGCGGGCAGAAATGTCCTCCTCTGCCGCCAGCAGGTCGGGCAGATAAATATACGGCGTGCCGTCGAACATCCGCACAGTCAGCTCTTCGGTCTGGATGCAGCTGTCCAGCGCCGCCGCCAGTTTTTCCGGCGGCTGGTGGATGAAGTTGGACGCCGTTTCCAGCAGCCGGGCCCGGGGCAGGCAGGTGTGGCCGTTGCCCGCATTGTGGCGCAGGGTACGCAGCAAGGCCGCTTCCAGCCGCTGGACACAGTCGCCTTCCATGTGGTAATACTGGGCGATGCTGTCCGCATGGCGGAAGTCCAGCTGCAGGGGTTCGCCGCAGAGCAGATAGGGGTTGGCTGAGATGGCCTGCATGGCCCCGGGGCCGAAGGTGCGGAACACTTCCATGGCCCTGCGGGGGCTGATCTCAAACTGCGCCAGATATGCAATGAGCTCCCGCATACCGAACATCCGCTTGAACTCCTGCTGGATGCGGTCAGCCTTGTCCGGCGAGATGCCGGGGATCTCGGTGAGCCGGGCGGGGTCGTTGGCAATGACCTCCAGCGCCTCGGCACCAAACTTGTCAATGATCTTATCCGCGGTTTTTGCCCCGATGTAGGGCAGCGACCGGCTGGCCAGGAAGGCATAGACTGCTTCCAGATCCTTGGGCATGTCGGTCTCGCATTCCTGTGCATGGAACTGGCGGCCATAGGTGGCGTGGTTCTCGTACCGGCCCCGGCAGACTACGCTCTCGCCTGCGTGGAGTTCACCCACAGTGCCGCACACCACTGTGATGACACCGCCGCCGGATACCTCAAACACTGTGTAGCCGTTGTCCTCATTTTCGTAGATGATGTCCTCTACGGTGCCCTCGATCTGTTCCAGCTCTGCCATACGCTCACCTCCTGCCGCATTACACAATCATAAGTAGTATAACGCTTTTGACGGGATTTGTAAATAAATGATCGAGTTCTATCATTGAAACCGCAGTTATATGATTGAAAATTGTCTCCGCTTCGCTCTGCAACGGCGACGACCGCTGCCTGCGGCAGAAACAGGGAGGAGCTGTTGGGGCAGTGGCCAGCAAGACGCGAGTGCCGTTCAAGGCGCGAAGCGGATGCTGGGTGCCACAACTCGGGCAATATTTAAGGTAATATTATTTTTGATATTGTAAACAAGCCAACCCTGCGGGGCTGGCTTGTTTACTTTTTCACGGGAAGGGGTCGTGAAGGAAAACGTCATTTTATGCTGCTTATCAACCCGACCTTTTCCGTAAAAAAAGCAGCTCCGGAAAATCCGCAGATTTTCCGGAGCTGCAAATATAAAATAATTCTTCCGCTATTATTGTCAGAGCGAAGCGGAGACAATTCTGAATCGTCAGGCTTTCGCCATCTATTCGTCGTGCTCTTTCTCGACAGTCTTTTCCCTGTCCAGCTTCCTGCGCACCACAATGTACGCTGGGATGAGGAAGAAGCAGGCAAAGAACCAGGCCACAGGGTTTGCGATGCAGGCCGCAAAGTAGCCCCACAGCGGCACGAACCAGAAGCCCACCATGGCGCGGGCCACCATCTCGGCCACACCCGCAAACATGGCAAGGCCGGAATAGCCAAGGCCCTGAATGGTGTAACGGTAGATGATGAGCACCGCCAGCGGGATGTAGAAGACGCTGTTCCAGAAGATGAAGCTCTGGGCATTGGCCATGATAGCAGTTTCCTTGGCGTCAAGGAACAGGCCGATGAGGGGCTTATCCAGCACGCGCAGGATGAGGAAGGACGCCACGCTGTACACGAAACCGATGCCCAGCGCAGTATGCACGCCCCTGTCCACGCGACCAAGGTCTTTTGCGCCCATGTTCTGGCTGGCGTAAGTGGTCATGGCGGTGCCGATGCTTTCCAGCGGCACGCTGAGGAACTGCGCCGCCTTGCTGCCGGCGGTCTGTGCGGCCACGATATCACTGCCCAGACCGTTCACGGCACCCTGCAGCACCACGCTGCCGATGGCAGTGATGCTGCACTGCAGGCCCATGGGGATGCCCATGTTGCAGAGCTTTGCACAGTGGGCCAGACTGAACCGGCCCTCTTCCCTGCTCCAGCGCAGTTCGTGGTAGTGGCGCAGGATGTACCACAGACTGCCCAGACCAGCCACTGCCTGACTGAACACGGTGGCAAACGCTGCACCGAACGCGCCCATCTTGAACACGATGATGCACAGCAGGTCGAGGCCGATGTTCAGGAAGCTGGCCACCAGCAGGAAGTACAGCGGGCGCTTGCTGTCGCCCAGAGCACGCATGAGGGCGCTGGTGACATTGTAAAGAAGGGTGAACGGGATGCCCCAGAAAATGGTGCGGATGTAGATATCCGCACCATCAATGATGTTAGCGGGGGTGTTCGTCCACACCAGCACCGAGCGGGTCAGGGCCACCGTGACCACAGTGAGCACCGCCGCAAAGAAGACCGACAGCCACACTGTGTTGGCGGTGTAGCGGCGCATCTCGCTGTAGTCCTTCGCGCCGAAGGTCCACGAAATGGGGATGGAAAATCCACAGGCGATGCCGTTGACAAAGCCCAGAACCAGATAGTTCAGGCCGCCCACGCTGCCCACCGCCGCCAGCGCTTCCACGCCCACGAAACGGCCCACGATGATGGTGTCCGCCAGATTGTAGAACTGCTGGAACAGGCTGCCCAGCATCAGCGGCACCGCGAAGGCAAGGATCAGCTTCAGCGGACTGCCTTGGGTCATATCCTTTGTCATAGTGTAAAATCCTCCTACCCGCAGGAAAATAGGGATAAACTTGCAAACAAAAAGTGCGACTTCATGTTTTTTGACCGTGAAAAACGCCCTGCCGGAAAGGGGCAGGACGTTGGGTTCATTCGCGAATGATATTATAGCGGAGGATAGTGCATTTTACAAGATTTGCATTGCATCAACATTTCTAGTTTTTTGCAGGAATAATTGGTGATTTTGCGAGGTGAGGTCAACCAGTTTTGGTATCCTGCCAGGACATTGTAAGGCGGCGGTTGTTATTCACACAGTCTTTCAGATAAAGATTGATCAGCGTCTGGTACGGAATACCAACTGCTTCCGACTGTGCCTTGAAGTAATCGATCGTGCTGCTGTCAATATTGATCGTGATCTGCTTTTTCAGTGCTTTTGCATAGGGATTCTTTTTTGCATGGGAAAAATCATATTCGTTCAGCATAATAGCATACTCCTCACTTTCCATAATATTTCGATTCGGTTTTGGTAGCTTTTCTGGCCGAGATGATACGGATGACCGTATCTGACGCACGGTAACAATGACACACGATGAGCAGATTTGCCTTATTGCTCAGGCCGAGAATGATAAATCTATCCTCCGTTTCTGAATGCTCCGGGTCATCGATCACCAATGCTTCTTCGTCATAGAATACCGTTTTTGCCTCAAGGAACGAAATGCCGTGCTTCCGCTGATTAATCTGATTCTTGTTTTCGTCCCATTCAAATTGTATTGCTTCCATACTTATATTATAAGTATCTTTTCAATCTTGTCAAGTTCTTTCGATACAACAAAAAAACTCCCTTGGAAAATTTCCGAGGGAGTTGTACTTATTCCGAATAATGTGCCAAAAACTGTTTGGTGCGCTCCTCCTGCGGGTGCTCAATGAGCTGCTTGGCGGAGCCTTCTTCCACCACGACGCCGCCGTCCATGAACATGATGCGGTCAGCTACATCGCGGGCGAAGTGCATCTCATGGGTGACGATGATCATAGTGGTCTTGCGGTCGGCGAGGTCGCGCAGGACTTTCAGCACCTCACCGGTCAGTTCCGGGTCAAGGGCCGAAGTGGGCTCGTCGAAGCACAGGATATCCGGGTGCAGGGCCAGTGCGCGTGCAATGGCCACGCGCTGCTGCTGGCCGCCGGAAAGCTGGTGCGGGTAGTGGTTCGTACGCTCCGACAGGCCCATCTGGGCCAGCAGCTCTTTCGCCTGCTGTTCCAGCTCGGCGTGGATGGCCTTTTTGTTAGCCTTATAGTCCGGCCGCTCCTTTGCCAGCAGCTCTCCGGCCAGCATCACGTTCTGCAGGGCGGTGTACTGCGGGAAGAGGTTGAAGTTCTGGAACACCAGGCCGAAGTGCAGGCGCTTTTTGCGCACTTCACTCTCCCGCTGGGTGGCGGGGTCGGCGGCGTCCCACATGGTCTCGCCGTTCACCTTGATGACGCCCGTATCGGGGCGCTCCAGGAAGTTCAGGCAGCGCAGCAGGGTGGTTTTGCCGGAGCCGGACGAGCCAATGATCGCCAGCGCTTCGCCTTTTTCCAGTGTCAGAGAAATATCCTTGAGGACTTTGGTGTCCCCGAAATTTTTGCCGATGCCGGAGGCTTCAAGCAGTGCCATGATTCAGTTTCCTCCCTTTCATCAGCGGAAATAGTCCAGTTTCTTTTCTGCCCAGCCGAACAGCAGGGTCAGCGCGCCCACGAACACCAGGAAGAAGATAGCGGTGGAAAACAGCGGCCAGATCAGGCCTTTTGCGCTGTACTCCTTGGCCATCATGATGATCTCCTTGTTGGCAATGGTGTTTGCCAGAGAGGTGTCCTTGACCAGCGTGATGACTTCGTTGCCCATGGGGGCCAGGATACGCTTGACCACCTGCAGCAGGGTCACCTTGAAAAAGATCTGGATCTTGGTCATGCCCAGCACCTGACCGGCTTCGGTCTGGCCCTTGGGGATGGCTTCAATGCCGCCGCGGTAGATCTCGGAGAAATAGCAGGCATAGTTGATGGCAAAAGCCACCACAGCTGCCACCATGCGTCCGCTGGAACCGGAGGGCCAGGGGTTGTTCATGCCCAGCAGGCCGGGGCCAAGATAAATGACGATGATCTGCAGCATCAGCGGCGTGCCGCGGATGACCCACACAAAGGTCTTCACCACGCCGGAAAGCGGCTTGCAGCGGCTCATGGAGCCGAAAGCCACCACCAGACCCAGCGGCAGTGCAAACAGCAGGGTCAGAGCAAACAGCTCACAGTTGAGCAGAAACGCGCCGGAAAGGCGCCCCAGAATCACAGACACAAGAACACACCCATCCATCAGATTTTTTGACAAAGGGAACGTCCCATCACAGGGGCGCTCCACTCATTTTCATGTAAAACTCAGTCAGCCAGAGCCAGATCGTACTTGTCGGCCAGAGCCTGCATGGTGCCGTCAGCCTTCAGCTCATCGAAAGCGTCATCCACAGCAGCGGCAGCGTCACTGCCCTTGCGGAAAGCCACACCGTACTCTTCGGCGTTCAGCTCGTCCACGATCTTCAGGCTGGAGTAGTCGGTGCCCTCACCGATCATAGCATTGGCCAGGGTCAGATCCAGCACAGCTGCGTCTGCGGTGCCTGCGGCAACTTCCATCAGGCAATCGGTCTGCACGCTCTTGGAGACGTAATCGGCCTGAGCCAGATTCTCGTCGCCCTCAATGGCGGCTTCACCGGCGGAACCGGCCTCGGCAACCACGGTCTTGCCCACCAGATCAGCGGTGGAAGCGTAGTCGGTGCCGTCCTTCACGACCACGACCTGTGCGTTCTTTGCATAAGCCTTGGTGGTGGCGGTGTTGGCCATGATGTCATCGGTCAGGGTCATGCCGTTCCAGATGCAGTCGATACTCTTGGCATCCAGCTCGACCACCTTGGTGTCCCAGTTGATCTCCACAAACTCCGGCTCCACGCCCAGCTTTTCGCACACAGCCGTTGCCAGCTCGGTGTCAAAGCCGGTGAAGTTGCCGTCAGCATCGGTGTAGTTCATGGGCTCATAGACAGTGTAGCCGATGACCATTTTGCCTTTGCCCTTGATGTAATCCAGATCGCTGGCGGCAGTCTCGGAAGCGGCTGCGCTGCCGGATGCGGCAGAAGAAGCCACGGTGGAAGTGGATGCAGCACCGCCGCAGGCGGCAAGGCTCAGTGCCATGGCACCGGCCAGAAAAGCAGAGACGAGACGTTTCATAACAGGTTCCTCCCTCAATGTTTCCCAAATGTTTTTCCCTCTCGGTTTAGCATTTTATCATGCTAAAGTGTTAAACCGTGACTATAGAATAGCGCGTTTGCAGGCATTTGGCAAGAGGAAAACGAAAGTTTTTGCAGTTTGATGGTTTAGCAGGGAATATTTACATCTTATATTGGCAAATACGCACAAACAAGACGTTGAAGATGCTCCCCGGGCAGAATGCTTTCGAGTGGGGCGGGTTTCATGGTTTTTATAAATTGCATCACCGCCGGTGACTCTCCGCTAGGCCAAAGGAAGGGCTGCCCGCTCTTTTCAGCCCCCAAAAAAGTAGGTTTCATTCAAAAAAGCTGAAGATTCAAGCCTGTTCGGCTTGAAAATCTTTTAACCGCTTTTTTGATTTCACCAATTTAGAGTCGCTTGCGCGGCGGTTCCATAAAGGCAAGATACAGTTTTCCCGGCATCGGTGCCGACTGCTCCGGCAGGATGATGCGACGCCATGTCTGAAGGGCGGAGCGCAAACTACAATCGACGATGCACTTTACAGGGTGTGCCAGGGTTTATCACGCTGGTGGTCTGGCGAGCATCAGCAGGACGGGGTGGGCGGTGCCAATGCCAACCAGACGCCGTTTGCCGCCACGGCCCTTCCCGTGAAAAAGGGGCTGTTGCAAAATAAAAATGCGATAGCAATTTGCACAAAAATAGCGCAAAAACAGAAACCCGGAACCCTTTCTGAGCCACTTTGGCCCTGAAAAGGTTCCGGGTTTTGTGCATAATTTTTTCGGCGAGCCATTTTGCAACAGCCCCAAATATTAAAAATAATATTACCTTAAATATTGTCAGAGCAAAGCGGAGACAATTCTAAATCGTCATTCCTCAAATGCTGCCAGCGCAGCTTTTTGCAGCTCCGTCACCGAGATGGTGCACAGCGCCGCGAGGTCGGCATCCGAACCGTCCGCCGAGATCTCCGCCACCTCGTCGCGGGTCTTGCCCTTGAGGTAATCGCACCAGCCCTCGCTGTGCTCATACCATTCCTTATCGAGGCCGGATGCGCCGCGCATCCCGTAGCTTTCCCCCATCTCCCGCTTGGTTTTGACCATCTCCGGGGCCGTGACAGTGCCATCTGCGCCCACAGACAAAGCCGGTTCGGCCACATCTGCCACAGCACTGGTCACATGGCCGTCTGCGTCCAGCGTCAGAGCCGACACCGTGATGTCTGCCTGCGCAGTCACGTCATGGTCATCGTCGGCGGTCAGGTCTTTTGTGTCATTGCGCACGGCCACGCCCAGAACTGCCTTATCGCCCCGGGCAGCGCCCAGAGCTTCCGCATTCTCGCAGGCGCGCACAACGGCGTCGCGGTAGCCATCCACTGCGATGGTGCAGACCGAAAGCAGATCTGCATCTTTCGGTTTACCGTCGTCATCGGTGGCAAGCTGTTTCACTTCGTCCGGGGTCTTGCCGGTCAGGTAGTTTCCAAAGGCATCTGCCTGCTCAGCCCAGCCCTTTTCCAGCGAGGACACCGCCGCCAGCGGGTAGTCGTCCCCTTTCTGGCGCTTGGTGCGATAATCAGTGGGCATGGTCACCTTGCCGGTGCTATCTGCCGAAATGGACACTTCCACCTCGTCCAGCATCACATCCGCCACCTTGCCTTCCGCGTCCAGCAGGACCGCTGCTGCAATGGTGTTGATCTTGCCGGCGCGTTCCTGATCGGACGCTTCGGTCAGAATGCCGAGGCCGGTGCGCCACGCAGCCTTCTGCGTCTCTTGCCCTGTCTGCGAAGAGCTGCCGCCCATGCTCATGCTGCCGGAACTGCTGCCCGACCCGGAATCGCTTCGGCCGCAGCCGGTCAATGCAAGGGCCGCCGCCAGTGTACAGCCCAAAATCATGCGAGATATCTGCTTCATGATAACAAAAACTCTCCCTTTCCTGCCCCGCCGCAAAGGGGCTTTGAGGGTAGTGTGCCCGGGGAAGGGGGAGTTTATTTATAAGAAAACTCCTTCAGTCAAAGCCTTACGGCTTTGCCAGTTCCCCCGGAGAGGAGAGTTTTTTTGCATTTTTCGGGAAGTTTTTCTTATCAGCTTTTGGCGGCTCGCCCTCTCAGGCGCTTCGCGCCAGCTCTCCCAAAGGGAGAGCCCTTGGCAGAGAGGAAAACTCTGCCTCTTAATAGGATAACGCTGCGGTTTCGCCAGAGGCCCCCTCCCCGAGGGGGCTGGCACGGCGCAAGCCGTGACTGGAGGAGTCGAACTAAATGCCGCCAGCGTTACGGCCCTTCCCGTGAAAAAGAAGGGGCTGTTGCAAAATAAAAATGCGATAGCAATTTGCACAAAAAATAGCGCAAAAACAGAAACCCGGAACCCTTTTTGAGCCACTTTGGCCCTGAAAAGGTTCCGGGTTTTGTGCATAATTTTTTCAGCGAGCCATTTTGCAACAGCCCCTTCAAAATTAAAAATAGTGTTTCCTTGAATCATGCCCAGAGCAGCGCGGAGGGCATTTCAAATCGTCTTACATCAGCGGGCTCAGCAGTCTCAGCACACTGTCCAGCAGGGTGCCCGGAATGCTGGTGCGGCAGTCCGACACCTGCACCTCACGGCACTTCGGCAGGGTGGTCAGCACATCGTCCCGCAGGACAGCCGCCTGACTGTTGTTCTGCAGCAGCACACCGCACTCGAAATGCAGGAACAGGCTGCGGTAATCCATGTTGATGCTGCCCACCACGGCAGTGCGGTCGTCGCTGACCCAGCACTTGGCGTGCAGAAAGCCCGGCGTGAACTCATAGATGCGCACACCCGCCTGCAAAAGCGGCAGATAGTACGACCGGCTCAGCCGGAACACCAGCTTCTTGTCCGGGATGCCCGGCAGCACCAGCCGCACATCCACCCCGCGCTTGGCAGCGTTTTTCAGGGCATCCAGCATCTCTTCACCGATGGCAAGGTAAGGCGTGTAGGCGTAGACATACCGCTCTGCCTGTGCGAGGATGTTCAGATAGACCGTCTCGGCCACGGGCTCCTCGTCCAGCGGGCTGTCCGCGTAGGGCTGCACCACGCCATCCGACTGCGGCGCCGCCCCGGCTCTGGGCCGGAACGCACTGTAATCCGTTTCGCTGGGACGGAAAGCATTCCAGAAGTTCAGGAACATCACCGTGAAATTCCACGCGGCGTCGCCCTCCACCCGCAAAGCGGCATCCTTCCAGTAGCCGAAGCGCTTTTCCATGTTGATATACTCGTCCGCCAGATTCACGCCGCCGGTGTAGGCCACAGTGCCGTCAATGACCACAATCTTGCGGTGGTCGCGGTGGTTCATCACCAGCGACAGCAGCGGCACCACAGGGTTGAACGGGATGCACCGGATGTGCGCCCGCTCCATCCGCACCACAAAGTCTGCAGGCAGGCCCAGCAGACTGCCGAAATCGTCATAGATCAGCCGGACGTCCACACCCTGCGCGGCCTTGCGGCGGAGGATCTTCTCGATGCCGTTCCACATATAGCCATGGCTGACGATGAAAAATTCCAGAAAGATAGTCTTCTCTGCCCTTTCCAGGTCGGCCAGCAGCTGGGGATACATAGCCTCGCCGCAGTCAAAATACTGCGCTGACGTGTTCTTCCATGCAGGATAAGGGCCGTATTTTGCCACATAGCGGCTCTGGCCCACAGCCCGGGCATCCAGATCATCCGTCACGCCGGGCTGCTGGGTCAGGTCTTTTTTGTGGGCATCGTCCACCGCCTGCATTTTCAGGCGCAGCCGTTTGGACGGGCGTTTGTTGCCAAACGCCAGATACAGTGCCCCGCCCAGCAGCGGCAGAATGCCGATGAGTGCGATCCAGCCCACTTTGTAAGCGCTGTTTTCATCCTTGCGCACAAGGTACAGCACGATGAACACGCTCAGGGCGTTGAGCAGGCTGTTGACCCACACACTGCCCGTGCCGGTGGTGATGGCGTAGCACACCCATGCCAGCCATAAGATCTGCAGCGCCACCAGCACCACCGTGATGGTGATGCGATTGATGATCCGGCTGAAAAAACGGACGATCGGAGAACGGAAAAACATCAGCCTGCCCCCTTTCCTATTGTAATATGTGTAAGTATAGCGCGGTTTTGCGGAGTTTGCAAGGTTTGGGGCTGGGGGAATGATGTCCGCTGACGCAGATAACACCTTCAGTCAAACCCTTGCGGGTTTGCCAGCTCCCTCAAGGAGGGAGCTTTTGACAGTACGGTCAAGCTTCTATTAAAAAACGCACCTGCATGTTTTTTGCAGATGCGTCTTTTTTGTATGGAAAACTTGATCTCTTTGCCAAGGGCCTCCTCCCTGAGGAGGCTGTCACCGAAGGTGACTGGAGGAGTCATGTGCCGCGGCACACATCATTGCGTCAGCACATCATGCCGCAGGCACATCATTTGCGCAGCAGCATCATTTTTATGCCTCTCCATCCTCATAGCCCACCATGAGCCCGCCCAGTTCAGCGTAATAGCTGCACAGGCCGCCGCATTCGCTCACGTCGATTTGTGCTCCTTCGAACACTGCATGGAGCATCAGTTTCAGGCGCTTGGCCGCTTCCGGGTTGCCGCAGTGAGCAATGTGCACTCTGCCGCTGGTGAAGCCATGGTCTTTCATTTCCAGCACGATGCGCTCCAGTGCGCCGTGCTCTCCGCGGGTCTTGCACAACACATCCAGTTCACCGCTTTCGCTGGCCTGCCCGATGACCCGGATGCCCAGCATCCGCGCCACAGCGGCAACAGCCGGCTTCACGCGGCCATTGCGGGCCAGATTGGCCAGCGATTCCAGCGAAAACAGCAGATGCGTGTGCTTGTGATAGGCCAGGATCGCTTCACAGATCTCGTCAAATTCCATGCCGGTCCGGATGAGGTCACGCAGACGCTCGGCCAGCAGCCGCAGTTCCGGCCCGGCGGAGAGACTGTCCAGCACATAGACCCGTGCCCCCGGGTGCTCCTCTTTGTATTCTTCCGCTGCCAGCAGCGCCGCGTTGTAGCTGCCGGACAGCGTGCCGGTGATCGTGATGACGAAGACCTGATCTGCGCCTTCATAAGCTTGCAGCCAGTCCGCCACATTGGGGCAGGACGTGCCGGTCTTTCCTTTGTAGGTGCGCAATGTCTGGGCCATGCCCACGGCGTCCAGATGGCCGTCATCCAGGTATTCCTGTTCGTCAGTGACGATCTTCAGCGGCACACATGCAAAATCCACATTTTCCATGGTATAAAGGTTGGACGAGGAATCCACAACGATCTTGGTTTTCATAGCAGTTCTCCAATGACTGATTTTTATCGGGGGCCGGATGCACTCCGGCTGTCAATTCAGGTTCGTCGCAAACATCATATCAGTTTTTTAAAAACCTGTCAAGGTATTTTCAGTATTCTTTAAAAAGTTTTCATGAGCCGTTGACCTTGGCTTCAAAATAGTTTATACTGGATGATGTCAACGAATTTCCACACCGGCGCAGTGTGTTTCCACCTGACGCCGCTTTCCTTTTATAATATGTGATGCCACATGAAAACTGAGACCAAACGCCGCGTTGCGGCCTGCGCCGCCGGGTTTGCCCTGCCCCGGTACGCCGAACTCCCGCAGGTGGGGCTTTATCTCGACCAGACCGTGCAGTATGTGAACAGCTATTTCCGCACCTTCTGCGGCGTGGAACTGACCCCGTCCATGGTGAGCAACTATGTGAAAAAGGGCATCCTGACGCACCCCGTCAAGAAAAAATATAGCCGTGACCAGCTGGCTTCGCTCATCTATATCGCCGTGTCCAAGACAGTGCTTTCCATGGAAAACATCGACACGCTGTTCAAAATGCAGCGGGAGCACTGCTCCGCCGGGGCGGCTTACGATTATTTCTGCGAAGAGATGGAAAACTGCCTGCCCTTCGTGTTTGGCTGCACAAAGGAGATTCGCGACCTGGCTGTGGATGCGGCAGACGAAAAGCTGCTGCTGCGCAGCACCATCCTCGCCGCCGCAAACAAGATGTATCTGGACTGTTGTTTCGATGCCCTGCGGCAGGAAGAAGTGCTTTGGGACAGCATCCTGCCGGATCTGGTGTAAAGACGATTTAAAAAAACTGTAACAGAAAGTGGCTTTTCACACACTTTTTGGAGGTGCAGCATGGCTATACCAAAGCTGAAAAAGCAGGATGTTATTGATGCCCTGAAATTTATCGACGAGAACGGAGTTCCCGAACATAATACAAGCGTAAAATATCTGCTTGTAATGTGAATCAAGGGTAGAAGGGAGACAAAACAAAAGTTTAGAAAAAAAGAAAGA
>CAVKKE010000064.1:0-15556 GCA_963656875.1 Barnesiella intestinihominis | reverse complement strand
TCTACTGGGCAAGTCAGGTGACGGGCGATGACCATTACCGTGAAATTGCCGCCGCCCACACGGCCACCACGCTGGCAAACTCCTTCCGGCCCGACGGCAGCACCTACCACACCTTCTTCATGAACCCGGACGGCACCCCCAAGGGCGGGCGCACTTGTCAGGGCTATAAAGACGACAGCTTCTGGGCGCGGGGTCAGGCTTGGGGCGTGTACGGCAGCGCCATCGGCTATACCTACACCCACGATGAAAAGTTCCTCGACGTGTTCCGCAAGGCACTGGACTTCTACCTCTCCCGCCTGCCGGAGGACCTTGTCCCCTGCTGGGACATGATCTTTGCACCGGAAAGCGGCGAGCCCCGGGATTCCTCTTCCGCTGCCATCGTGGCCTGCGGCCTGCTGGAAGCGGCCAAGTATGTAGGCGAAGAAGAAGCTGACCAGTGGCGCACGCTGGCCCGGCAGATGTTGGGTTCGCTGACTGCAAACTACGCCGTAAAGCCCGGCACCCTCGGCTCCGGCCAGCTGCTCCACGGCACTTACAGCAAGAAGAGCCCCTACAACACCTGCACCCCGGAGGGCGTGGATGAATGCACCAGCTGGGGCGATTATTTCTACGTGGAGGCGCTGACCCGCCTGACCAAAGACTGGGAGATGTACTGGTGATGAAACTACAGACGAAAGCGGATTTTGCCGCACTGATGCACACATTCCTTGACCCGCTGAAAGCGCATTACTCCGCCGGCTGTGCCCGGCTGCATCTGGGCGAGACCGGCGTGACCTACAACGAAACGGCCATCGAGCTGGAAGCCTTCAGCCGCCCGTTGTGGGCTCTGGTGCCCTTCTGGGTGGGCGGCGGCTCTGACCCTGAATTTGAAGAAATTTACCGCAAGGGCCTTGCCTCCGGCTCTGACCCCGCAAGCCCCGAATACTGGGGGAAGACCGGCGAATATGACCAGTGCTATGTGGAGATGGCTGCCATCGCCTGCGGCATCCTCACCGCACCGGAAAAGGTGTGGACACCGCTGTCCGACACGGAAAAGAAAAATCTCGCCGCATGGCTTGACCAGATCAACCACCACACCATCCCGGACTGCAACTGGCAGTTCTTCCGCATCCTGACGAACCTCGCCCTCAAGAGCGTGGACATGCCCTACAGCCCGGAGCTGTTGGAAGACGGCCTTTGCAAGATCGACAGCTATTACAGCGGCGACGGCTGGTCCACCGACGGCGCATCCGTCCAGAAGGACTACTACATTCCCTGGGCCATCCAGTATTACGGCCTGCTGTACTCGAAGTTCGCTGCCGACACCGACCCCCAGCGGGCTGCGCTCTACCGCAGCCGCGCTGAGATGTTCAGCCAGCAGTTCGTCTACTGGTTCGATGCAAACGGCGCAGCCCTGCCCTTTGGCCGCAGCCTGACTTACCGTTTTGCCCAGAACTGCTTCTGGGCGGCCTGCATCTGGGCCGGGCTGGAACCGCTGCCCCTGCCCGTGATGAAGGGCCTCATCGTGCACAACTTCAACTGGTGGCTCAGTCAGAAAATGTTTGACCGGGACGGCATCCTCACCATCGGCTACTGCTACCCGCAGATGTACATGGCAGAGCGCTACAACGCCCCCGGTTCGCCCTATTGGGGCATGAAGAGCTTTTTGCTGCTGGCCCTGCCGGATGACCACCCGTTCTGGTCGGCGGAAGCGGCCCCCATGCCCGCGCTGGACAGCCTGAAACCCATGCCTTACGCCAACATGCTGGTGCAGCGCCGTGCAGGCCGGGTGACGGCCTACGCCGCCGGTGTCAATGAGGGCCACGGTCACGGCCAGTTCCCGGAAAAATATGCCAAGTTTGCCTACGACACCCGGTTCGGCTTCTGCGCATCCCGCAGCCGCGAGGTGCTGTGTCAGGCCGCGCCGGACAGTATGCTGGCCTTTGTCATTGACGACAATGTGTTTGTGCGCAAAGTTTCCCAAAGCTGGGAAATTCAGAAGGGCGCTGTTGTGGCAAAGTGGTCGCCGTTCCCGGGCATTGAGGTGACTACCACTGTCACCCCCACCGCCAACGGCCACCGCCGCCATCACGAAATTGACAGTATTTATGAATGCGACGCCTACGATACCGGCTTTGCCGTGCCGAATTTTGCACCGGGCTATGCCGAAACGGTGGAAAACGACACCGCAGAAGCCCACTGCAGCACCCTGCGCTGTGCAGTGACCGGCAAGGGTGAGCCGGTGGTGCTGGGCTGCGACCCCAACACCAGCCTGTATTTCACCAATGTGCATCTGCCTGCCGTGAAGTATCACATCGCCAAGGGGCACACCGTTCTGGACACTGAGATTCAGGACGCCGCTGAATAACAGATTCTTACAGGAAAACAGTCGTTTTTGTACGGCTGTTTTTCTGTTCCGCTGTGCTATAATGAAAGCACAAATGATGAGAGGTGACTGCTATGCCTTTGCGTGAACCCATTACCCCGGCCCTGCTGGCAGATCCGGAAATTTTCCAGCAGAACCGCCTGCCCGCCCACGCTCATTTTGCCGAACAGACCAGCCCCGAAATGCCGCTGACGGTCAGCCTGGACGGCGAGTGGGATTTCCGCTATGCGGAAGATCTGACTGCGCCGTTTTCGGAGTGGGGCACCCTGACCGTGCCGGGGCTCATCCAGATGCAGAGCCTGAAAAAGCCCGGCCGGCCCTATGGTGCGCCCCACTATGTCAACACACAGTATCCGTGGGACGGCCACGAAAAGCTGCACCCGGGCCAGATCCCGCAGGAGTATAACCCCATTGGTGAGTACCGCCGCAAGTTCACCCTGCCGGAAAGCTGGGCCAGCTGCTACATCCGCCTGAACGGTGCCGACAGCGCCGCCGCTGTCTGGTGCAACGGCACCTACATCGGCTACACCGAGGATACTTTTACCCCGGCGGAATTTGATATGACCGCCGCCGTGCAGCACGGCGAAAATGAACTGGTGATCCAGGTTTATCGTTTTTCTTCCGGCAGCTGGCTGGAAGATCAGGATTTCTGGCGCATGAGCGGCCTGTTCCGGTCGGTGGAGCTGTTCACGAAGCCGGAACTGCACCTTGAGGACGCATTTGTAAAGCAGGACTTCGCCCCAGACTTTTCCAGTGTAAACGTCACTTTTGACTGCAAGGTCAGCGGCGCAGGCCGGGTGTCGGTGGTGTTCAACGGGCAGGAGCGGTCCGCCGAGGTGGGCGAGCCTGCAGAATACGACAGCGGTGTGGTGTTCGGCAAAGACGAAGCCGACCCGGATGTAGAAGTGGACGTGCAGGATGTTTCCTTCACCTTTACAGTAGAGCACCCGGCTCTGTGGAGCGCAGAGCAGCCGAACCTTTATGATGCAGAAATTGCCCTGTTGAACGATGCCGCTGTGGTGGAGCGCACCGGCCTGCAAGTCGGCCTGCGGAAGTTCGAGCTGAAGGACAGGCAGATGCTCCTGAACGGAAAGCGCGTCGTGTTTCGGGGCGTCAACCGCCACGAATGGAGTTGCAAGACCGGGCGCACCGTCAGCCGCGAAGAGATGCTCTGGGACGTGAAGAACCTCAAGGCCCACAATGTCAACGCCGTACGCACCAGCCACTACCCCAATGACCCGTATTTTCTGCAGCTCTGTGATGAATACGGCCTGTATGTCATCGGAGAGACGAATCTGGAAACGCACGGCACCTGGCAGAAGCTTGGGGCTGACGGCTCCGACGAATGGACCCTGCCCGGGGCACGCCCTGAGTGGCGGGAAGCTGTGCTGGCCCGGGCAGAAGCGATGCTGGAGCGGGACAAAAACCACCCGGCCATCCTGATCTGGTCCTGTGGCAACGAGAGCCACGGCGGCAAGACCCTGTGGGAAATGAGTGAGTATTTCCGTCGTGCTAACCCCAGCCGTCTTGTGCACTACGAGGGCATTTTCTGGGATCGGGAATACCCTGCAACCTCCGACATGGAGAGCCAGATGTACACCCCGGTAGAAAAGATCAGAAAGTTCCTTGCAGAACACCCGGAAAAGCCTTTTATCATGTGCGAGTACAGTCACGCCATGGGCAACTCCAACGGCGGCATCACCGACTACACCGAGTATGCCTACGAAGAGCCGCTGTATCAGGGCGGGTTCATCTGGGAGTACATCGACCACGGCATTGAGGTGACCGGCCCGGACGGCAAGCCCAGCTTTGCCTACGGCGGTGACTTCGGCGACCGCCCCACCGACCGGGAGTTCTGCATCGACGGTCTGGTGCTGCCCGACCGCCGCAACACCCCCAAGATGGACGCGGTGAAAGCCGCCTATGCCCCGGTCAAGATCACTTTGACGGATACAGAAGCCATTGTGGAAAACCGCAATCTCTTCACCGACATCTCTGCCTATGACCTTGTGTTTGCATCTTCGATGAACGGCAGGCCGGAGCGCAAAGCTGTTCTCCGTGTGAGATGCGTTCCCGGCGGGACGGTGCATATCCCGTTCCCGTTCACTCTGCCGGAGGCAGGGCTGTCCTGCATGACTGCTACCGCCGTGCAGCGGGACGCAAAGCCCGGTGTGCCCGCCGGATATGAAGCAGCCTTCGGGCAGGTGTGGCACAAAAAGCCGGAAGCCCGGCGGACTGTGCCCACCCCGCAGCTGGTGGAAATGGACTGCAACATCGGCGTGAAAGGCGAGGGCTTCGAGTACATTTTTGGCCGCGGCAAAGGGCTGGTATCCATCCGTTATGACGGCGTGCAGCTGCTGGACGATGCCGTGCGCCCGAACTTCTGGCGTGCGCCCACCAACAACGACGACGGCTGCGCCGAACCGTTTGAGTTTGCCTTCTGGAAAACGGCAGGCCTGTACGCCCGGTGCGACAACTTGACCGCCGAAAGCAGGGGAGAACAGGCCGTGATTCACGCGGTCTACACCCTGCCGGGCGGTCAGACGCTGCCCATTGACTTTGCCATTGACGGTGCGGGCCGCTGTGACATCACCATGACATGGCAGGGTGAAAAAACAGAGCTGCCGGAGTTCGGCCTGCTCTTCCCCTTGCGCCGGGAGCTGACGGGGGTATCCTATCTCGGCCTTGGCCCCAACGAGACCGCAGCGGACCGCACCGCAGGCGGCAGAATGGGCGAATGGGCCTACAATGTCCGTGAGGACTTTGCCCAGAACAGCCCGGTGTACCCGCAGGAGTGCGGCAGCCGCACCAGCGTGTATAAGGCGGATATCACCGGAGAAATCCCGGCCATCTGTTTCAGCAGTGACACCGGCATGATCTTCTCGGCCCTGCCTTACACGCCCCACGAGCTGGAAAACGCCCGCCACCTCTACGAGCTGCCCCGGGACGACAATAAGACTGTTGTGCGGTGTGCGCTGTTCCAGCGCGGTGTGGGCGGCGACGACAGCTGGGGGGCAAAGCCCCATGCGGACGTCTGCTTCACCGTGGAAAAGGGAAAACAGTTTAGCTTCACACTGAGCCCGGCAAAAGGTTAAACGGAAACGTAATGAAAACAGCGGCACTCACCGGAGTGCCGCTGTTTTTTTTGCACCCGTTGCCATAGCAACCGACAACGGCAGGGAAATCTGATAAAATGCTCTGCGGTTGGTTACCGCTAACTAACTGCCAGAAAGTTTTTCATTTCGTATCGTATAAAGGAGTTTCTCATGAAAAAGATTTCCCGTCGTTCGTTCCTCACCGCTATGGCTGCTGTGAGCGCAGCCGGTGTTCTGGCCGCATGCGGCTCTTCCAGCAGCACGGCTTCTTCTGTGGCTTCCTCTGCTGCTACATCCAGTGAGGCAGCATCTTCCGCCGCTTCCGTGGACGAGACCGGCACCCACACCGTCGTGGATCACGGCGGCAACGAAGTGGAAGTGCCCAACAAGGTCACCCGCGTGGTCATCGACCAGATCCCCATCCTGTCCACCTACATGGCTTACTTCCAGGGTAGCGCTCCCTACATCGTGGGCTACTGCGGCTCCTTCAAGTCGGTCATTTCTGACACCGTGCTGAAGAACATCGCCCCAGAGCTGATGGAATCCAGCGACACCGTTTATGCCCAGAGCGACCTGAATATCGAGGAGATCATGAAGCTGAACCCCGATGTCATCCTCTACAACGCAGGCAACTCTTCTCATGCTGAGATCCTGAAGGCCAGCGGCATCCCCTCCGTGGGCTTTGCCACCGTGGGCGCTTCTACCGAGGCCGACCCCTTGGAGCGCTACGAGCAGTGGCTCAAGCTGCTGGAAGATATCTTCGGCGAGCCGGGCAAGACCGATGCATTCGTCGCTGCCGGTGACGAGATCGTGGCCGACGTGGAAGCCCGCATTGCAGAGATCCCCGAGGAGGGCCGCCCCAGCGCACTGATCCTGTGGAAGTATTCCGACGGCGTGCCCCAGGTGTCCGGCAACGGCACCTTCGGCACCTACTGGATGAAGCACCTGGGCGTCACCGACAAGGCCATTGAGGCCACCGGCTTTACCCAGACCAGCATGGAGCAGATCTACAGCTGGGACCCGGATATCCTGTTCCTGGACGGCCCCGGCCTGCAGCCCCTGCGCACCGAGGATGTGCTGACCGGCAATGTGGACGGTGCCGACTTCTCCACCCTGACCGCCGTGCAGAATGGCCGCGTGTACAACACCACTCTGGGCATGTGGAACTGGTTCACCCCGAACCCGGATGCTCCGCTGGTTCTGGCATGGCTGGCCTGCAATACCTACCCGGACGCCTTTGCCGATTACCCGCTGGGCGACACCATCAAGGAGTATTACAAGACCTGGTACGGCTATGACGTGACCGACGACGAGCTGGAGGAAATGCTGCTGTACTGATGAATGACACCATCTGGATCAAAAAAGGCCGCTTCACGCCGCTGGCCGTGGTGCTGATGTTCGCGCTGCCCATCGTGACGTCGGTGGTGTGCCTGTGCTTCGGCCGCATGAATGTGCCGGTGGGCGAGGTGATCACAGCCCTGAAAACGGCTGTCACCGGCGGCAATGCGGCCAACGTGCAGAACTACTCCATCGTCATCAACCTGCGCCTGCCGCGCATCCTCATGGCCATCATCGTGGGTGCAGGCCTGACCTGTGCGGGCAACACCTTTCAGTCTTTGTTCTCGAACCCCCTTGCCACGCCGGACATTCTGGGCGTGACCAGCGGCACCTGCGTGGGTGCCATCCTGGCCATCATCCTCTCCTGCAGCATTCTGGAGACACAGCTTATCGCGCTGGTGTTCGGCCTGGCGTCAGTGGTGTTCACCTTGAAAATTGCCGGTAAGAACGATGGCCGCTCCATGGTATATCTGGTGCTGGCCGGCACCATTGCATCCTCTCTGTTCAACGCCATCGGCTCGCTGCTCAAGTACACCGCCGACCCGCAGGACAAGCTGCCGGAGATCACCTACTGGCTGATGGGCAGCTTCACCAGCGCCAGCTACCAGAAGATCCTCATCGGCTGCCCGCTTATCATTGCAGGCATCGTGGTCATCTATCTGCTGCGCTGGCGGCTGAACATCCTCTCACTGAGTGACGACGAAGCCCGGGCCAGCGGCATCAACATCAAGCAGACCCGGATGATCTTCATCCTTGCGTCAACCCTCATCACGGCATCCGCTGTTTCCATGTGCGGGCAGGTGGGCTGGATCGGCCTGCTGATCCCCCACTGCGCCCGGATGCTGGTGGGCAGCAACAACCGCTATGTGGTGCCGGTGAGCCTGAGCCTCGGCGCAAGCTTCATGATTTTGATCGACACGCTGTCCCGCACCATCAGCATCATTGAGCTGCCGCTGTCCATCCTCACGGCCATCATCGGCGCACCGGTATTCATTTCTCTGCTGAACAAGACAAGGAGCAATCTGCAATGATCCTCGAAGTGCAGAACGGCTGCTTCGGCTACCCGAAACAGCCTGTCATTCTGGAAAACATCAATCTGACGCTGGACGAAGGGCACATCCTCGCCATCCTTGGCCCCAACGGCATCGGCAAGACCACTCTGCTCAAGTGCATGATCGGCCTTTTGCCGTGGCACAGCGGAAAGACCCTGCTCTACGGCAAGGATATCCACACTCTGAAACCCAAGAATGTGTGGAGCACCATTTCCTATATCCCCCAGTCCCACGGCTTTGCGTTCTCCTACACCGGTCTTGAAATGGTCCTGCTGGGCCGCAGCGCCCACCTGGGCATGTTCCAGCAGCCGGGCAAAGAGGAACTGGAAATGGCCGAAGCCATGATGGCGCGGGTGGGCATCACCCACCTTGCCAACAAGGACTGCAACCGTATGAGCGGCGGCGAGCTGCAGATGGTGTTCATCGCCCGCGCCCTGATCAATAACCCCAAGCTCATTATTCTGGACGAGCCGGAGACCGGCCTCGACTTCCACAACCAGATCCTTGTGCTGAACATGGTGGAACGGCTGGCCCATGAAGAGGGCATCAGCGCCATCATGAACACCCACTACCCCACCAACGCCATGAGCGTGGCCGACGAAGCCCTGATGCTGAACCGCAAGGGCGAGTTCTTCTACGGCCCGGCGGCGGACATCCTGAATGAAGAGAACATTTCCTATTCCTTCGACGTTCAGGTTATCGTGGACGAACTGAACTATAAGGACCGTTCGGTGCGCAGCATCGTGCCCGTGGCCCTGCGCAAGGAACCCGCAGTATAAAACGATAAAAAAGGAGACGAACACTTATGAACAGCATCATCAAAGCAGGCCAGCCCACCGAGCTGAAGGACCTCATTTCCTACGAGACCGGCAGCATTGCCAACCTCGACATCGTGCACGCCAACAACATGAAGTTTGTGCTGATGGCCTTTGACGAGGGCACCGGCCTGACCCCGCACCGTGCACCCGGCAACGCCATCCTGACTGCTCTGGAAGGCAAGGCCATCATTGGCTATGAGGGCAAGGACTATGAACTGAACTCAGGCGAGAGCTTCCGTTTTGATAAGAACGGCCTGCACAGCGTCACCCCGCAGGGCAAGTTCAAGATGAGCCTGCTGCTGGTCATCGAATAAACCGAACGATTCAGAATGCCCTCCGCATTTGCTCTGGGCATTTTTCAGCGGAAATATTGTTTTGATTTGAGGTTCAGAAAAGTCTGCGGACTTTTCTGAACCTTTTTTCACAGGCAGGGATTCAGGAAACGTGGTGAGAACGCCGGCTTTCACGAAGAAAAATGCAGGGGCCGTTACGACCCTTTTCGGTGAAAAACGAACTCCCGGGCAGACCGCAGTCTGCCCGGGAGTTCTCTATCATAGAATGAAGATTCCGCTGTTATGCCCAGAGTGAACACGGAGGGCACTTTAAACCGTCATTTCTCAGCAGTAATACAGGAACGACCGCAGGCGGCTCCATGCCGTCTCGTCCCAGTCATTGTCCAGCGAAAGCTGGAACAGCGGGGCCTTGCAGGCGTCATGCAGGCCGCGCATGTCAAGGATCATAGCGGCGTTCTCGTACTGGGGCGCGAGGGTCAGCACCGCGTTCACCCGGGCAGAAAGCTCCACTGCCTTGGCATAGCGGTACCGACCATTGCCGCCCGCAAAGTGGGACAGGGCAGCTTCCGCCAGCGGGAACAAAGCTTCCGGGTCGGCGGCAAAGGCACTGCGGGCCCCCAGCTCTGCGCCGAGGGTGCGCAGTTCTCCAGCCATCTTCTCGAGCCATGCGGCATGGGGCTGGTTCTCGTCCAGATTGTCCTTCCACAGGAACCACAGGTATTCGCTCAGCGGGGCACGCAGGATATGTTCTCCTTCGGTTTCCAGCGTTTCCAGCACGCCGCTGTCCAGTTCGGTCAGGCACAGGGGCGTGCCAACGGCGGCGATGCGGCGGCCTGCAGCAGGCAGGTTTCCCACAGCCTTTGCTGTTTCGTGCAGCTGTGTCCAGTCCGGCAGGCTGTTCCACCGGGCGGCAAGTTCGGTCCGCTTTTCTGCCGGGGCCGCGTACAAAAGATCACCCGCCAGCAGGGCACGAAACAATGCGTCCCTGTCCTGCGCGGTGTCGGGCAGAGCTTCCAGCATGGGGCCGACGAGCTTTGCGTCTTTCTCGCCCCGGCGATCCAGCACGGCGCGGATGACCCGGGCATACTGTCCGTCGGCCTCGGCGCCCTGCGTCTGCGGGATAAGGAACTGCGCCGGGGCGCTGCTCTCTTCCCGCTGGGCGAGGATGCTGCCCAGCAGAGCAGGGAAGGGCAGATATTCCTTTGCGCTGGTCTCGGCACGGCCAAGGCTCAGAGCGTGGTCGGTTAGATGGGGCAGAGTGCGGACATCGGCCCCCTGATGGCGGAAATACTCCGCGAGATACGGCGTATATTCACCCAGTGCAGGCAGATACAGCGGCAGGTTCTCTTCCGGTGCGCGGGCGATGCGGCAGGGGCGCACGTCCACCTGCTGGATGTCGAAGTCCTTGGGCAGCGGCTCCGCCGGGCGGTGCTGCAGGCTGTTGAGGAAAGCTTCGATGCGGGTGATGACGCCCACATTGGAGAAGTGCTCGTCCACTTCGATCTGCAGATAAGGCTTGTTGCCCATCTCCTGCTTGAACAGGTGGGACAGCATAGTGTCCGGGCCGCAGCCGTGGTTCGTGAGGTAGACGGCGTAAAGGTTCGGGTGGTGGGCCACCAGCTTTGCGCCGGACAGAATGTGCTGCCCGAAGGGATAATAGAGGTTATCGTATTCGCTGGAGATATCCAGTGCATGGCCGGGCAGGTGGCTCAGGGTGATGACCTTGTAGCCCCGCTCCAGCAGAAGCTCCGGAATGCCCATGTTCAGGATGGGATCGGACACGCCGTAGTTGCGGGTGATGAGCACCAGCACCTTGTCCTCCGGCTTGAGGGTGGCAAGCAGCGCCTTGCCCTGCTTTTCCACGGCGGCAGTGTGGCGGCGCACCGCCATGGCACCGCTGAGCAGAGCTTTGGCGCACAGGGGCTTCGGGATGCCAAGAATTTTGCCCAGACCCAGCATGGCGGTGGCCATGGCTTCCTGCCCGAAGTCGAGGTCGAACACCGGACTCAGCAGCTGTATGCCCTTGCTCTCGATGTCCAGCGCTTTGGCCACCGAGACAGCCGCTGTCTGCATGTAAACACAGCCGTAGTTGTGCTTCACGCGGCTCTTTTCGTGCTTCATAGTGTGGATGGTGGGCAGGAAGATGTAGTCCACCTTCTGGTCAATGAGCTGCTGCATATGGCCGTAGATCAGTTTGACCGGGAAGCAGGTCTCGCCCTGCGCCAGCTGCTGGGAAAGGCGGATGGTCTCTTCGCTGGTGGGGTCGGTGAGGATGACATTGAAGCCCAGCGAGGTGAAGAAAGCGTTCGCCATGGGGAAGAATTTGTGAATCATCAGCGCAAAAGGCACGCCCACGGTCTTTTTGCTGGGGTCGCGCTTGCCGGTGTAGCCCTCCAGAAGCAGCTTATCGGCCTGCTTGTAGAAGTCGATATTCCTCTGGATCTCTTCACTCCGGCGGTCGTCCGCTGCCTGTGCTGGGCTGTCAAAGCCCACGAAGCGGCCGGGGGCATCACCCACGGCTTCCTGCGCCAGCAGGGCTGCGCCGTAGGCACCGCTGATGGAGAACACCGGGCTCACCTGCACCCGGTCGCCGTAGGCAGACTGGAACGCCGCCACGATGCCGGGGTTGTAGTCCACACCGCCCTGCAGCACGATGTGCTGGCCCACGGGCTTGGAGCCGACCACTTTGTGCAGATAGTTCTGCACGATGGAGTGGCACAGGCCTGCTGCGATCTCCGCCTGCGAAGCACCCTCGGCGGCAGCGGAAGCGATGGCTGTCTCGATGAACACAGTGCACCGCTCGCCCAGTGCCGCCGGGTGCTCTGCACTCAGGGCCAGCGGACCGAACTGGGCCAGCGGGATGCCCATGCGTGCGGCCTGCTCCTCCACGAAAGAGCCGGTACCGGCAGCGCAGATCTTGTTCATCTGGAAGTCCACGACCTCGCCGTTCTGGATGCTGATGTATTTGCTGTCCTGCCCGCCGATCTCGAACACGGTGTCCACCTCGGGCACCCAGTGAGCAGCGCCTTTGGCCTGCGCGGTGATCTCGTCGCGGATGGCATCTGCACCGATGCGTTTGCCCACCCGCTCACGTCCGGAGCCGGTGACGCCCACCGCAGTGAAACGGACTTCTCCGAACCGCTGCCGGATGCTGGCAAGGCCCTTGCGGACGGCTCCTTCCGGGTCGCCTGCGGTGCGCAGATACTGGAAGTCCACCAGCTCGCCCTCCGGGCCCACCAGCACAAGGTCAGTGCTGGTGGAACCAATGTCAATGCCAAGAGCGCAGCCTTTCGCCGGGATGACGCCGGTGGCTTTCGGTTCAGACAGGTCGGTGCCGGGGCGCAGTTCCAGCTTGGACAGACTGCCAGCGGCCCGGCGGGAGGCTGTGGCGCGGGCGAAAGCTTCGTCCAGCTGAGCCGGGGTGAACTGGCCCTCTGCCTTGAGGGCTGCACCGAGAGCGGCTTCAAACCGGGCATCTTCGGGAATGATGAGCTCATCCTCCGCCAGGCCGAACACCTCCCGGATGGCCCGGCTGACGCCGCTGTTGCAGGTGACGCCGCCGCAGAACACCACGGGCTTTTCCACCGGCAGGCGGCGCACGATGGTGGCCTTGTAGTTGCGGATCATGGCGTAGCACAGGCCCAGCAGGATGTCCGGCGTGGACACGCCCTCCTGCTGGCGGTGGATGATGTCGGTCTTGGCGAACACGGCGCACCGGCCGGAAAGGCGCGGCACGCTTTGGGCCTGCTCCACAAGGGAAGAATAGTCTTCCGGCCTGCAGCCCACGCGGGACATCTGATCTTCAAAAAACGAGCCAGTGCCGCCGGCGCAGTGCTCATTGGCTGCAAACTGCGGGGCCCGGCTGCCCAGCCCGGTGATGAACCGGGCCCCCTGACTGCCAATTTCAATGACCGAACCGGCCCCGGGAACCATGCGGCGCACGCCTTCCACGATGGCGGGAATGTCCCCCAGCGCGGGCAGAGCAGTGTGTTCCAGCAGGGCTTCGGCGTTGCTGCCGGTGACGCAGACGGCCAGCGGCTCGTCCGGCGGCAGGCCCAGCCCTACCAGCCCCTGACGCAGGCAGTCGAACGGCCTGCCGTGATGCACCGCCATCCACTGCGCTGCTGTGGTGCCGTCCCGCAGCAGCACCAGCTTGACCGTGGAGGTGCCCAGATCCATACCCAACGAAAGCATTGTGTCACTCCTTCAAAATCAACCCTGTAATCTGTAGGGTTTGACAATTCAAACTTTATTCCGTATAATAAAGCTGTCAATAAATTAGACAGCACTAACCGTTAGTTTAACACAACTATCTCAATGCGTCCGTTGTTATGGCAACGGCAAACACAATTTTGAATTTGACATGGAGCAATATTATTCGATTTTACAACAATGCGGTATGTTCAATGGCATCCAGCCGCGCAAATATAAAGAGGTGCTCAGCTGCCTGAATGCCAGTGTCCACACCTACCCCCGCAGCGCCCACATCGTGGAGCTGGGGGAGCAGACCCGCAACACCGGTGTGCTGCTGGACGGCACCATGGAAGAGTTCCTCTATGACGAAAACGGCAATCAGGTGAGCATCTGCCGCTTTGTGGGTGGGCAGGTGTTTGGTGCAGAGCTGGCCTGCACCGGCTGGACCACCAGCCCGGTATGCCTGCGGGCAGGTTCGGACTGCACCGTGATGCTGCTGGATTTCAGCGCTCTGATGTCTCAGAAGACGCTGACCTGCCCTTGCCGGATGCAGGTGACGGCCAATCTGATGCAGGATATGGCCCGGCAGCTGCTGTTCTTCAACACCAAGGTGCGCATCCTGGCCCAGAAACGCCTGCGCGACCGGCTGAAGATCTATCTGCAAACGCTGACCCCGGATGCAAAGGGCTGCTACAGCCTGCCCTACAGCCGCACCGAACTGGCAGATTTCCTCTGTGTGGATCGCAGCGCCCTGTCCCGGGAGCTGTGCCGGATGCGGGACGAAGGCATCCTGGATTTTTCGGGCGCGAAGATCCAGCTTCTGGAACCGGAATTCCTGAACCACTAAGAAAGAAAAAAGGCCCCGGAATGCATCCCTTGAAAAGGAGCATTCCGGGGCCTTGCTGATTTTCTTTTTCTCTGCCGCCAGCGCAGCGGCAATGTCATTGACATGATGCCGGCGGCCCCGGTGAAGATCGGGCCGTCCACGGCTTGAAAACAGCAAAACAAAAATCCAGCCCCACCTCAACGACTGTGTGCGGGAAGCTGTGGATTCGCAAGCCGCGCTGCTAAAAACAGCCCACTGGGCTGTTTTTGCGCCGTATTCAGCGACGTCGCCGCAGCTGTTCTCATCCACCCGCCATGCGCGTTGGAAGTGAACATAAAACAAAAAGCTCAACGCACCTTAGTACGTTGAGCTTTTTTGGTGGGCGCGGGTGGATTGCGCAAGCCGCGCATCTAAAAAAGCCCCGCAGGGGCTTTTTTGCCGCCGGGACGTATGGCGGCGGCCGATGCTGTTCTCATCCACTCGCTTGCGTGAGTTTGTTTGTATAAAAGAAAAACGCCTGTGCATTTCTACACAAGCGTTCTCTTGGTGGAGCGAAGCAACCTAAATCCGAACCATTGCCCTCTGGGGCATCTTTGGCGGCAATTTCATCGAAAGTGATAGTTTTTGTGCCGTCTTTGTAGTTGAACGTAATCAAAACTTTTTCATCATAAAGATAAACAGCGTTCACGAATGTATTGATAAGCGTTTCCCGGTGGCTTTTCACGTTCGGGTCGAGCTTGCGGAACCGGGTCAGCCAGAACCGAACCTGATTTTCGCTCAACCGTGGCCGAGCGATTTTTTCTTCGGCAATTCGAACCTCAAGTTCTTTCTGCTGGGCTTCCAGCTTTTCCAAGCGCGCTTTGGTAGAGTTTGTCAGCACACCTGCTTGGATGGCGTTCAGCATATTTTCAATGCCATTTTCAACCTCGCGCATCTGCTTTTCCAGCAAAGGGAGCGTGGTGTTTTCCTGATCTTGCAACTCCATCACTTCCGCAACGATGGCATCAATCACGGCATCGTCCTGAATCAGCTTTATGGTTTCAGCTACGACCAAATCTTCCAGCCATTCCTTACGGACGGTCTTTTTCTTGCAGGTCTTGAAACGCTTCGCGGTGGCACACTTATAATAATGATGGACGACCTTGTTCCGGCCTGTGCCGCACTCGCCGAACATCATCGCACAGCACATTCCGCAGAACAGCTTGGTGGTAAGCAGGTAATCGTCCTCGGCCTTGTGTCGGGCAGGAGCGCGGCTGTTCTTTTTGATTTTTAGCTGCACTTCCTCAAACAAATCCTTGTTGTGAATGCTAATATATACTTGAGCCACTTTTCAGTAAAATGACAGCGAATATTTGAGCCACCTAAAGGCTTCCCGTATAATAGATGTAGACTACTATGCGGGAGGCGATAGAAAGGTGGTCACGCCACTGTCGTTCAGCCAGTTCATCAGCTCCTTCATGGTCGCGCCCTCATTGTAACGCTGGAAGACTTCTACCACAAAGGGAGCTTTTAGCGGGTCAATTTGAAAGAACTTCTCCTCGTCCACCTTAAAGCCAATAGGAATCGTGCCGCCGT
>CAVKKE010000063.1:0-15742 GCA_963656875.1 Barnesiella intestinihominis | reverse complement strand
GCTTTGGTCGTTTCGACTTCCCCGGCCGCAAGATCCTGTTCAGCATCATGCTGGCCACCCTGTTCCTGCCCCAGGTCGTTCTGAACGTGCCGCAGTTCCTGCTGTACAACAAGTTCGGCTGGGTGGACAGCCCCTACTATCTGGCCATCTGGGTGCACTGCGCATTTGCAACCGAGACCTACTTTGTGTATCAGCTGGTGCAGTTCATGCGCAATGTTCCCCGCGACCTGGACGAGGCTGCTGCCATTGACGGCTGCAACTCCTTCCAGACCCTGTACAAGGTCATCGTTCCCATGCTGGCTCCGGCGCTGGTCTCCTGCGCACTGTTCCAGTTCATGTGGAGCTGCAACGACTTCATGGGCCCGCTGCTTTACGTCAGCACCCCCGGCAAGTACCCGATGTCCCTGTTCGTCAAGTTGTCCATGGACGGTGATACCGGTTTCGCATGGAACAAGATCCTGGCTCTGTCTCTGATCTCCATCCTGCCGCAGCTGATCGTCTTCTTCTGTGCACAGGATCAGTTCGTTGAAGGTATCTCTGCTGGTGCCGTCAAGGGCTAAGACCCTGCTGAGCACAGCGGACTGCTGATATCTGATACAAACGCCCCCTGTGCCGTTCCCGTAGATGGCGCAGGGGGTGTTTTTGATGATGCATTCCGCTGCTGGCGGAACATGATGTGCTTCGCAATGATGTGTTCTCTTCGAAAACATGATGAGCCGCTTCGCGGCAATGTGCCGCAAGGCACACATCATCTGCCGCAGGCAGACAGGGCTGCATCATGTTTCACGCAGTGAAATACATCATTTCCTACTCTCTTTCCGGTACTGCAGCGGGCCGGTGCCCATCACCTCGCGGAACACGCGGCGGAAGTGGGCCGCGCTGGCAAAGCCGGTCTGCTCCGCCACTGCGCTGATGGAAAGGTCGGTGTTCTCCAGAAGCTTCTGGGCGGCCTCGATGCGGCGGTTGTTGATGTAATCCACGATGGACTGCCCCGTCACCCGCCGGAACAGGCGGCTGAGGTAGTAAGGCGAAAGGTAGAACTTTGCCGCCACCTCGGTGAGGGAGAACTTTTGCCGGTAGTTAGCTGCAAGGTAGGCGCAGATCTGCTCCACGGTCTCGTTGTGGGGCCGGGCAGCGGCACCGCTCTCCGCTGTCCACTCCTGCTCCACATAGTGCAGGATCAGCAGCAGGTACAGCGGGGCCGGGTTGTCCTGTTCTCCCATGGCGCTGGCCATCATTTCCAGCAGCGTGCGCAGGCGGCGGCACCACTGCACCGGGCCATACAGCACCGTCTGCTCCTGCGGCAAAAACATCCGGGCAAAATCCCGGCCCGCTGTGGCCTTGAGCTCATGCAGCATGGCCTGCGGGAACCGGCACCCGGTCAGCTCGGACGCAGCGCTGCCCGCCGGGGCAAGGCTTCCGCCGCCCGGGCCCAGCAGCACCGCACTGCCGGGGTTGAGCACCACCGTCTCGCCGCTGTATCGCAGCAGGAAGCTGCCCTCGGACACCAGCAGGACAAAGCAGTTTTCCTCGCCGGGTTCCAGTGTATATTGTTCTCCGCTCAGCCGCAGGGTGGCTGCAGCCACCTTGCCCGCAATTTTTTCACGTTCTGATTTCATAATGCTTCCTCATTGTCAGCCTCCTCGCCCTCTCCGTCATTGCTAACGCAATGCCACCTCTCCCAAAGTGAGAGGCTTTGGCAGTACGGTCAAGTTTCCAGTTTTGCCAAGGGCTCTCCCTTTGGGAGAGCTGTCGAGCAATGCGAGACTGAGAGGGCGAGCCCGCTAACCTTATCATCCTAGCTTTATCATATCATGTCCGCTCCCTGCGGGCAAGACAAAACCATTCGATACAGGAGGTTCTCTCATGAATCTGTCGCTCATTCGTTCCATGACGCGCAGCGCTGTTTTCGAGCTGGAAAACGGCCTGTGCTACCGTCCGGCCCATCCGTTCACCGTCACCCTGAACGGTGAGGTCGTCTACGACGCCTGCGAGACCAACGTGTTCTCCCTGTTCTCCCTGCTGCCCGGCACCGAATACACCGTGGGCGTGCAGGCCGAGGGCGAAAGCCTGACTCTGAATTTCACCACCGAAGCTGAGACCTTCTTCGTGGATGCATCCCGCTACGGTCTGGTGGCCGACGGCACCACGGACAACACCGGCAAGCTGCAGGCTGCACTCTCCACCTGCCCCAAGGGCGGCACAGTGTATGTGCCCGCTGGCCGCTACCGCACCTACAGCCTGTTCATGAAGAGCAACACCACCCTTTATCTCGAGAAGGGTGCCGTGCTGCTGGGTGACAATGACCGCACCCACTACCCCATTCTGCCCGGCGTCATCCCCAGCGAGAACGAGGTGGACGAATACTACCTGACCGGCTGGGAGGGCAACCCTCTGAACAGCTTTGCAGGCCTTTTGAACATCACGCAGGTGCACGATGTGGTCGTGACCGGCGAGGGCACGCTGGACTGCGACGCTGAGAACGGCGACTGGTGGGTCAACCCCAAGGTCAAGCGCATCGCATGGCGTCCCCGCGCTGTGGCCGCTGTGGACAGCGAGAATGTCTGCCTGCACGGCATCACAGTGCAGAACAGCTACTCCTGGACCATTCACCCCATCTTCGTCAAGCACCTTGACCTGCTCAACTTCAACATCAACAATCCCTACAACGCCCCCAACACCGACGGCATCGACCCCGAGAGCTGCGAGTACACCCGCATCATCGGCGTGAACATCCATGTGGGCGACGACTGCATCGCCATGAAGGCCAGCAAGGTGTTCCTGGGCATGAAGCTGAAAAAGAGCTGCGAGCACACCGTCATCCGCAACTGCCTGCTGGACAAGGGCCACGGCGGCATCGTCATCGGCAGCGAGATGAGCGGCGGCGTGAAGGACATGGTGGTCACCCAGTGCCTGATGGATCACACTGACCGCGGCCTGCGGGTCAAGACCCGCCGCGGACGCGGCAACACCGCCGTCATTGACGGTCTGGTGTTCCGCAATATGGAGATGCGCGGCGTCAAGACACCGTTCGTTATCAACATGTTCTACTTCTGCGACCCGGACGGCCACGGCCCCTATGTGCAGTGCCGCGACGCCATGCCCGTGGACGAGTACACCCCGAAGCTGGGCAGCCTGACCATGGAGAACATCGTGGCCACCGACGCACAGTTCGCAGGCTGCTACTTTGACGGTCTGCCGGAGCAGCCCATCGAGCGCGTCTCCATGAAGAACGTCACCATCACCTTTGACCCCAACGCCGAAGCTGGTCAGGCGGCCATGGCGGACAACCGCCCCCATGTGAAGAAGCTGGCCATCTACGCCGAGAACGTCAAGGAGATCGACCTGCACAACGTGAAGATCGAGGGCTACGAGGGCGAACGCCTGCAGTTTGCAAACGTCGGCCATTTTGAGGAGGACTGATACCATGACCCATGAAGAAATTCTCGCCATGCTGGGCGACTATGTGGACTACCTGATCGCCAATTCCAGCGCCGAAGCCCCCATGTGGAACATCGAGAAGGTGTGCAGCGGCAAGCCCAACAAATGGAACTACATCGACGGCTGCATGATCACCGCCTGCCTGAGCCTGTACAAGACCACCGGCGACGAGAAGTACCTGAACTTCTCCAAGAGCTTCATTGATTACTTCGTGCAGGAGGACGGCTCCATCAAGACCTACGACCCCAAAGAGTACAACCTGGACAATGTGAATCAGGGCAAGAACCTGTTCGTGCTGTACGATATCTTTGGCGATGAGAAGTACCGCAAGGCCATTGACACCATCCGCAGCCAGCTGGCCACCCAGCCCCGCACCAAAGAGGGCAACTTCTGGCACAAGGACATCTACCCTTGGCAGGTGTGGCTGGACGGCACCTACATGGCCCAGCCCTTCTACATGGAATACGAGACCCGCTTCAACAAGATGCAGGGCTGCATCGACAGCTACAAGCAGTTCATGAACATCAAAAAGCACATGCGGGACGAAAAGACCGGCCTGTACTACCACGGCTATGACGAGAGCCGCGAGATGTACTGGGCCGACCCCGTCACCGGATGCAGCCCCAACTTCTGGCTGCGTGCCATGGGCTGGTTCATGGTGGCCATGGTGGACGTGCTGGAGCGCATGGACGAGCAGCTGTACAACGAGTACCGCGGCATCATGGCCATGCTGAAACAGACCATCGAGGACGTGCACAAGTTCCAGAATGAGGAGACCGGCATGTTCTGGCAGGTGATGGACCACCCCGGCGTGGAGGGCAACTACCTCGAGACCAGCGGCACGGCCCTGTTCGCCTATGCCGTGCTCAAGGGCGTGCGTCTGGGCTACCTGCCTAAGCGCATGGCCGCATGGGCCGAAAAAGCTTTCTACGGCACCTGCGACAAGTACCTGTCCAAGAACCAGGACGGCAGCCTGCAGCTGGACGGCATCTGCCTTGTGGCAGGTCTGGGCGGCAAGGACCACCGTGACGGCTCTCTGGCCTACTACTTCAGTGAGCCGGTGGTCTGCAATGACGCCAAGGGTGTGGGGCCGCTGGTGCTGGCCTATACCGAGATGATCGCGAGGAAGTAAACTTTCAACAGCAAGACCCCGCCCCTGTGGAGAACAGGAGCGGGGTCATTGTGTTTTGTCGAAAAGTATGTTAAACTGAACATGCCGCTGAAAAGCGGTGGATAGGTGCTGTGTTCTGAACGCAGGCGGCTCCCTTGCCGGTATCAGCTCGTTTCATGCTTCCATGGAATGAACGGATTGCCGGGAGGCTGGCTTTTTGAAGTTGAACCTCCCACTCGTGCAATGCGAGAGAGGAGGAATGTCCCATGACATTGTCGGAACTGTTACTGCTGCTGACCCTTCTGGTCGCAGTTGGTGCGCTGATCGTCAGTGTGGTCAACACTACATTTGATATCGCGTGGAAAATGTCCCACGACAGGCAGAACGATGACAACAAAAAAAGCGAATGACCGCCTTCTAGTTCCCCAACCGGATACGGTTACTCGCTTTTTGTGAGTGATATGCGGTAAGGGGCTGGCTGTCAGGCGCAGCACCTTTTCCGTTTTCTGTTTTTAGTATAGTAGCTTTCTGCCCGCCTGTCAAGCGGGCTTTTTGTATTGCAGAATGCTCCAGCCTCAGCTGTTCTTTTCCCGCTCATCTTTCAGGATGGCAGTCACCTTCTGCATGGTCTCCACCGTGCGGCGCAGCTCGGCATCGCCCAGTTCTGCCCGCAGGCGGTCGTAGCAGCGCTTCATAAAGTCGTGCTCTTCCGCCATCAGTTCCACGGCCTTGCTGGACAGCTCCACATAAGTGCGGCCTGCGTCGCGGTCGGTCTTCCAGGCCACGAGGCCTTTGTCCTGCAGCTTTTCTACCTCCTTGGACAGTTCAGTCACCTTCAGGCCCATGACCGCGGCGAGGTCGGCCAGATAGACCTTGCCACCGGGGTTCTGCTCAGCCTGCATCCGGATGTAATAAAGCACCAGATAGTCTGCCCTCTGGATGGTGCTGAACACCTTGTCAACGTCAAAATTGTGCAGGAAAAACCATTCTGCGGGGTGGTTGCGTTCAATGCTCATGGTCTGCCTCCCTGCCGCTTATCGTTCACTGCGGCGGACGTATTCGTGGGTGCCGCCAAGGCTCTTGTAGGCCGGGCGGATGATTTTGTTGGCGCTGAGCAGCTCTTCGATGCGGTGAGCGCTCCAGCCCATGACGCGGGCCACGGCGAACAGCGGAGTGTACAACTCCATGGGGATGCCCAGCATGTCGTACACAAAGCCGCTGTAGAAGTCCACATTGGGGCTGACGCCCTTGAAGATCTTGCGCTCCTCCGCGATCAGCTGCGGGGCCATCGTCTCGATCTTGTTGTACAGGGCAAGGTCTTTGTCCCGGCCCTTCTCGTGGGCCAGCTGCTCCACATAGCCCTTGAACACCACCTCGCGGGGGTCGCTCAGCGAGTATACTGCGTGGCCCATGCCGTAGATGAGCCCCTTGCGGTCAAAGGCTTCGCCGTGCAGCAGCTTTTTCAGGTAAACTTCCAGTTCCTCGTCGTCCTCCTGATCGTGCAGGTTGTCGCGGATGTTCTGCATCATCTGCATGACCATCAGGTTGGCACCGCCGTGGCGGGGGCCCTTCAGGGAACACAGGGCAGCGGCCATCGCCGAGTAGGTGTCGGTGCCCGACGAAGTGACCACGCGGGTGGTGAAGGTAGAGTTGTTGCCGCCGCCGTGCTCGGCATGGAGCAGCAGGGCTACATCCAGAACCCGGGCTTCCAGCTCGGTGTACTTCATATCCGGGCGCAGCATCCGCAGGAAGTTTTCAGCGGTGGACAACGCCGGGTCCGGGCGGTGAATGTACATGCTGCCGTCCTTTTCATAGTGGTTGTAGGCATGGTAACCGTACACTGCCAGCATGGGGAAGATGCCCGCCAGCTGGATGCTCTGGCGCAGCACGTTGGGGGTTGAAAGGTCTGCGGCCATGGGGTCGTAGGATGCCAGCGTCAGCACGCTGCGGGCCATGGAATTCATGATGTCGTGGCTGGGTGCTTTCATAATGACATCGCGGGTAAAGTTTGTGGGCATAGTGCGGCACTCGCCCAGCACCCGGCAGAACTCATCCAGCTTTTCGGGGGTGGGCAGCTCACCGAACAGCAGCAGATAGCCCGCTTCCTCAAAGGCAAAGCGGCTCCCGCTGGAACCCCGGATGAGGTCTTTCACGTCATAACCGCGGTAGAGCAGCTGGCCGTCGGCAGGCTTCTTCACACCGTCCACATACTGGAAGGCCCGGATGTCGGAGATGTTGGTCAGGCCCGCCAGCACGCCTTTGCCGTTTTCGTCGCGCAGACCCGCCTTGACCCCGAACTCGCGGTAGAGGTCTTTGGGGATGCGGTCATGTTCAGCGCACAAAGGCTGCTGCTGGTCAAAATATCCCATCACATTCTGCAAATGATCCATTGGTAGCTGCTCCTTTCCTGTTTGCCGCGGCTCGCTTTTTACTCCTTCCGTCACCTTCGGTGACACCTCCCTCAGTGAGGGAGGCCTTGGCAAAACGGGGAAGTTTCTCTTTTGACAAAAAAACTTCCGGTTTCGCCAGAGGCCCCTTCCCCGAGGGGGCTGTCGCGTAAGCGACTGGAGGAGTTCACGGCCTTTCCCTTAAATTTAGAATACCCTTTCAGATTACAAGACGGATATTTCGGTGTCAAGGTACTGTTTGTAAATAAAAAAAGAACAAAACTAAGACCGGGAAAAGAAAAAGCCGAAGCCTTTCGGCTCCGACTTTGTTTCTCCAAAATTGTGTGCTTTCGAATTTTGTGTTATACTGGATGTGCTGTCCTTTCCCATTCTGGCAACAGAAGGGAGGTGAGCCGAATGATAGAAATCTTGACCAATTTTATTGTGGCTGTCGCAGCGCAGATTGTGGCCGACCGTCTGTGCAAGTGGCTTGACAGTCATCGCAAGGGACAGTAAGCCCAAAGAAGCCCCCCGGTACTTGCACTACCGGGGGGCTTCGTCTTTGTGAGCCGTTGGAAAGATCTTGACCAATTTTTCCATGTGCCTACCTTTAGTATATGCACTTTCGCGCAAAAGTCAAGGCGGCACGAAAAAATTTAACAGTTCAGCGTTTACTCTTCCACTGCGTCCACATTGCCGTTGGCCGCAATGAGCTTTTTATAATAGTAGAAGCTGTCCTTGCGGTAGCGCTTATAGGTACCGCGGCCTTCGTCGTCCAGATCGACGTACACAAAGCCGTAGCGCTTGGACATCTGGCGGGTGGACTCAGAGATCAGATCGATGCAGCCCCACCAGGTGTAGCCGATCAGATCCACGCCGTCGATGTTGATAGCATCGCTCATGGCCTTGACATGCTCCTTGAGGTACTCGATGCGGTAGGGGTCGTGAACCTTGCCGTCCTCGGTCAGGGTGTCGCGGGCACCCAGACCGTTCTCCACGATGAACAGCGGCTTACGGAAGCGGTCGTACAGCTCCACCAGAGAGATGCGCAGGCCGATGGGGTCGGTCTGCCAGCCCCACTCGCTGGCGGTCAGATAGGGGTTCTTCACGCCGTTGACCGTGTTGCCGGGGGACATCTCCAGACCGTCGGTGTTGGCGGCCATGCAGCTGGTCATGTAGTAGCTGAAGCTCACAAAGTCCACGGTGCCCTCTTTCAGGATCTGGGCGTCCTCGGGCTGCATCTCAATGTGCAGGCCCTTGCGCTCGATCTCCTTGAGCAGGTAACGGGGATACTCGCCGAAGACCTGGATGTCCACATAGCGGTAGATGCCGCGCATCCGCTGCTGGGTGGCGAGATTGTCTTCCGGCTTGCAGGTGTAGGCGTAGAAGCACAGGCGGGTCATCATGCAGCCGATCATGGAACCGGGGCACAGCTCGTGGCCCAGCTTGACGGCCAGTGCGCTGGCCACCATCTGATGGTGCATAGCCTGATACACGATCTGGTCGAAGTTCTGGCCCGGGAAGCGGTCCGGGATCAGCGCGCCGCTGGTGACCGAGTGGCGCAGCATGGCGTCCACCTCGTTGAAGGTGAGCCAGTATTTGACGTACTTGCCAAAACGCTCAAAGCAGACCCTGGCATACTTGAGGAACAGGTCGATGACCTCGCGGGATGCCCAGCCGTTGAAGTCGGTCACAAGGGCCAGCGGCGGGTCATAGTGGCTCAGGGTGACCAGCGGCTCGATGCCATGGGCCTTGCACTCCTTGAACACATCCTCGTAGAAAGCGATGCCCTCTTCGTTGGGCTTTTCGTCCCGGGGATCGGTGAAGATGCGGCTCCAGCAGATGGAGGTGCGGAACACCTTATAGCCCATCTCAGCCATCAGGGCGATATCCTCTTTATAGTGGTGATAGAAGTCGGTGCCGTGGCGCTTGGGATAGTTGTCCTCGGGGCCGGCCTTGAGGGCGGCTTCCAGATCAGCGGTGCTGTAGGCGAACTGCTTGGTAAAATCCGCCACACCGACATTGCGGTAGGGCAGGCAGTCCTGAATGGTCATGCCCTTGCCGCCCTCGTTCCATGCGCCCTCACACTGGTTGGCAGCTTCCGCGCCGCCCCAGAGGAAGCCTTCCGGGAAGGTATAACGTGCGTTTTCCATAGCTCTTATCCTTTCTTGATCACAGTCAGCAGCTTGTCGCCGTGGCGGACACTGCCGCTCTCGGCTGCTGCGAACACATCCAGATAGTCGTCGCTGTTAGTCACGACGATGGGGGTAGTGGTCTTGTAGCCCTCAGCGCGGACTGCAGCCACATCCACATCAGCCAGCAGGTCGCCAGCCTTCACCTTGTCGCCCTCCTTGACCTTGATGTCAAAATGCTTGCCCTTGAGGTTCACAGTGTCAATGCCAATGTGGATCAGCAGCTCCATGCCGTTGTTGGATACGAGGCACACTGCGTGGCCGCCGGTGCCGGTGCCGATGGTGCCATTGAAGGGAGCGTAGAACTTGCCGTCAGCGGGCTCAACAGCCACGCCCTGGCCCAGAGTGCCGGCAGCGAACACATTGTCGGAAACTTCGCTCAGGGGCAGCAGGGTGCCGTCCGCAGGAGCTGCGGCGGTCTCGGTGACGGTCTCACCGGCGGGAACAGCTGCGGGAGCAGGGGTGGAAGCGGTTGCCTTGGGGGCGTCATCGCCCTCATCGATGCCCATGACCATGACCAGACCAAAGCCCAGAGCAGCGGCGATCGCCATGCCGATGCAGACGAAAATAAAGCCGTCGCCCACGAAGACGGGCAGGGACAGGATGCAGGAGTTGACGTATGCGGTAGCATGGCCGCCGCCCACAGCGACGAAAGCACCAGCCACGCCGCCAGCGATGATATCAGCGATCAGAGCATTCTTGTACTTGAGCAGGACGCCGTAGATGCCCGGCTCGGTGATGCCGATGAAGGAGGAGATGAAGGCGGACATTGCAACGGACTTATTTTCTTCCTTCTTTGCCTTGACCCAGACGCCCAGGCAGGTGCCGACGATGGCCAGAGTGCCCATGGTGTTCACGGGCAGGATGTAGTCATAACCGTACTGGGTGATGTTCTGCAGGCAGACAGCGCCAAGGGACAGATGCATACCGGTAAAGACCAGCAGAGAACGGGTAGCGCCGATAACAGCACCGGCCAGCAGCGGAGAAACGGAGAACATACCGGTGAACAGCCATGCAATGCCCTTGCTGATGTAGTTTGCGATGGGGCCGGTGACGCCCAGAGCGATGGGGCACATGACCAGAGCGGTGAACATGGGCACGAAGACCAGTTTGAGCATCTGGGGGATGATCTTATCGAAGAACTGGTAGACGTATTTCAGCACCAGCACGGTCAGGATGATGGGGATGCTGCTGGATGCGTACTTGACAAAGGGGATGGGCAGGCCGAACAGCACCATGGGGGAAGCGCCCTCGGCCAGACCGGCAGTCATGGTGGGGTACAGCATGAAGCCTGCGCACATCAGGGCCAGAGCCGTGTCGGTCTTGAACCGCTTTGCAGCCGACCATGCAATGAAGAAGGGCAGGAAGTAGAACACACAGTCGGCGGCGATGGTCATCATCTTGATGAGGGTAGACGCCGAATCAAAGCCCAGATAGCTGGTCATGATGGTGATGATGCCCTTGAGGATGCCGGTGCCTGCCATAGCGGGGATCACCGGCAGGATGATGGCGGAAATAGTCTCGAAGATGCCGCCGATGCGCATCTTCTTTTTCTTCTCGGCGGTGGCGTCGTCCATGACGAAGCCCACCTTGTTGATGATGGCGTTGTAGACAGTGCCCACCTCGTTGCCGATGATGATCTGCAGCTGGTCGGTGGCGAACTGCACGCCCAGCACGCCGTCCAGCTTCTTGATGCGCTCTTCGTCCACGACGCTGCGGTCTTTCAGGTAGAAGCGCAGACGGGTGACACAGTGGAACATCTCTTTGATATTGTTTTTGCCGCCGACTTCTTTTACGATCTGTTCGGCAAGTTTATCTGCATTCATAACAGTTTCTCCTTACGTTTTTCCTGTATGCTGCGGCGCACACGCTCGACGTGAATGGTCAGGTACATCTGCTCAGTGCCGGAAACGGCGGTGTGGTACTGCTTTTCCAGATAGCTGACGATCTTCTGCACACAGGCAAAAGACTGTTCGTATTTCTGGCGCACCATCTCATAGAGCTGGATGTCCGATTCGTCCGAGGTCAGCGAGGTGCCCGCAACGATACGCTGCGCAAAAAATTTGATGTGGGTGACCATACGGAAATAATCCAGAGAATCAGGGTCGAATTCCAAATGGAAATAGTTACGGATAATGCTGCTGACTTCCTGCACGATCTGGGTGATCTGCACGGTCTCGTTCATCTGCATCCCCATGCTTGCATTGACGAAATGCAGAGCAATAAAGGCTGCTTCGTCTTCCGGCAGATCGACGCCGAACCGCTCGTCCAGGTATCTAACTGCATCCTGCCCGGCCCGGAACTCGTCCGGGTAGAGCATCCGCGTTTCCAGCAGCAGACGGTTCCGGATCAGCATTTTGCTGTGCCACCGCTGAATGGTAAAATAGATGTGGTCGGCCAGCGACAGATACAGGTTATCTGCCAGCTCCTTGCCCAGCTGCATCTTTGCCATGGCGATCACTTTTTCGGCTGCTTCGATGTACTCCGCCGGGATGGCCTTTGCCAGCTCTTCGAACCGGCCGGAAAGCTCCGGCACGCTGTTGGTGAAGAGCCGCTCCACCTTGGCAGAGTCCAGCACATCGCCGCGCTTTTTGCCAAAGGCGATTCCGCAGCCCATGGCAATGACATCTTCGCCGCGCTCGTTGACCGCGATGACGATATTGTTGTTCAGAACCTTTGCAATTTTCAACGGTGTTTCCTCCGCCTGCCGCAGGGCAGCGTTTTTACGTTTTATCGCATTTTTGCGCAAAAAAGGACAAAAAAAATACAGCCAATCCCAAAATAGCAAAACCTGTGCCAGTGTCCACACATGTTCCGTACTTTTGGTATTGCCTGTTTCCAGTAACAATCCGCATCAAGACGGCTGATTCAATTGTCCGTAGCTACACTTGCAGGATACCACAACTTTTTCAAAAGTCAACACTGTTTCGACAGATTCAGACAATTGTACATAGTCTGTGCATATTTTTTGTACAGAATGACAAGGGCACGAACGACCTTTTCTTGTCTTTTCAAAGGGAGTATGATATGATAAAAAACAACGCTGTCAGGTGTTGTGCGTCCCGGCAGCATAGAGGAAATGGATGCTCTGCCGGGAGACAGGGCGTTTTTTGTTGAAATAGACTTTCACGGCTCAGGGAGAAGCTTATGGACGCGCAAAACCAGCTAATCATTATCAAAGGCAAAGATCAGACCGATGCCGTTGAGAGCATCCGGTTCTGCGGCGAAAAGTGCGAAGTGGTCTATAAAAGTTCACCTGCAAGGGTCTACCGTTTCCAGAGCAGCAATGTCACGCTTCTGCCGCTGCAGGGGCAGCTCGACCCGGAACAGTTCGTCGTGGCAGCAAAGGGCCGGGTGCTCAGCGGGGCCCGTGAGATCCTGGATTTCGGGGCATATTACCGGATCACCTGCGGTGGGGAGAAAACCTTCCTGCTCCGGAAGGAGGAGGTTCAGCTTGAACGCAACTGCCTTGCGGAGAATAAGAGCCGGGAAACGTTCCAGTATTTCAAGGAGACTGCCTCAGCCGTCGGCCTGATGACAGAAAACGGGGTCAACATTCTGAGCATGCAGTATGACATGGTCAAAAAGGTCAGCGCAGAGACCGTTCTGGCAGACTATCTTGACCCAGAAAAGGAACGCGAAGCGCCGGAAATGCCCCCGGCTGTGATCTACCCTTTCGGGCTGAACCAGAGCCAGAAGACCGCTGTGGAGCGGGCGCTTTCCTCCCAGATCAGCATCATTCAGGGCCCGCCGGGCACCGGAAAGACCCAGACCATCCTGAATATCATTGCAAATGTCGTCCGCAGCGGAAAGACCGTGGCTGTCGTTTCTAACAACAACTCCGCCACACGCAATGTTGCGGAAAAACTGGAAAAGAAAAACGCCGCATTCCTGACCGCATTTCTCGGCAGCCTTGCCAATAAACAGAGCTTTCTGGAATCTCAGACCGGCGCCTACCCGGACATGAGCGGCTGGGAACTGCCGGAAGAAGAGCGCCAGAAACTGGACGCGGAAACTTCCGCACTTTCCCAAGAGCTGAACGAGATGCTCAACACCCGGAACCGCATTGCGGAAATAGATCAGGAGCTTCTGCAGCTGGAACCGGAACAGCATTACTTCGGAGAGTATTATGCATCCTATCATGCTGCCCCGGCGGAAGGGCTGGAACGGCTCTCTTCGCAGAAAATTCTTGCCCTCTGGCTGGAGTTTGAACAGTACACTGAACAGGGAACGCGGCTGGGACTTTTGCAGAAGCTGTCCATCGTATTCCGGTTCAACCGCCGGGCTCTAAAGCTCTTTCTGCGCACACCGGAGCTGGTGGTTCCCTATCTGCAAAGTCAGTTCTACGCCGCGAAACGGCGGGAGCTCGAGGGCGAAAAGCAGGCTCTGACCAGCCGACTGGAGCACTATGCATTCGATGAAAAGATGAGCGAGCTCTCAGAAAAATCGCTTCAGCTGTTCCGGGCAGATTTGGCCAAACGGTATCCCTGGCAGCACGTCCGGAAGCGCTTCGTAAAAGAAGATTTCCGCCGGAACAGTACAGAGTTCACCCGAGAATATCCGGTGGTGCTCAGCACGACCTACTCCATCAAAGGCACTCTGAGCACAGACCATCTGTACGATTATCTCATCGTGGATGAAGCATCACAGGTCGATCTCGCCACCGGCGTGCTTGCGTTTTCCTGCGCGAAGAACATCGTCATCGTCGGCGACTTGAAGCAGCTTCCCAATGTGCTGACGGAAGATGACATCCGCACCAGTGACGCTATTTGGCAGAAGCATTCTCTGGACGAACGGTATCATTTTTCCACTCACAGCCTGCTTTCCGCTGCACTGGAGACATGGCCGGATGCCCCGGCTACCCTGCTGCGGGAGCACTACCGCTGTCACCCCAAAATCATCAACTTCTGCAACCAGAAATTCTACGACGGGCAGCTGATCATCATGACGGAGGACAGAGGGGAACCGGACGTGCTGACCATGTACCGGACGGCACCGGGCAATCATGCACGCAGGCACCTGAACCAGCGCCAGATCGACGTGATCCAGCAGGAGGTGATTCCTCGGCTCAGTCAGAAGAATTACCAGAGCATTGGCATCATCACGCCCTACCGCGACCAGGCTTCTGCGATCCGAAAGCAGCTGGGAAAAGGCTATGAGGTGGACACCGTACATAAATTTCAGGGCAGAGAGCAAGGCGCCATCGTCCTGACCTCTGTGGACAACGTGATCACGGATTTCGTGGATGACCCTCACATGCTGAATGTGGCAGTCTCCCGCGCCGTCCGCTCGCTGACTGTGGTCACCTCTCAGGACCCGCGCAATGACCGCACAAACTACGGCGACCTGATGCGGTATATCGGGTACAACAGCTTTGAGATCATCCAGAGTCAGGTCTACTCCGTATTCGATCTGCTCTATCAGGGGTATGCCGAGCAGCGCCGGGTATACCTGAAAAAGCACAGACGGGTGTCGGCATATGACTCCGAGAACCTGATGTACACGCTGATCCAGGAGGTGTTGTCTGAACCGGAGTTTTCGGCTTTTGGCTGCGCTGTTCATGTCTCGCTTGCGACTTTAGTCAAAAACGACGCTCCACTGACAGAAGACGAGCACCTGTACGCCCGGAATCCGCTGACCCATGTTGATTTTCTGCTGTTTCATAAGATGGACAAGCAGCCTGTGCTGGCTGTCGAGGTGGACGGCACCCGCTTCCATGAACCCGGCAGCAAACAGGCAGAACGGGACGAGAAAAAGAACCAAATCCTGGAAAAGTGCGAGCTCCCGCTGCTGCGCCTTCGCACAGACGGCAGCGGCGAACTGGAAAAACTGCAAATGGCACTGCGCAGCGCAGTCTGCCGTTGATTTAAAATTGAAAAGGAGAAATCAGAATGCTTACTTTCATCTGTTACCCCAAGTGCACCACCTGCCAGAAAGCCCGGAAATGGCTGGACGAAAACCAGATTACCTATGAACTCCGGGACATCAAGACGGACAACCCGTCCGCCGAAGAGCTGGCCGCATGGCATAAAGTCAGCGGACTGCCGCTGAAAAAGTTCTTCAACACCAGCGGTCTGCTCTATAAATCGATGCAGCTGAAAGAAAAGCTGTCCGGCATGAGCGAAGAAGAAATGCTCCATCTGCTCGCCACAGATGGAATGCTGGTCAAGCGCCCGTTACTGGTCGGAGACAGCTTTGTTCTGGTCGGCTTCAAAGAGCCTGAGTGGAAAAAACGTCTGAAAGGCGAATAAATAAACATCCACCAGCTGGGCTGTTGGTTGTGATACACGCTTTTTAATTCGCTTCGCACATTTCAAAAATTCGTCCGTCATATTTACCAGCAAAACAAAAAAGCACGTTAATTCTCAACGAATCAACGTGCTTTTGCAAATCGGAGTGGCGAGACTCGAACTCGCGGCCTCCTGCTCCCAAAGCAGGCGCGCTACCAACTGCGCAACACCCCGTCACCCGGCGGCACTGCTGCACCGCTGAAGTATAGTATATCGTTTTTCTGGCCGTTCGTCAATAGCAGCCTTCCGCTGCCTTATGCGTACAGTGTAGGATTACAATAGATGTGTTACAGATGTAAATAAAAAGAAAGACGAATGAGT
>CAVKKE010000062.1:0-15918 GCA_963656875.1 Barnesiella intestinihominis | reverse complement strand
TGTTCAATGCCGAAAAGGTCAACGGTGTATGGGAGCAGCGGCTCCGCATTCACTATAACTGCGTGGGCACCATCGAGATTCCTAAAAATCTTCCGCTGCCGACACCCGATGTGTCGGTGAATACAAGAAAAGGCGTAGTTGTGAACTACGCCCCTTGTGATATCGCTATTTAGCAAACAAAAAAGACGAACATTCTACAACATCTTAGTTGCTGTAAGAATATCCGTCATGGTGCGGATAAGAGGACTTGAACCTCCACCGAGTTGCCCCGATTAGAACCTGAATCTAACGCGTCTGCCAATTCCGCCATATCCGCTTATTTTGTTTTCGTTCTTTGCTGCGTCGCTTGGAACGATAGTCATTATACCAGATATCCAGAGAATGTCAAGCACTTTTTTCGAATTTTCCTGACAAATTTTTTGCTCAAATTTAATGCACTCTGAACTGGCGCTGCATAGCGAAAAATCCGCCAAAGTGTGATACAATAAAAAAGACGCGCCAGAGCTTTTTAGGCGCAGACTGAGAAATGAGGGAAATTTCAAATGCTGAATGTCATCATCTTCCTGCTGGGGGCAGGCATCATGTTCTACATGGCGCTGCGCAGTGCGCTGGCCCGGCGCAGGCTGTGCACTCAGGGCGAAAAGGTGTCGGCCACGGTGGAAGGCATCGTCCAGAGCCGGGACGGCGCGGCCTATGTGCTGGCCTTTTCCACGGCTGGGGGCAGCCATCGTCTGCACTACCCCAAGCCCTCCCGCAGCGAAGACCTGGCGGTGGGCAGCGCCGTCACCTTATATTATGATCCGGAAGACCCGGAAAAGATGTACGTTGAGGGTGACCGCTCGGTGCTGGGGGCAGAGGTGCTCTACACCGTGCTGGGCGTGGCCCTGCTGGTGCTGACCGTGGGCATCGCACGCTGATAGGGGAGGGCAAAACATGAAACTGGAACATTTTGGCATGGCGGAGCCGGGGGACTGCCGTCTGGTTTTTACAGCCAGCGCGGAGGAACTGGCCCGCGCCGTGGAAGAGGAACGGGCATCCGGGAATGCGCCGCAGGACGAAGACGACCTGCTGACGGCAGCGGTGAACCGCACCATTCTGGAGGGCTTTTCGCCGCTGTATGAGCAGCTGGTGAAGGAAAACAGCCTTGTGCCGGTGACTGACCCGGACTTTGAGCTGCTGGCTGTGAACCGGGCCGAAGGCTTCCGGGCGGGGGCACAGTTCTATGCTCTGCCGCCGCTGAAACTGGGAGATTACACCGGCTTTGTGCAGGCTGTGGAGCCTCATCCCATCCGTCAGCTGACCATTGAGCTGGAGATCAACCGCCATCATGGCGATGAGGAACGCGCTGCCGACGCCGAGGGCAAAGCCGCGCTGCGCCGTCAGGTAGCCCGGGACATCTGGGCCCAGCGGTGCGTGCAGGCGGAACAGCGGGCCCGCAAGGAGCTGGTGTGGCAGCTGGGCGGCAATGTGAAAGGCCCGCTGCCCAAGCAGATGGTGGGCGGCAACTACTTTGCCGAGCAGCGGCAGTTCAACCTGCGCCTGCAGGCCAACGGCATCAACTTTGACCAGTTCCTCAAGGTGCAGGGGCAGACGGTGGAAGAGTTCCGCGCATGGCTCCACGCACAGGCAGAGCGCAAGCTGCGCAGCTGGCTGGGGCTGCTGCTGGTGGCAGAAAAAGAGGGTCTCGCTCCCTCGGGCACCGAGGTGAACGAAGCCCTTGCGCACTGGGATGCCAAGCAGGACGGGGAGCGTACCTTCCCGGCCAACGACGCCCGCAAGGTGAGCCAGCGTCTGGCCCGGCAGCGGGCAGAGCAGTTCATCGTGGAGCACTCCACTCTCACCCCGCCGCCGGAAGAGCCGGTGGTGCAGCAGATCGGGTGAAAACAGAAAGGCCGACGCAAACTCCTTCAGTCTCGCATTCGCTCGACAGCTCCCTCAATGAGGGAGCCTCTGGCGAAGAGATAAGGCTTGATGCCATGCCAAGGCCTCCCTCACAGAGGGAGGTGGCACGGCGTCAGCTGTGACGGAAGGAGTTGTGTCGGCCTTTTGCCGTTTGATTTACTGCTTGGGGAATGCCTGGTTCCACACCTGGATCACGCGGTACTTGGGCGTCCAGCCGAAGCTGCCGTCCTTTTTCGCGGTCAGCAGGCCCTGCTCCACGCACCACTGGGCGGCTTTGGCCGTCTCGGGGTCTGTCACGTCGGCAAAGGCGGGCTGTGCAGCGGGTTCAGGCTTGCCCTTTTCCGTCCAGATCAGCAGCGCAAGCTGGCTGCGGCTGGCAGGGATGTCTGCGCCCTCAGGCAGCAGATCGTGCAGGATGATCCGGGTGGTGATCTCATAGCCGCCCCACACGGCTGCGCCGCCAAGGGCTGCAGCGGCAATGGCTCCGCCTGCGGAACTGCCTTCTGCATCCTGGCCGAAATCCGGGTCCATGGGGTGCTCCGGGTCTTCCGGGGTGACAGGGTCGGGCTCTTCTATCTCGCCGAAGGTGAGGGTGAACGTTCCGGTCTCTCCGTTGCCCAGATCATATTCATAGGAGAGTTCGGTCGTGCCATACGGCACGGTCAGGATGTTCTCCCACACGGCAGTGTCCGCGGGCCACTTGGCTTTGCTGGCATCAAAGCCCGGCAGGGTGGAAAGGTCAAACTGGCCGGTTCCGCTCACTGTGATCTGGAACTTGTTGTCGGAACAGTCCAACTTGCTCAGATCGGTATTCTTGCTCAGATCCAGGCTGGTGAGCTGGTTTTTAGAGCAGATCAACCGGGTCAGATCGGTGTTCTGGCCCAGGTCAAGACTGGTGAGCAGGTTTTTGGAGCAGTCCAACGCACGCAGCTTAGTGTTTTCACGCACATCCAGGCGGGTGAGCTGATTCTTAGAGCAGACCAATGCGGTCAGCTTAGTGTTTTTGCTTACGTCCAGACTGGTGAGCGCGTTGTCGGAGCAGTACAAACCGGTCAGATTCGGGAAGAACTCAATGCCCTTCAGGCTCTTGATATCTGTCGCATCAAGGCTCTTGTCAATAGAGATTGCGGTCACGCTGTTCCGCTCGGCCTGGCTGAGGGAGCCGTTTTTATCCGTGTCATGGCTCTCCACATAGGTGCGGCGGAAGGCATCGTCCGGGAAGTTGACGCTGTTGATGCCGACAAGGCCCGTTTCACCCCAGTCTGCTTCAAAGCGCACATTATTGGCTGGCATCACGAAATCATAGGACCAACAGTCTTTTTCATCAGTGCAAGGCACTAACTGTGAAGTGATAGGGCTGCCTACTAAGTCGATCCAGAAGATCACTTCCTGAGGCGCTTCGCCTGTAGGGCTCACAAAATGAATGCGGATGCGGGACAGCTCAACGGCATGGGTCACACGCTCGCCGGTATCAAGATTTATGGCGTAGCCGTTTCCGTCTTCAAAGGAAATGCTGTAACCCTCTGCAGCATAGGCCGCATAGGTTTCGCCGGCGGAGAGGGTGCTGATGACATCAGTCCCTTCTGCCAGCGCAGGGGCGCACAGGCTGAGGGCCATGGCGCAGGAAAGCAAGCCTGCAGTCAGCCGTTTGCCGGTGTGGTTCAGTTTCATGCAGAGACCTCCTTTTTGGGGCGGGGAGAGCACACCCCGCCGCTTGTTCACTCTGGTTCGAATTTACCATAAAGTGGAACCAGAATAAATCAAACTTGCGCGAAACACCCCAAAAACGACGTGAAAAACCCGGGCAGCGGCAAAATTGCACGCTGCCCGGGTTTATGGTTCTATTGAATATGCTGCTCTTCTCAGGTCTCCACGCCCTCAAACTGGCTGTTGTAAAGCTTGGCGTAGAAGCCGCCAGCGGCCAGCAGCTCGTCGTGATTGCCCTGCTCCACGATGTGGCCGTCCTTCATCACGAGGATGACGTCGGCTTCGCGGATGGTGGACAGGCGGTGGGCCACGATGAAGCTGGTGCGGCCCTGCATCATACGGGCGAAGGCCTTCTGGATGCGCACCTCGGTGCGGGTGTCGATGGAGGACGTGGCTTCGTCCAGGATCAGCATCGGCGGCAGACAGAGCATCACGCGGGCGATGCACAGCAGCTGCTTCTGGCCCTGACTGATGTTGCCGCCATCCTCGGCGATCGCCGTGTCGTAGCCCTCGGGCAGGCGGCGGATGAAGCTGTCTGCATGGGCGGCTTTGGCCGCAGCCACGATCTCCTCAAGGCTGGCGTCCGGTTTGCCGTAGGCGATGTTCTCCCGCACGGTGCCGGCCCGCAGCCAGGTGTCCTGCAGCACCATGCCGTAGCTGCCGCGCAGAGAAGCGCGGGTCACGTCCCGAATATCGGTGCCGGACACCTTGATGTCTCCGCCGTTGACGTCATAGAAGCGCATGAGCAGGTTGATAAGGGTGGTCTTGCCGCAGCCCGTGGGGCCCACGATGGCGATGCGCTGGCCGGGCTTCACGTCCAGATTCAGTCCCTCGATCAGCGGGCGGTCGGGCAGGTAGCGGAAGGACACGTTTTCCAGCTGCACATGGCCGTCCGGCTGCAGCACCTTGGCGTTGTCGGCTTCGGGCACCTGATCGTCGGCGTCCAGCAGCTCGAACACGCGGGCGGCGCAGGCCAGAGCGTTCTGCAGCTCAGTGACCACGCCGGAGATCTCATTGAAAGGCTTGGTGTACTGGTTGGCGTAGCTGAGGAACACGCTGAGCTGGCCGATGGTGATGCCGCCCCGTACGGTGTACAGCGCGCCCACAAGGCCCACGCCTGCGTACACGATGTTGTTCACGAAACGGGTGGCGGGGTTGGTCATGCTGGAGAAGAAGATGGCTTTCAGGCTCACGTCCTGCAGGCGGCCGTTGACTTCATCAAAGGCTTCCAGACTCTCGGCTTCGTGGCCGAAAGCCTGCACCACCTTCTGGCCCTCGATCATCTCGTTGACCAGCGCGGTCTGTTCGCCGCGCACATTGCTCTGACCCTGAAAATATTTGTAGCTACGCTTGGCGAGAAAGCTTGCCACCACAAGGCTGAGCGGGGTGATGCACACCACCACCAGCGTGATGGGCACATTCTCACTGAGCATGAACAGCAGGGTGCCCAGAATGGTCAGGATGCCGCTGAACAGCTGAGTGAAGCCCATCAGCAGGCCGTCAGCGAAGGTGTCCACATCCGCCACCATGCGGCTGACGATATCGCCGGAGGGGTGGCTGTCGAGGTAGGACAGGGGAAGGGTCTGGATCTTGCGCAGCGCTTCGTTGCGCAGGTCGCGGCTGACAAGGAAGGTGATGCGGTTATTGCACACACTCAGCAGCCACTGCGCCAGAGCGGCAGCACACGCCACCACCAGAACTTTGACGATGATACCCATGACGCCGGCAAAGTCCACCTGACCTTTGCCCAGCATCATGTCAATGGCGTCGCCGCAGAGGATGGGAATATACAGCTGTGCGCCCACGCTCACGGCGGCAACGATCAGGCTGCACACCACGAACAGGGAATAGGGGCGTATCTTGCCCAGAACACGGGTCAGGGTGGCCTTGCGCTGTTCAGGGGTCAGCTTTGTTTTTGCTTTTGCACTCATTTCTGCGCATCCCCTTTCTTGAACTGGCTCTCGTAGATCTCCTCGTAGACCGGGCAGGTCTGGCGCAGCTCATCATGACGGCCAATGCCCACCAGCTTGCCGTCATCCAGAACCAGGATCTGATCGGCGTGCTGCAGGCTGGCGGCGCGCTGGCTGACGATGAACACGGTCAGGTCACCGGGCAAAGCTGCCAGAGCCTTGCGCAAGGCAGCGTCAGTGGCGTAGTCCAGTGCGCTGGCGCTGTCGTCCAGAATGAGGATGTCCGGCTTGCCCACAAGGGCGCGGGCGATGGTCAGGCGCTGCTTTTGTCCGCCGGACAGGTTGCGTCCGCCCTGCTCCACGGGCTCGTCCAGCCCAAGGGGCTTGGCCTTGACGAATTCCGCTGCCTGTGCGGTTTCCAGTGCGGCCCAGAGGTCAGCGTCAGTGGCATTCTTATTGCCCCACAGCAGGTTCGAGCGGATGGTGCCGCCGAACAGCTGGGCCTTCTGCATGACCATGGCCACCTTGCCGCGCAGGTCTTCGCGGGGGTAGTTCCGTGCGTCACGGCCCATAATTTCAACAGTGCCCTCAGTGGCATCGTAGAAGCGGGGGATCAGGTTGACAAGGCTGGATTTGCCGCTGCCGGTGCCGCCGATAACGCCGATGGTCTGGCCCCGCTTTGCGGTGAAGCTGATGTCAGAAAGGCTGGGTGCGCCGGCCCCTGCATAGGTCAGGGACACATGGTCAAAGCGCACGGCGTCGCCGGACTTTTCGGAGGGCACCTCGCCCAGCACCTTGGCCGGGAAGGCCATGCCGGGCTTGGTGTCCAGCACAGCCTGCACACGGCCTGCGCAGGCCAGCGCCTTGCTCACCTGCACGATGAGGTTGGCCAGCTTGACCAGCTCCACAAGGATCTGGTTCATGTAGTTGACCAGAGCAATGACGTCGCCGGAAGCCATGCCGCCCACATTGATCTCAATGCTGCCCACATAAAGCAGTGCCACGATGGCGATGTTGATGAGCACATAGGTCAGCGGGTTCATCAGGGCGGAGATGTGGCCGACGTGGAGCTGCATTTTGGTCAGCAGGTCGTTGGCGTTCTCGAAGCGATCGATCTCGTCCTTCTCTTTGTCAAAGGCGCGCACGACGCGCACGCCGGTCAGGTTCTCACGGGTCAGGCCCAGCACCCGGTCAAGGCGGTTCTGCACGGTTTTGTACAGGGGGCGGGTGGCCGCCATGATGCCGAACACTACCACGCTCAGCAGCGGGATGGTCACCACGAAGATCAGCGCCGCTTTCACGTTGACTGTGAAGGCCATGATCATGGCACCGAACACTACGAACGGGCTGCGCAGGAACAGACGCAGGAACAGGTTCAGGCCGCTCTGAACCTGGTTGATGTCACTGGTCATGCGGGTGATGAGGGTGCTGGTGCCCATGGTGTCCATCTCAGTGAAGCTCAGGCTCTGGATGTGCTCAAAAAGCGCGTGGCGCAGAGCCGTGGAATAGCCCACAGCGGCTTTCGCGGAGAAATACTGTGCCGTCAGGCTGCAGGCAAGGCCGATGGCCGCCAGCAAAAGCAGCAGGCCGCACCGCACGAGGATATAGTGGAAATCGTGGGCGGCGATGCCGACATTCACGATGTCCGCCATGACCAGCGGCACGAACAGGTCGAACGTGGCTTCCAGCATCTTGAAGAGGGGCGCAAGCACGCTTTCGCGCTTGTAGCCCTTCAGATAGCCTAGCATCTTGTTCAAGGCGATACTCCTTCTTTCCTACATTGTTATAGTAATGCTCTTGGAATCCTACCTATTATAGCGCAGAAAATGGCAAAATGCTATAGGGAAATGACCCTCTCAGTCAAACCCTTTGGGTTTGCCAACTCTCCCGAAGGGCGAGCTCTTATGCATCTGGAGGTCAGGCATTGAAAAAAGCTCCCCCAAAGGGGGAGCTGGCATTGCGCAGCAATGACTGAGAGGGTTCCCCGTTGAGAAAATTTCCATTTCCTGCTATACTGATAAAGAATATAGTAACGGAAGAATGGTGAGCAGATGGCAAGACGAACAGACGGCGGCATCCGGTTCCGCCCGGTGAACCGCGCAAAGCGCAGCAGTGCCCCGGCCTACAGCCCGGCGGGCACGGGGTGCCCGGCCTATGAGCAGGCAGTGGAAAACCTCTACAAGTCCCAGAACGAAGAGGGCTTCTGGACCCTGATGAGTGCACTGAATTATGCGCTGGAGATGGAGACTCATGTTCTGGTGCCGCTGCATACGGCCCTGACCGCCCACAACACCCCAGCCCCCTGGACGGAGCACCCGGTGCCCGCCGAAAAAGCGGGAGGGCTCCGGCTGTGGACTCTGCGCAACGACAAGGGCCGCACCTGGCTGCCGCTGTTCACTTCCAGCGCTGCTGCCTGCGCTGACCGCAGCACCGCCGCCCGGCCTATGGCGGATTACACCCTGCAGGACGCCATGGAGCTGGCCCTGTCCACCGAGGGCATCGACGGCGTGGTGCTGGACCCGTGGAGCCGTTCGGCTACGCTGGACGGAGCTCTGCTGAACGGTCTGCTGCACGCGGGCCACACCCCGGAAGACCCCGGCGAGAGTGACGTGGAGGACGGCTGGGATGAAGCCAGCCTTGGCAAATGGGAGCTTGCGGTGCAGTTCTTTGAGCGTGCAGCGGATAAGGGCAGTGCCCGGGGGCTTTCCCGGCTGGCATCCTGTCTTTATAAGGGCAGGGGCGTGCGCCAGAACCGCACCGAAGCCCGCCGCATGTGGAAAAAGGCCGCAGAAGCCGGAGAAGTGCTGTCCATGATCGCGCTGGGAGATGACTGCGCCGCCCGGGGCGACAACGGCAAGGCACTCATCTGGTATCGCAGGGCCCGGCAGAGCGCTGCCCATATGCCGGACATCGAATATACCCCGCAGGTGTGCCTGCGCATGGCCCAGACCGAGACCCGCTACACTTCCCCCAAAAAAGCGATGGCCCTTGCAGCAGAGGCCCGACAGGGGTTCCGCCTGCTGGCGCAGGGGGACGATCCGGACGCGCAGCAGTGGCTGGAAGAAGCAGACACGCTTCTCCGGGAACTGACCGCCCCGCAGCCTGCCCGGTCCACGGCCTACGACATAGAATCTTTACAATTGGACTAAAAAAGCGTCACACGGATGCGCTAAAATAAATGCGAAAAAATGTTGGCGGCATGGCCCGCGAAGAGAGGAAACAGTATGAGTAAAGTGATCGGCATCGATCTGGGCACCACAAATTCCTGCGTGGCAGTGGTGGAGGGCGGCAAGCCTGTGGTCATCACCAACGCGGAGGGCGAACGCACCACCCCCAGCGTCGTGGCTTTCACGAAAGACGGTGAGCGTCTGGTGGGCGGCGCGGCCAAGCGTCAGATCGCTACCAACTCCGGGCGCACCATTTCCAGCATCAAGCGCCACATGGGCTCCGACTATCGGGTGCACATTGACGGCAAAGACCTGACCCCGCAGGAGATCAGTGCAATGATCCTTGCCAAGATCCGCCGCGACGCCGAGAGCTATCTGGGCGAGCCGGTGACCGAAGCGGTCATCACGGTGCCCGCCTACTTCGACGACAGCCAGCGCAAGGCCACCCAGGATGCAGGCCGCATCGCGGGCCTGAATGTGCTGCGCATCATCAACGAACCCACCGCTGCTGCTGTGGCCTACGGCCTTGACAACGAGGCACCGCAGAAAATTCTGGTGTACGACCTCGGCGGCGGTACCTTCGATGTGTCTATCATCGAGATCGAGGACGGCACCTTCACGGTGCTGGCCACCGGCGGCGACACCCATCTGGGCGGCGATGACTTTGATGAACGCATCGTGGAGTACGCTGTGGCGGAGTTCAAGAAGTCCGACCGCATCGACCTGACCCGTGATCCCGCCGCCATGGGCCGGCTGAAAGAAGAAGCCGAAAAGGCCAAGAAGGAGCTTTCCGCTGCGCCTTCTGCCCAGCTGAATCTGCCCTTCATCGCGGTGGGCAAGGACGGTCCCCACCATCTGGACATTTCGCTGTCCCGCCCGCAGTTCGAGATGATGACCGGCGACCTGCTGGCCCGTACAGTGACCCCGGTGCAGAACGCGCTGCGGGACGCCGGCATTTCTGCCAGCCAGCTGGGCAAGGTGCTGCTGGTGGGCGGCAGCACCCGGATGCCCGCCGTGGAGCGTCAGGTGAAGGAGCTGCTGGGCTGTGAGCCCAGCCACAGCCTGAATCCCGATGAGTGCGTTGCCATGGGTGCGGCTGTGCAGGGCGGACTGCTGCAGGGCGGCGGCAAGCTGGCCGGTGCCACCGGTGCAGCGGCTCAGGGTCTTGTGCTGATGGATGTCACCCCGCTGACCCTGTCAATTGAAACGCTGGGCGGCGTGGCTACCCCGCTTATTACCCGCAACAGCATGATCCCCACCCGCAAGAGCCAGATCTTCACCACGGCCCGCCCCATGCAGACCGCTGTGGAAATCAACGTGCTGCAGGGTGAGCGCCACTTTGCCCGGGACAACAAGAGTCTGGGCAAGTTCAAGCTCAACGGCATCCGGGCAAGCTTCTCTTCCAAGCCTCAGATCGAGGTCACCTTTGACATCGACGTCAACGGCGTGGTGAAGGTGTCGGCCAAAGACCTGGGCACCGGACGGGAACAGAACATCACCATCACCGGAAGCACGAACCTGTCGGAGAACGAGATTCAGCGCGCCATGGCGGATGCTGCTGCCTACGAAGCTGAGGACAGCCGCCGCAAAGATCGGCTCGACCTGCACAATCAGGCCGAAATGCTGGCCTATAAAGTAGACGAGGCACTGTCCAAGTGCAAAAAAGAACTGGACAAGGACGAGAAGAACCGCATCAAGTCTGACCTCGCCAACCTTCGCCGCTGCCTGCGCAAGGACAAGCCCGAAAAGATGAACGAGACCGAGGAAGCCGCCCTGCGTCAGGCCAAGAGCCAGCTGGAAGAAAGCGCCAACCATCTGATGGTGCTCTACACCAGTGAGCAGGGAAACGGAGAGAGCGGGGAAAATAATCTGTAAAGGCAAAGCCGTTCTCTGCCCCGGCCCCGTCTGCTCCGTCCTGCTGACGCTCGCCAGACCTCCAGCGTGGGGCAGCCCTCGCACTCGCCAGAAAGACATAGTGTCGATTATAGTTCCAGCCCGACCTTCAGACATGGCGTCGCGTCATCCTGCCGGAGCAGGCGGTGCCGGGGGACAGTAAAACTGCATCACAACAAAAAAACGCTCTGCCGTGTTTTGCACGGCAGAGCGTTTTCTATGTGGAAAAAATATTACAGCATCTTGGAAAGGAAAGCTTTCAGGCGCGGGTGTTTCGGGTTGGAGAACAGCTCCTTCGGGGGCTCATCCTCCTGGATCTTGCCGTCGTCGATGAAGATGACGCGGTTGGACACCTCGCGGGCAAAGCCCATCTCGTGGGTGACCACCAGCATGGTGATGCCGGTGTGAGCCAGCTCACGCATCAGTTCCAGAACTTCACCCACCATCTCGGGGTCGAGGGCGCTGGTGGGCTCGTCGAACAGGATGACGTCCGGGTCCATGGCAAGGGCGCGTGCGATGGCGATGCGCTGCTGCTGACCGCCGGACAGGCTCTTGGGGTAAGCATCGGCCTTGTCGGCCAGACCAACACGGGCCAGAAGCTCATCCGCCTTGGCGGAGATGGCTTCCTTGTCCTTCAGCTTCAGCAGGGTGGGGGCCAGCTCAAGGTTCTTCTTCACGGTCAGGTGAGGGAAGAGGTTGAAGTGCTGGAACACCATGCCCATCTTCTGGCGCACAGCGTCGATATGGGCTTCGTCCACCTCGGTCCCCTCAAACTTGATGGTGCCGGAAGTAGGGATCTCCAACTGGTTCAGGCAGCGCAGAAAGGTGGACTTGCCGCAGCCGGAGGGGCCGATCAGGCAGACCACATCGCCGCGATAAATGTCAATGTCGATGCCTTTCAGCACGTCCAGCGTGGGGGTGGGCTGCTTTGCGCCCGGCTTTTTTTCGCCGCCATAGGTCTTGGTCAAGCCGCGGACTTCCAGAATCTTATCGGTCACTTTGAGCCAGCCTCCTCTCAAACTTTGCCAGCAGACGGGTGAACAGCATGACCAGCACCAGATAAATCAGTGCAACGCCCAGCAGCGGGAACATGGCCTCGTAGGTGCGGTTCATGATGCCCTGTGCGGCATACAGCAGCTCCTTGCCGCCGATGGTGGTGATCAGGGAAGTGTCCTTCAGCAGGATGATGAATTCATTGCCCAGAGCGGGCAGCACTGCGCGGATGGCCTGCGGGATGATGATGACCACCATGGTGGTCATATAGTTCAGGCCCAGGCTGCGGCCTGCTTCCATCTGGCCGGGATCAACGGCCATCAGGCCGCCGCGGATGATCTCGGACACATAAGCGCCCGAGTTGATGCCCAGAGCCAGCGCACCCACCATGGTGAAGTTGCGGCTGTTGGCGAAGATGACCATGCTCATGATGAGCAGCTGCACCATCATGGGCGTGCCGCGGATGATGGTGGTGTAGATCTCGCAGATGATGTTGAAGAAGCCCAGCACCGGGTTCTTGCGGCCGGGGCGCTGCTGATCATGGGCCACACGCACCAGAGCAACCACGCTGCCCAGCACGATGCCCAGGGCCAAAGCCAGAGCGGTGACCAGCAGGGTGGTGCCCACGCCTTTGATGTACTGCGTCCAGCGGTCGCTCAGGATGAAGGCCTGATAAAACTTTAAGAAGAATTCCTGCCCGAAGTTAAGCTTGGTGCCGCTGTTGAGCAGCTCTTTGAGCAGTTCGTATTGAGCAGCCATTCGCATCCTCACTTTCCTGTTTTGTTAGAATTTTGTAACCTTATTTTTCCCAAAAAGGGGAGGTGCCCCAATTGGGGCTGCCTCCCCGTGGTTCCGTTGTCAGCCGGCTGATTATTCAGCGGTGATGTACTTGTCCACGATGGACTGCAGGGTGCCGTCAGCCTTCAGCTCTTCCAGAGCGGCATTGATGGCGTCTTCCAGAGAAGAACCCTTTGCCATGCCGATGGCGTAATCTTCCTCGGCGTAGCTGGTCTCCAGAATGACCAGACCGGGGTTGGCAGCGACGAACTCCTTAGCGGGAGCATTGTCGATGACCACAGCGTCCACCTGGCCGTTGTTCAGAGCCTGCACAGCAGTCAGACCGTTGTCGTAAGCCACGACGTTCTCGTCGCCGAAGTCATCGGAGCAGTAGATGTAGCCGGTGGTGCCGCGCTGGGTGCCGATCTTCTTGCCAGCCAAATCGTCGGGGGAAGCGATGTCGGAGCCCTCGGGAACGATGATGGACTGGATGCCGGTAGCGTAGCTGTCAGAGAAGTCCATGACAGCCTTGCGCTCGTCGGTGACGGTGACGCCGGCCATAACGATATCGGCCTTACCCTGCTGCACGCTCAGCAGAGCAGCGTCGAAATCCATGTCGTCGATCTGCAGCTCCAGGCCCAGCTTCTCAGCAATGGCCTGAGCAGTCTCAACATCGATGCCCTCGAACTCACCTGCATCGGTGGTCATCTCATACGGAGGGAAGGCAGCGTTGGTAGCCATGGTCAGCTTGCCAGCCTCAACGGTGGTCAGCTCAGCAGCGGCAGCGCTGGTGGAAGCAGCCTCAGAAGAAGCAGCGGCGCTGCTTGCAACGGAGGAAGCGGTGCTTGCGGAGGAACCACCGCATGCAGTCAGAGCCAGAGCAGCAACGGACAGACCGGCAGCAGCCAGGAAGCTGCGACGAGAGATCTTTTTCATATTCAAACACTCCTCAAATGTACTTGTATATTTTCCGGCTCGCCGGAACGATGCGATTCATCGAACATCCAGCGAACGGATTTAGTATAGGTTGTACAAATTGAAAAGTCAATAGTTGTGCAAAAAATCCGATGAATTGAAACCGAATTGAAAACAATTATGCAGGAAAAATGATGAAAAAGATGCATATATGCAAAGGGAGAATGATATGCCTGTGGGCTGAAACTCCTTCAGTCTCGCATACGCTCGACAGCTCCCTCAAAGAGGGAGCCTCTGCCGAAGAGGCTCCCCGCTGGCCTGCGATGAAAGATTTCATTTTCCGCTACGACCTTTTCCGTGAAAATGCAGTTTTGCAAAGCCCGCAGGCTTTGCAAAACTGCAAATATAAAAATAAAATTTCCTTTGAATATGCTCAGAGCGCAGCGGAGAGCATTTACAATTGTTCGCCCTAAACTTTACAGATACCGTGCAATTTCTTCTTTGCTCCGCTTCGGCACGCAGTAATCCCGGTTCTCGTCCAGATAATACTTCACGCCGGTCTCCTCCGTCATGGACACGACGCGGGCTTTGTGAGCCGGATAGCCGAAGGCCACCATGTAAACCAGCTGCTGCGGCGCTTCGATGCCCAGCATCTCCGTGAGGGCAGGTTTGTTGATGGCCCCCATGATGCAGCTGCCTACACCCTTATCCCAGGCGGCAAGGGTCATGTTGGCCAGAGCGATGCCAATGTCAGTGGAAAGGTTGCCGGGGACAGAAGTGTTCTGCACCACGGCCACATACAGAGTGGGCACTTCGTCGGCCTTGGGCGTGCCCTGCTCCGGCGGAAGATAGGCGGCCCACTTCACCAGCGGCTGCACCTTTGCCACGTCCTCGGGCTTATTCACCACCACCAGGCGCACGGCCTGACGGTTGGCTCCGCAGGAAGACAGGCGCACGGCTTCGATGATGGCATCCACCACATCCTGCGGGACGGCTTTCTGCTCGAAACGGCGGTAAGTGCGGCGGGCGGCAAGGGATTCCATAATGGACATGTCTGATCCTCTCCTTTTTAATCGTCTATCTATACAAATAAGTATAGCAGATGCCGGGAATGGATGCAATCGGCCATGACACAGATAAAAAACTTTACACTGTGGCAAAATAAATATCAATTTGACACGCTGGATATAGTAAAATATGGGAAGTGAAGCAAAAGGGAGGGGAATATATGCTTGCAGGGATCATTGGTTTTGTGTTGGGGGCGAATTTCGGGCTGGTGGCGGCGGGGCTTCTGCACGCTGCAAAGCAGGCGGACGACCGCCATCCACAGGAAAAGGACGCGAAAAAGCCGCCGAAGCCCTGACAGAAACGGGATTTCACGGCTTTTGGCTATCGTTTTTTGTCAGATTGTGGTAGAATAGACCCAATGACATCTCAGGAGGTCTATTATGCTCAAACGTCTGCTCACTGCGCACCCTGTTCTGTTCTGCATTCTGGCAGAGGTTTTGTTTCTGGCGAGTCTGTTTCTGGCGGACCTCGTTTTTTCCATCACGCTGGTGCTCCTGCGGGTAGATCTTGCGGGAATAGATTCCTATCTGTATAGCTCACTGCAGGAACTGGTGGGCATTCTGGTGGTGATGGGGCTGCTGCGGCGTACCGGGCGCGTCGATCTGCTGCGCCGCCGGGGCAGCGGCTTCTTCAATGGTCTGCTGGTGGGCATGTATCCGCTGGTGCTCATTGGCTACAGTGTTTTCGGCTCGCTGCTGTTCCAGCGCCCGGACGACACCCCGCTGCTGCCCCTGCCGCGCATCCTCATCTTCCTGCTCAGCATGATGCTGGTGGGCGTGGCGGAAGAGTTCACCTTCCGGGGCATCATCGCGGAGACTCTGCTGGAGCACTTCGGCCTGAGCCGTGCAGGCATCTGGAAGGCCTGCATCCTGTCCGGTGTGCTGTTCGGCGCGGGACACCTGACCAATCTTCTGGGCTCGGAGCCCTTCGGTGTGCTGATGCAGTGCCTGTTTGCCGCAGCGCTGGGCACACTGTTTGCTGCCATCTACTTCCGCACCGGCAACCTCTGGGTCACGGTGTTCCTCCACGGCATGATGGATGTGTCTGCCATGCTCATCGGCGGACTTTACGGCACGACCACCCTGTCGGAGAGCGTCAGCGGCTATGACGCGTCTATGCTGTTCTCGGTGGCGCTGTATCTCATTCCCATGGCGTTCCTGCTGCGGAAAAAGAAGCTGCAGGAAGTGCAGCTCTACTGGGGCGGTGTGATCAAAAAATAAAGACGCAAGGCAAAAAAACCTTGCTTTTTGCCCGGCGTTCTGTTATACTATATCTGCTACCGTGGTACGGGGCTGGGAGTATGCCCGCTTTTTTGGGAATGCCGTTTCCCGCCGCTGTTCCATTGGCACATAAAATTTTATAAAGAGGTATGTAACTATGAACAAGCAGGAAGTTATGGCCAAAGTCGCTCTGACCGAGAAGGACACTGGCTCCCCCGAGGTTCAGGTCGCTCTGCTGACCGCTCACATCAACGAGCTGAACGAGCACCTGAAGAAGAACCCTAACGATCACCACAGCCGCCGCGGCCTGATGAAGATGGTTGGCCGCCGCCGCAATCTGCTGGCTTATCTCCAGAAGAAGGACAT
>CAVKKE010000061.1:0-16243 GCA_963656875.1 Barnesiella intestinihominis | reverse complement strand
AAAGGTTCCGGGTTTTGTGCATAATTTTTTCAGCGAGCCATTTTGCAACAGCCCCTTCTTTTTTGGGTACGCAAGAGGGACTTGAACAGCACAGTGAAGGCAATCAATGCCCCAGTGGGGCTTTGATTAGTGCGCGGTTTCCAACGGCTAGAAATGTCTGCCACGGTCCCACACCCTTCAAAAATAGGAGCCGCCGCACAGTGTTTGTGCAGCGGCTCCTTCCTTCATTATAGGTTATAGGGTTCGAGTGGTATCCGCTCAGAAGAACCGGCAGAAGCCCAGACACACACCCATCACAAAGAAGAGCACAGCCTTGGCCAGCATGGGCAGCCAGAAGCGCTCTGCGCTCAGGGTCAGATCCCAGCGGCTGATGTTGCCGCGGGGGCAGGTGCCCACACAGGCCTCACAGGCGATGCATTCACCGCTGCGCAGGCTCTCATCGTCCAGCTTCAGGTTCACCGGGCAGCGGCGGGCACAGGCGTTGCAGCCTGCGATGCAGTTTTCCCCATTGCGGTGCAGCTGCGCAAAGGGCAGCACCGGCAGCAGAGCGAACACCGCGCCCATGGGGCACAGGAACTGGCAGAAGAACCGGGGCTGCACGGCCATACCGATGAGGATGAACACGAACAGCGCGATGCCGAGCCCGAAGCCCGCAGGCGGGGTGCGCAGGGCTGTGAGCCGGGAAAACACTTCCCAAGGGCTCCAGCCGGTGAGCTGGCCGTAAATGCCCGCAGCGCACAGTGCCGCAATGACGGTCAGCACCAGATACTTGACCTTCTGGCCAAGGTTCACAGCCTTGTCCGGCAGCTGAAACTGCTTTTTGCGGTGGAGCAGCTTCTTCTGCACCAGACCGGACAGCCACCAGACAAAATCGCCCAGACCGCCAAAAGCGCACACATAGCCGCAGAAGAAGCGGCCGAACAGGATGGTGAAGCCGCACAGGCCCAGCAGCGAGAGGGTGAAGCTGTCCAGCTGCAGCACCTCGCCTGCGCCGATGCGCAAAAATAGCTGCTTGACGCCATTGAAGCCCGCCACAAAGGCACCGGGCATTGCGACGAAGAACACCGCCTGAATGCCCGCCCGCAGCCAGGCCCGCCGTTTGAGGATCTGCTGCTTCTTCTGGGCGGCAGTGAGAGGTTTCTTTTCAGTGGTTTCCATCATTCCTCCGCCTTTCCCAGTGCATCCGCCACTGCATCAATGAGGCCGTCTGCTGTCAGAGTTGCACCGGACACGGTGTCCACATCGGTGGACTGAGCATCCAGCATCTTGTTCAGCACAGACACCGCCTGCTTGTAATAGGGTTTATCCTCGCCGTCGGCGCTGATCACCGAGATGTCAGTCATCCTGCCGTCCTTGAGGGTCACCGACACGGTGATGAGGTCGCCGAAGCCGAAGGCGCTGCCCTCATAAGTGCCGTCCTTGGGGCCGCTGGGTTTCTGTTCCTCTTCTTCTTCCTTCTGCTGGGCCTGCAGCACCGAGGCATTCCAGGCTTCCACCTCGCTGATCTCCTGCTGGCGCTGAGCCACGGCGTCAGCACGCACCACAGCCACCTGCTGATACTGCCACATCACACCCAGGATCAGCAGCAAGTTCACCGCTCGGAGCACAAAATTCCGATATTTCATTCGCTTGCTTCCTCCGTTTCCTCTGCCTGTTCCGGCTGAGCCGCAGCACTGTCTGCGGCTTCCGACGCGGCCTCAGAGGAAGGCTGCGCATAGAACACCGGGCCGGACGCGCTCTCCGATGCTGCTTCCCGCTCCGGGAACAGCGCCGTCCACACATCCTTCACCCACTGGAAAGGCTCATCCTCTTCGGGCTGGGCCACCTCCCAAGTGGGCTGCTGCACGGATTCTGCTGGCATCTCTTCGGATTCAGCAGGGCTTTCCACCGGCTCTGTGACCTCAGAAGCCGGGGTCTCGGTCTCCCCTTCTGCCGGGGCAGCATCCGTGGCCGCCTTGGCCAAGGCCTGCTTCACAGCGTTCAGAAGACCGGTGGAGGAATAAGTGGCACCGGACACAGCGTCCACACCCTCCGGGGTGCCGGTCTCCAGAATGGTGGAGATCACGCGGCGGGCCTTGGAGAAATAGGAGGTGGTCTCGCCGTCGTGGCTCACCACCGTGATATCGGTGATGGTGTCACCGGTGATGGTCACCTGCACCGTAATGGGCCCTCCGAAGCCCTCTGCCGTGGCGGTGTAAACGCCGTCACGATAGGCAGACGGAGTCTCAAACACCTCTTCCACCAGCGGCTCAGCAGGTTTCGGTTGCGGCGGCAGAGGGTTGTTGACCACCTCGCCGGTCAGCGCATTTTTGATGGCACCCAGAATGCCGCGGGAGGTGTAGGTAGCCTCGGACACAGCATCCACCTCCCAGGTCTGGGCGTCCAGCACCATGCTCAACAGGCGCTTTGCACGGCGCAGGAAGTTGGAAGTCTCATGCTTGGCGCTCAGGATCTGCAGGTCAGTGATTCGGCCGTCCTCCATGGTGACCTGCACGCTCACCTTGCCGCCGTAGCCCCGGGACGAACCCGTGTAGACGCCATCGGCATAGGGCAGCGCAGGCTCAAGCTCTTCTTCCGGCATCTGCTCCGGCTCAGCCTCGCTGGATGCTTCCTGCACAGCCTCCAGCCGCTCGGGCACAGCCTCCAGCACCGGTGCCGTGCGCGGCAGCGTGAGCAGCACAGCCGCCGCCACAGCCACAGCCGGGAGCAGCTGCACCAGCGGCAGCAGCCGCCTGCCCAGTTTCGTTTCCCTCATGAAATACCCCTCTCAGACACGGAAAACAAGGTCACTCCGGTTGGGGAGCGACCTTGTTTTCAAAATTTACAGTTTTTCAGGTAAACGCTCAGCGTGCCTGCAGGGCCTGGATAGCTTCGGTCAGGTGACCGACCTGCTCCAGAGCAGCAGCCTTGTACAGAGTGCTCTTTGCCAGCAGCTCGACGCTCTCGTCCAGCTCGGTCTCCAGGTTTGCCCAGCTTGCAGCAGTGTAGCTGTTCTTGTTCAGAGCCTGAGCCTGGTTGACCACAGCCTGCAGAGCAGCGCGGTCAGCATCAGAAGCCAGCTCGTGCTTTGCCAGGTTGCCAGCAGTGGTCTGGATCTTGATGACGGTGTCGGCATAACCCAGAGCATGGATGGTGATAGCCCAGTAGCCGGTGCCGTCGGTGCCCTCAGGCAGCTGGAAGCGGACGGAATCGGTCAGGCCCAGCTGGATGCCGTTGACCTTGTGCATCCAGTTATCGGCTGCGAACTTGGTGCCGTAGGTAGCCTTAGCCTTGGTGTAGGTGCTGTCGCTGCCGTAGTAGGTCCAGGTGACGGACTGCATACGGGAACCCAGCTCACCGTAATTGCCGGTCAGGTCAACGCGGATGAACTCGCCGAAGCTGCCCACGTCGTCGCCGCTCTTCACGGTAACGATCAGGTCGCTGGCACTCTTCTGCTCAGCATCAGCAATGCCGGAGCCCTTGCCGCTGTGTGCAGCAGAGAAGGTGTAGCCGTCGCCGCTCTTGGTAGCATACTTCAGGCCATTGGTGTTTGCGTCAACAGCTGCGACCAGATCATAAGTGGGGAGCTTGCCCTCAGCGTAGCCGCCCACCAGCTCGCCGCCGTTCATCACGACAGCGTACTTGGAGCAGAAGTCCTCCAGATCAGAGGTGGCAACGCGGACAGGAACATACTTGGTGCCCAGGATCTCATAGTGATCCATCTTGACAGCGGTGCCGTCGGGCTTGGTGATGGTTCCACGGTTCCAGCCGTAAGCAGTGCCATCGGGAGTGTAGAAGGTCTTACCGTCATCAGCCCAATGAGAAACAGTATAAGTGCTGCCGTCAGTTCCGTAGATCACAGCAGTCTGCTGGAAGCTGCCGCGGTGCAGGCCGTGGTTAGCAGTAGCACGGGAAACAGCGTCATAGCCGCCCATATCGTGCTCATCGTGGCTGTCCAGCTGAGCGGAGGGAGTAGTGTTGCCAGCGGCATACACATTCTCGTTTGCCCAGTACTCGCTCCAGTTCAGAGCAGCATACAGGTAAGTATAGCTCTTACCGGTCAGGGTATCGATCAGGCTGTCAAAGAAGCCGTTCTCGGTTGCCTCGGGGGCAGCTGCCAGAACGGGGGTAGCCATCACGCTGGCTGCCATGGCAGCAGACAGCACCAGGGAAATCACTTTTTTCGGTCTCATGAAAACACTCCTTTCTTTTTATGGGCCGCGCTCAAGTGTTAGAATTCGCTAACTCTCAAGGCAATTTTTACTGCGGGAGTGTCATGAAGCATTCGGGCAGAAAGTTCGCACGCGCTAACCTTTTGTTTCAAAAAATGCTCCTGTTCCCGCAGGAGAAACCCGGCCAATTATTAGTAATCACTAACCGACACACATATTATAAAAAGGTGTCACTTCTTTGTCAAGTAAAATCTTTGCCATTTTTTATCTTTTTGTATTCCTCTGTTTTTGCGTGCAAAAAACAGCATGTCCCCGACAGTTTTCTGCCAGGGACATGCTGCGTGTTCAGGAATCAGGATACAAAAAGTTTACACACAATCAGGAGAAGATAAAGGCAAGGTTTCCGTTCCGTCGGAGTTGGGAGGTGACGGAAGATTTATTCGCCGCGGACGGCTGCGAAGCCTGCTTCCAGATCGGCGATGATGTCGTCGATGTGCTCAGTGCCGATGGACAGGCGGATGGTGTTCTGATAGATCTGCTGCTCGGCCAGCTCCTCGTCGTTCAGCTGGCTGTGGGTGGTGGAAGCCGGGTGGATGACCAGGCTCTTCACGTCAGCAACGTTTGCCAGCAGAGAGAAGACCTTCAGGTTGTCGATGAACTTGAATGCTTCCTCACGGCCCCCCTTGATGTTGAAGGTGAAGATGGAAGCGCCGCCGTTGGGGAAATACTTCTCGTACAGGGCGTGATCCGGGTGATCCGGCAGAGAGGGGTGGTTGACCTTCTCGACCTGCGGATGGTTGGCCAGGAATTCCACGACCTTCTTGGTGTTCTCCACATGGCGCTCAATGCGCAGGCTCAGGGTCTCAGTGCCCTGCAGCAGCAGGAATGCGTTGAACGGAGAGATGGTAGCACCGGTGTCGCGCAGCAGGATGGCGCGGATGTAGGTGACAAAAGCAGCAGGGCCTGCAGCCTCGGCGAAGGATACGCCGTGGTAGCTGGGGTTGGGGTCAGCAATGTTGCCGTACTTGCCGCTTGCCTTCCAGTCGAACTTGCCGCTGTCCACGATGATGCCGCCCAGAGTGGTGCCGTGGCCGCCGATAAACTTGGTGGCAGAGTGGACAACGATGTCTGCGCCGTGCTCGATGGGACGGATCAGATACGGGGTGCCGAAGGTGTTGTCAATGACCAGCGGCAGGCCGTGCTTGTGAGCAATGGCTGCGATGGCGTCGATGTCAGGGATATCGCTGTTGGGGTTGCCCAGAGTTTCCAGATAAACTGCCTTGGTGTTGGGCTGGATGGCGTTCTCAACCTCTGCCAGATCATGTGCGTTGACAAAGGTGGTGGTAACGCCGAACTGAGTCAGAGTGTGCTCCAGCAGGTTGTAGCTGCCGCCGTAGATGGTCTTCTGTGCCACGATGTGATCACCAGCCTGAGCCAGGGCCTCGATGGTATAGGTGATGGCTGCAGCGCCGGAAGCGGTGGCCAGAGCAGCCACGCCGCCTTCCAGAGCGGCGATGCGCTTCTCGAAGACATCCTGAGTGGAGTTGGTCAGACGGCCATAGATGTTGCCTGCGTCAGCCAGACCAAAACGGTCAGCAGCGTGCTGGCTGTTGCGGAAGACGTAAGAAGTGGTCTGATAAATGGGCACTGCGCGGGAATCGGTTGCGGGATCGGCCTGCTCCTGGCCAACGTGAAGCTGCAGGGTCTCAAATTTATAGTTAGACATAGTATTTTACCTCTCTATATAAACTTTTAGTATAATTTTCTGATACAAAAATCCCGATGCGTGATACAAGACGCACCGGGCAAACACAATTCAAAGCTTTTCTTCTGCCGATGTCACATTCGTACACAAGAGGGCATCGTACAGTTCGCAGCCAGATGTTCTGCCCGGTCACCGCACATTCGCCCACAGCGGAAGTTTGCATGCAGCAGGTTGGTCCAAATCAGCTTCATTTCTGTGCCCTCCTTTCAGAATTTCTTTCCCACTCATCTACAAACCGGCTTCTTTCAATTTCCCACTAGGTTTGTGGATTTGTTGTCTGCATTATATCCCCTCTTACCCAGTTTGTCAATAGGTTAATTCCATTTTTTTGAAGTTTGCATTTTCTGCACGACAGAATGCCAGTGTTTCGCTGCCCGGCTTGTGCAATTCACGCAAGAGTCGGACTGTTTTGCAGAAAAGGCGGATTCTTCCCGTGCCCGATGGCTCCGGCAGGATGACGCGACGCCATGCAACGACGGCGACCGCCGCCTGCGGCGGAAACAGGGAGCCGTTGTTGGGGCCGCAACCCGTACACGATAATACTTCGCTGGTGGTCTGGCGAGCGTCAGCAGGACGGAGCCACCGGGCACGGGAACCCTCATCTTTAGTTTCTCGTCACAAAACCTTCAAATCTATCCGTTATAATAGATATGTATTCGCATCCTTCCGACCAAAAAGGAGTTTTCCCGATGATCCACCGGTTTTTCCGTTTTCTCAAGCAGTCCCTGCTCACCATCCTGCTCGTTCTGCTGCTGGGGCTGCTGGCAGCAGGCGGATGGTTCGTGTATCAGGGCCATCAGCTCTATGAGAGCGCAGTCCGCACCACCCCCATCTCCACTTTATATGACAATATCTCTTCCCGTGCCCATTACGCCGCCTACGATGAGCTGCCGCAGATCTACGTCAACGCGGTCATCTGCACCGAGGACGAGCACTTCATGACCCACAAGGGCATCAACCCCGGGGCCATCCTGCGGGCGCTGCTGACCAACCTGCGCAGCCATTCGCCGTCTGAGGGCGGCAGCACCCTGACGCAGCAGCTGGTCAAGAACGCGCTGTTCACTCAGGAAAAGCACCTCACCCGCAAGGCGGCGGAAGCTTTTGCCGCCATCGACCTGGAAAAGACCTACTCCAAAGAGCAGATCTTCGAGATGTATGCCAACACCATCTATTTCGGCAACGGCTGCTATGGCATCGAAGAAGCCGCCGAAGGCTACTTCGGCAAATCTGTTTCCCAGCTCACCGATGCCGAAGCTGTCCTGCTGGCGGGTCTGCCCAAGGCTCCTTCCACCTACGCCAGCAGCCCGGAGCTGGCCCTCAAACGGATGCAGACCGTGCTGCGGCGGATGGTCAAGTGCCGGGTTCTCACTCAGCAGCAGGCGGACGAGCTTGCCGCGCAGGCCTCCAGCCTGCAGTGGAGCACCGCCGCCTGAGCACCGCAAAAGCCCCCTGCCGGGGCACCTCAATATAAAACATCTTCTCTCTGGCGTGACTTCGGTCACGCCTTTTTCTTTTGCCGCAAAGTGTGTCAAAATCGTAAAAGATAAAATATTTTAACTATTATTCTTGACTTGTCGGACATTTCGGGTATAATGGTCGTGTTTCCAATGCCTCAAATATTTTAGGCAATTCAAAATACACAAGACAATCAAAGGAGAATCCTACCATGACGTTTGAAGAAATGAAGAAGATCGTTGTTGACACCCTGAACTGCGACGAGGACAAGGTGACCATGGAAGCCAGCCTGACTGAAGACCTGGAGGCCGACAGTCTGGATGCTGTGGAGCTGAACATGGCGCTGGAAGACGCCTGCGGCGTGTCCATCCCGGACGAGGAACTGGCAAACCTCAAGACCGTAGGCGACATCTTCAATTATATCACCGCACACGCCTGAGCCGGGTGACACGAGGCAAACCACAATGAACGATATCCGAGATCTGTTTCCCGGCCGGATGCGGGAGCGCACCTTCCAGTTGAAGGCCAAACGGGACGCCGGTGCCGTCTGGCGCGAGCCACAGTTCGTGGAGTGCAAGCAGTGCGGCCGCCGCGCTGCCCGCACCCTTTGGGCCAGAAGCCTTTTCGTCTGCCCCAACTGCGGCTTTCACATGCCCATTGGTGGATACTACCGGCTCAGCCTGGTGCTGGACCGCGGCAGCTTCCGTGAACTGGATGCCGACCTTGCTCCGCAGGATGTGCTCCACTTCCCCGGCTACAGCGAAAAGCTCTCTGCCGCCCAGAATAAGACCGGCCTGAACGAAGCCGCTGTTACGGCCACAGGCCGCATCGGCGGGGTGGCCTGTGTGGCCGCCGTGCTGGACAGCCGCTTTTTCATGGGCAGCATGAGCAGTGCCGTGGGTGACAAGATCACCCGCGCCATTGAGCACGCCGCCGCAAAGCACCTTCCACTGGTCATCTTTTCGGCCAGCGGCGGGGCCCGGATGCAGGAGGGCATTTTCAGCCTGATGCAGATGGCCAAGACCAGCGCTGCCATCCAGCGCTTTTCGGCCAAAGGCGGGCTGTATGTCAGCGTGCTCACCCACCCCACCACCGGTGGTGTTGCCGCCAGCTTCGCCAGCCTTGGCGACATCATGCTGGCTGAGCCCGGGGCTCTCATCGGTTTTGCCGGGCCCCGCGTCATTGAGCAGACCATCGGCGAAAAACTGCCCGCCGGGTTCCAGCGCAGTGAATTCCAGATGGAACACGGCTTTGTGGATCAGGTGGTGCCCCGCAGCCAGCTGCGGAACACCCTGATCCAGGTCTTGCAGCTCCATGCAGGAGGAAAACACGAATGATCAAGGAAATTCTGGAGCAGCTGGCTCCCCTGGACGCTCAGATCGCCGCGCTGAAGGGCAGCGGCGACGACATGGACGCCCTCACAGCCCACGCGTCCGAACTGGCAGAGCTGGCCGTGGAAGAGGATGAGATCCTCCGCACCTGCGGCCCTCTGACCGCCGAGGACCGGGTCTTTCTGGCCCGGCACCCGGAGCGTCCTCACATCGACGAGACCGTTTCCGCTCTGTTCACCGACTTCTTTGAGCAGCGGGGCGACCGCCAGTGCAAAGAGGATGCAGCCATTCTGGGCGGCGTGGCCCGGTTCCACGGGATGCCCGTGACCGTCATCGGCCACCGGAAAGGCTCCACATTGGAAGAGAACCTTGCCTGCAACTTCGGGATGCCGGGGCCCGAGGGTTACCGCAAGGCCCTGCGCCTGATGAAGCAGGCCGAAAAGTTTGGCAGGCCCATCATCACTTTCATTGACACCCCGGGCGCTTACCCCGGCAAGGACGCCGAAGAGCGCGGGCAGGGCGAAGCCATTGCCCGGAATCTGATGGAGATGAGCGGCCTGACCGTTCCGATCATTGCGGTGGTCACCGGCGAGGGATCTTCCGGCGGTGCGCTGGCGCTGGGCGTGGCAAACCACATCCTCATGCTGGAAAACGCCGTCTATTCTGTGCTGAGCCCCGAGGGCTTTGCCAGCATCCTGTGGAAGGATGCCTCCCGCAGCGGCGAAGCCTGCGAGCTGATGAAGCTGACGGCACAGGACTTATACAACGACGGCATCGTGGAAGAGATCATTCCGGAGCCGGTGGGCGGGGCCCAGCGCAGCCACACCGCTCTGTTTGAGCGGATGGACGCCGCCCTGCGGGCGCACCTGAAAGAGCTTTGCCGCATGAGCGGCAGGGCCTTGGCCGACCAGCGCTATCAGAAATACCGCCAGATTGGAGAAACGAGGAACACATGAACGGTTTACAGCTGATTGCCACCGGCGGGGCACAGCCCGGCCGCACGGTCACCAACGAAGACCTGAGCCGCATGGTGGACACCAGCGACGAGTGGATCACCAGCCGCACCGGCATCCGCACCCGCCACTGGTGCACGGAGGATGAATCCGCTGCCACGCTGGCCATCCGGGCGGCAAAGCAGGCCCTGCAGCGCAGCGGTCTTTCCCCTGCGGACATTGCCTGCTGCATCTGCGCCACTCTGTCCGCCCCCGATGCCACCCCCAGCGTGGCCTGTCAGGTGCAGGCGGCGCTGGGCCTGCCCGAAGACCGGCCCGCGCTGGACATCAACGCGGCCTGCTCTGGCTTCCTCTACGGCATGGCCGTGGCGCGGGGTCTGCTGGCGACTTTGGGCGGGCAGTACGCCCTTGTCATCGGGTGCGAGGCACTCTCCCGCCTGATGGACCCCGCCGACCGCTCCACCTGCGTGCTGTTCGGCGACGGGGCCGGAGCCGCCATCTTCCAGCTGGCCGACGCTCCATTTGCCCTGACGCTGGGAGCCCGGGGCAGCGACGTGCTCCATGCAGGCGGGCCGAACCGAGCAGGTTCCGCGCCAATCGCCATGGACGGCAGGGCCGTATTCCGCTTTGCCGTGGATGTTCTGCCCAAGTGTCTGCACACTGTGCTGGACGAAGCTCACCTGACCCTTGACGACCTCTCGTGGGTGGTCTGCCATCAGGCCAACAGCCGCATCATCGACCACTGTGTCCGGGCGCTGAAAGCCGACCCGGCCAAATTCTACAAAAACATGGCCCGCCACGGCAACACCAGCGCCGCCAGCATCCCGGTGGCCCTCAACGAGCTGGCCGAAAGCGGGCAGATGGCCCCCGGCCAGCTGCTGGCCTGCATCGGCTTTGGCGGCGGGCTGACCTGGGGCGGAGCAATTTTTCAATACAAAGGGTAGAGGCAGGCCAGCAGAGAGCTTTCTCCGCGAACAGTCCGGGACACCTGTCCCGCCCTATTGCCTGCGGCAACAGGGTCCCACCTCCCGGTCATTCGCCGGAGAAACTCTCTGCCGTCCTGCCGGGAAGCATCCCGAAGTCATCGGCTCCCTACAGACCTTTATTTAAGGACGATCATATGAAATTACTGAACGAGATTTTAGGCATAAAATATCCCATCATCCAGGGCGGCATGGCTAACATCGCCACCGGCGAGTTTGCCGCTGCCTGCTCCAACGCCGGTGCGCTGGGCATCATCGGGGCCGGCGGCATGAACGCTGACACTCTGCGCCAGAACATCCGCCGCTGCAAGCAGCTGACCGACAAGCCCTTCGGCGTGAACATCATGCTCATACACCCGCAGGCAGATGAGTTCGCACAGATCGTGGTGGAAGAGGGCGTGCAGGTGGTCACCACCGGCGCGGGCAACCCGGGCAAATATGTGCCCATGTGGAAAGCCGCCGGGATCAAGGTGATCCCGGTGGTGGCCGCTGCCGTGCTGGCAAAGCATCTGGAGCCGCTCGGCATTGACGCCGTCATCGCCGAGGGCACCGAAAGCGGCGGACATGTGGGCGAAATGGCTACCATGGCGCTGGTGCCGCAGGTGGTGGACGCCGTGAGCGTGCCCGTCATTGCGGCGGGCGGCATCGCTGATGGCCGTCAGCTGGCGGCTGCACTGGCGCTGGGCGCCTGCGGTGTGCAGGTGGGCACCTGCCTGCTGGTGAGCGAGGAATGCCCTATCCATGAAAACTACAAAGCAGCCCTGCTCAAAGCCAAAGACAGCGATACCATCGTCACCGGCCGCATCGGCGGCTCCCCTGTCCGCGTGCTGAAAAACCGTATGAGCCGCGAGTACGTCCGGCAGGAAAAGGCCGGTGCCGACAAGATGGAGCTGGAAAAATATACTCTTGGCAGTCTGCGCCGGGCCGTGTTTGAGGGCGACACCACCTCCGGAAGCCTGATGGCCGGTCAGGTGGCAGGAATGCTGCATGAAGTACGCCCAGTGGCCGACATTCTGGCCGACCTGTGGGACGGCGGGAGGCAGCGCATCCATGCGCTGAGCGAAGAATGCTGACCCTCGGCAGAAAGTCCCTGTCCGTGCCCATCCTGCAGGGCGGCATGGGCGTGGGCGTTTCCCTCGGCGGGCTGGCCGGAGCCGTGGCAGCCTGCGGCGGCATGGGGTGCATTTCCACCGCCGATGCAGGTTACCGGGAACCAGATTTTGCCCGCGACCCGGTCAGCGCCAACCACCGCGCGCTGGCGGCGGAAATTCAAAAAGCAAAGCAAATCGCCAACGGCCTCGGCATGGTTGCCATCAACGCCATGGTCGCCACGCAGGACTACGCCGCCGCCATCCGCACCGCTGTGGAAGCAGGGGTGGACGCCGTAGTGTCCGGCGCGGGCCTGCCGCTGGAGCTTCCCGGCCTTGTGAACACGCTGGATGTGGCCATCGCGCCCATCGTTTCCAGCGGGCGCGCCGCGAAGCTCATTCTCCGCCGCTGGGCAAAGGAGTTTGGCCGCACCGCTGATTTCGTGGTCATTGAGGGCTGCAGGGCTGGCGGGCACCTCGGCTTTACCGAAGCAGACCTGCTGGCCGGGAAATGCCAGACCTTGGACGAGATCCTGCCCGAGGTGCTGGCGGAAGTCAAACCCTACGAAGCGCAGTTCGGCCGCAGCATCCCCGTGTTTGTGGCGGGCGGCGTGTACACCGGGGCCGACATGGCTCATTTTACAAAATTGGGTGCCGCAGGCGTGCAGCTTGCCACCCGCTTCATCACCACCTATGAGTGCGATGCATCGCAGGGTTACAAGGATGTTCTGTTGAATGCAAAACCCGAGGATGTGCGCATCATCCACAGCCCCGTTGGGATGCCGGGCCGGGCACTGAACACGCCGCTGGTGCAAAAGCTTGCGGAGGGAACACGCTTTCCACCGAAGCACTGCGCCCGCTGCCTGAAAACCTGCGACCCCGCCAAAGTTCCCTACTGCATCACCCATGCGCTCATTGAAGCCGTGAAGGGAAATGTGGAAGAGGGTCTGTTCTTCTGCGGGACCAATGTGGGCAGGCTCGACCGGATGCGCAGCGTCCGCGAGTTGATGGACGAACTTGTGACCGAATGGAGGCAAAACCAATGAAACTTGCCGTTTTGTATGCCGGTCAGGGTGCCCAGCACCCCGGCATGGGCAGAGAATTTTACGAAAACTTTCCCGCCTTCCGGGCGGCGTTCGACAGCGCAGAGCTGAGCTTTGACCTGCACCGCGTCTGCTTCGAAGACCCGGACGGCGTTCTGAACGAGACCCAGTACACCCAACCCTGCATGGTGGCTTTCGCCTGCGGTGTGACCGCCGTGCTGGCCGAAAAAGGCGTGAAACCTGACTTTGCAGCCGGGCTTTCGCTGGGCGAGTATTCCGCACTGGAAGCCGCCGGGGTGTTCACCGCAAAGCAGGCCATTGAGCTGGCCGCTTACCGGGGCCGGGCCATGGCTGACGCTGCAAAAGGCGTTGACTGCGGCATGACTGCTGTGCTGAACCTTGACCGGGACAAGCTTGCCGCGTGCTGTGAGCAGGCGGCAGACCTGGGCTGTGTCCAGATCTGCAACTACAACTGCCCGGGTCAGCTGGTCATCGGCGGCGAAAAAGCCGCTGTGGACAAGGCCGCTGAACTGGCAAAGCAGGCCGGTGCCCGCCGCTGCATCCCGCTGAAAGTGAGCGGCCCGTTCCACACAAAGCTGATGGCTCCTGCTGGGGATGCCCTCTCCAAACGATTCGAGACAGAGCCCTTCGGCGAAATGAAAGTGCCCGTGCTGTTCAACTGCCTTGGCCGTGAAAAGGCCGACAGCGACAGCATCCCGGCCCTGCTGGTGAAGCAGGTGCAGAGCAGCGTCTATATGGAAGACACCTTGCGCCGCCTGGGCGAGCTGGGCGTGGATCATATCCTGGAAGTCGGCCCAGGCAGTGCCCTCTCCGGCTTCGTGAAAAAGCCCCTGCCCGGTGTGGCGTGCGCCTCGGTGGAGACACCCGCACAGCTGGAAGCCGTTCTGGATGCATGGAAGGAAGAACTATGAACGAAGAAAAACTGATCCGCACCGCCGTCGTCACCGGCGGAAGCCGGGGCATTGGCCGGGCCGTGTGCATCCAGCTGGCAAAACAGGGCTGCAACGTGGTGGTCAACTACTGCCATGGCGAAGCCGCTGCCGCCGAAACTGTGGCAATGTGCAAAGCCGAGGGGACAGACGCCGTGGCTGTGCAGGCCGATGTTTCCACTGCCGAGGGCTGCAAGAAGCTCTTTGAAGAAGCCGTGAATGCTTTTGGTCAGGTGGACATTCTGGTCAACAACGCGGGCATCACCCGGGATAACCTCATCCTGCGCATGAGCGAAGCAGATTTCGATGCTGTGCTGGACGCGAACCTAAAAGGCGCGTTCCTCTGCTGCAAGGAAGCCGCCCGCCGCATGGTGCGCCAGCGCTGGGGCCGCATCATCAATCTGAGCAGCGTGGTGGCCCTGCGGGGCAACCCGGGCCAGAGCAACTACGCCGCCAGCAAAGCAGGGCTCATCGGCCTGACCAAGAGCCTTGCCCGGGAACTGGCAAGCCGGAATGTGACTGTAAACGCCGTGGCCCCGGGCTTCATTGAAACCGATATGACCGCTGCCCTGCCGGAAGCTGTCCGTGCCGAGATGGCAAAGGGCATTCCGGCAGGCCGCGTGGGCAGGCCGGAGGACGTGGCAAACGCTGTGGCCTTCTTTGCCGCAGAACAAAACAGCTATCTCACCGGGCAGGTGCTCTGTGTGGACGGCGGCATGGCAATGTAAAAAGGAGAATTTTCTCATGGAAAAACGCAGAGTCGTCATCACGGGCCTTGGCACCGTCAACCCGCTGGGCAATAACACCACCGACAGCTGGGCCGCCGCCAAGGCAGGCAAATGCGGCATCGGCCCCATCACCCAATTCGACACCACCGGCTTCAAGTGCAAACTGGCCGGCGAAGTGAAGGGCTTTGACCCGGAGACTGTTGTGGACAAAAAGGAAGCCCGCAAGATGGCCCGCTTCACCCTGCTGGCGCTGGCTGCTGCCAGTGAGGCCATCCGAGACGCCGGGCTGGACACCGAAGCCGAGGGCGATGCCATCGGCTGCATCGTTTCCAGCGGCATCGGCGGTTTGCCCACCATTGAAGAGCAGCACACCCGGGGCGAAGAAAAAGGCATGGAAAAGGTCAGCCCTTACTTCGTGCCCATGTCCATCGCCAACATGGCGGCGGCCCAGATCGCCATCCGCTTTGGGCTCAAAGGCATGTGCACCTGCCCGGTCACAGCCTGCGCCGGCGGCACCAACGCCGTGGGCGACGCCTTCCACCGCATCCGTGATGGCTACGAGCCGATGATGGTGTGCGGCGGCGCGGAAAGCTGCATCAGCCCTCTGGGCATCGGCGGCTTCACCAGCATGAAGGCTCTGTCCACGGTCGCCGACCCGGACGCGGCCAGCCTGCCCTTTGACTCCCGCCGCGGCGGTTTCGTCATGGGCGAGGGCAGCGGCATTCTGGTGCTGGAAGAGCTGGAACACGCCAGGGCCCGCGGCGCACACATTTATGCTGAGGTGGTAGGCTACGGTGCCAACTGCGACGCCTACCATTTCACCGCCCCGGCTCCCGGCGGCGCAGGGGCCATCGGCTGCATGAAGCTCACGCTGGCGGATGCCGGCATCACTCCGGAGCAGGTGGATCACATCAACGCCCACGGCACCGGCACCCACATGAATGACGCCTGCGAGACTGCCGCCATCCACGCGGTTTTTGGTGAGCACGCAAAGCAGCTGACCGTGGTGAGCACCAAGAGCATGACCGGCCACCTGCTGGGCGGTGCGGGCGGCATCGAGACCGTGTTCACAGCGCTGGCCCTGCGGGATCAGTTTGCTCCTCCCACCATCCATTATGAGCAGCCCGACCCGGAATGTGATCTGGATTATGTGCCAAACACGGGCCGCACGCAGGCCATGACTTACGCACTGAGCAACAGTCTGGGCTTCGGCGGGCACAACGCCTGCATTGCCCTGCACAGATGGGAGGGCTGACCCATGGCAGAACCCCGCACCGTGCGCGAAAACGCAAACGCTCTGAACAGCCAGCAGATCGCCGCCATCCTGCCGCACCGCTATCCCTTCGCCCTTGTGGACCGCATTCTGGACTACGAGCCGGGGCAGTGGGCCATCGGCCGCAAATGCGTATCCCGCAATGAAGAGTTCTTCTGCGGCCACTTCCCGGGCCAGCCGGTGATGCCCGGCGTGCTCATCCTCGAAGCGCTGGCCCAGACCGGAGCCGTGGCGGCGCTGAGCCTGCCGGAAAACAAAGGCAAACTGGCCCTCTTCGGCGGCATCAAAAACGCCCGCTTCCGCAAGCAGGTCACCCCCGGCGATGTGCTCACCCTCCACTGTGAGCTGGTGGAGCAGCGCGGCCCGGTGGGCATCGGAAAAGCCTCGGCCTGGGTGGACGGCAAATGCGCCGCCACAGCCGAGCTGACCTTTGTGCTGACCGAAGCAGACACCTAATGCATCAAAAAGGGGCTGTCGCAAAATAGCGAGGGCGAAAGAAGTTGAAAACATCAGAAAAGAAAGC
>CAVKKE010000060.1:0-16324 GCA_963656875.1 Barnesiella intestinihominis | reverse complement strand
CCATGGCCATGGCCTCGGCTTCCAGCTGGCCGGAAACGGTCAGGTTGACCGGCTTCTCGAAGAAGTCCTTGGTGTAGTCCACGGTGCCGTCCTCGTTCTTGGGCACGTTCTCGAGGTCGAGGGTGGTCACGCGGAACATCTCGCCTGCGCCCTCACAGTCGGAAGCAGTCAGCAGCGGAGAGTGAGAGTAGACGAAGCCGTTCTCCTGGAAGAACTTGTGGATGGCGTAGGCAGCGGCGCTGCGCACGCGGAAAGCGGCGTTGAAGGTGTTGGTGCGGGGGCGCAGGGTGGGCATGGTGCGCAGATACTCCATGCTCATCTTCTTTTTCTGCAGGGGGTACTCGTCGGCGGGGCAGTCGCCCAGAATTTCCACGCTGTCAGCGTTCAGCTCAAAGGGCTGCTTTGCCTGCGGGGTGAGCACCAGCTTACCCTTGATGCGTAGGCTGCTGTACAGACCGGTGTGGATGACTTCGTCGTAGTTGGCCAGCTTGCCTGCTTCCAGCACGACCTGCAGGGTCTTGAAGCAGCCGCCGTCCGACAGGGCGATGAAGCCGATGTTCTTGGAGTCGCGGATGTTCTTTGCCCAGCCGCAGACGGTCAGCTCAGTGCCGTCGGCAGGGGTGTTTTTGAACAGCGAAACGATCTCAGTGCGTTCCATAGTGTTTGTTCTCCCTTTCGATATAAAATGAAAAAAGACAGCTTTGTTCTCCCTGAAAGTTCAGGGCGAACAAGCTGTCTTGTAATGTCCGCGGTGCCACCTGAATTACCGGAAGTGTCCGGTCGCTCACGCGCTCAATAAAAGCGCTGCCCCTGTAACGCAGGGCCTGCGGCGCACCTACTGGCGGCATATGCCGTGTTCAGCTTGCTGCTCCCGGGTGTTCGTTCACGCGGCGTGCGGGCGCGGCTCTCAGCTGTGCCGCACTCTCTGGGCCGGACGGTCCGCGCTACTTTTCCCGATCTTCGCATTTGACCTCTAAAAAAATAGCACTTTGGCGGTGTTTTGTCAAGCTCCATTCCAGCCCAGCAGCGCCGCGGCAAGGCCCTTTGCGGCCAGCTGCCCGGCGTAGAGGGCTTCGTTCAGGTTGTTGCCGTGGCCGCCGATCTCGATCAGCAGACTGCCGGTGGTCAGGTCCTGGTTGTAGAACCGGTAGCTGAACAGCACCGGCCGGGTGAAGCCGGGGTACATGCCCTCCATGCTGCGCTCCCACGCGGCGGCAAAGCGGAGGTTCTGCCTCCAGTTGGGCAGCTGGACGGTGGTGCCGTTGTCGCACCCGCAGATGATCATCACCTGAGCTGCCTGCCGCCCCTCCACGGTGCACACCGGGGCGTAGCGGCTGCCGCTTTCGCTTTCGATGGCGTCCCGGTGGACATCCAGCACTACCTTGATGCTGGGGTACTGGGCCAGATATTGCTGCACCACGGCCCGGCTGTTGGCATAGCTGCCGGTGTAGCTGGGGTAGTCGTTCAGGGTCTCGTCATGCAGGGTGTTGATGCCTGCCGCGTTGAGTGTGTCCGCCACCACACGGCCCACAGCGCACATGTTGATGCTGCGGTCGGTGCTGCGGGCCCCGTCACCCGGGGGAAACCACAGCCCCTCCGAAAGCCGATAGTCTTCGGTGGCGTGGGTATGCATCACCAGCACCTGCGGGTCGGGGCTGTTGGGCTCAATGGCAAAGGGCAGCGGGTTCTCGATCTCAGCGGCGATGTCTGCCGCTGGCTGCCGGGTGTTGTTTTTGATGCTGCCCGCCCCGCAGGGAATGTACTTTTCGCCGCTGCCCTGCGGATAGTTTTTTTCAATAACAGCACCTGCATCGGCTGGACGGGCGTCCTCGCCCAGCAGCGGCACGAGATAGTCCTCGATGCTGCCGGTCAGGGTCTGCACGGCTTCCGGCAGGGCGGAGGAAGCCGGAGCCTCTGCTTCGGAAACCGGTGCGGGCTCCGAGTCGGCCTGCTGTTCCTGCGCCGCCCGCTGCCCCAGCCAGACGGCTGTCTGCACGGCGGGCACGGGCGCGGCGATGAACGCTGCCAGCACCAGAACCGCACTGCGGGCGAAGATGCACAGCGCTGCGAACAGGACAGCGGCTTCTGCAAAGGGCAGAAGGTGCCCCGGCTCCCGGGCAGGCAGCGGCGTTCTGCTGCGCATGTCTCCGGCCTCCTTTCAACGATCGTTCTTACTATAGATATGTTTGGCCTGACGGTTTAGAATGCATAAAGTTGTTTGCGCGGCATTCCGTAACCGCCAAATGCCGCTTCCCCGGCATCGGTGCCGACTGCTCCGGCAGGATGATGCGACGCCATGTCTGAAGGTTGGGTATCGACTATAATCGACGATGATTTTTTCTGAGGAGTGCGAGGGCTGCCCCACGCTGGTGGTCTGGCGAGCATCAGCAGGACGGAGCGGTCGGTGCCAATGCCAACCTGATGCCGCTTTCCTCCACGACCTCGACCCGTGAAAAGCCAATCAAAAAATCACCCCGCCAGCCAGCATAATTGCGCCACACTGAGCCTTGGCTGCAAAGCCCGGTTGATGGCCCCGGCCAGCAGCGCCGACCCATGGGCGATCACACTGTCCAGAGCCCGGGGCGTCACCACAAGGTCGGCCCCTTCGTCCGAGTCCATCAGGGTGGGGATGCCCGCTGCGATTACCGGCACGCCCAGCCCGGCGGTGTCCAGATGCTTTGCGTGGTCAGGCTGCGCCGGATAGAGCCCGGTGTCCGAGAACTGCACGCTTCGGCCAAGCCTCGCTCCCTCGCTGCTGCACAGGCTGTCCACGCAGATGAGGGCCGCAGGCCGCGCCGCGTCCACTAGCGCCCCGGCCAGCTGGCGCAGGGTCAGCCCGGTGGAAGCCGACACGCCCGGTGCAATGGCGGCAACAGGCCGGATACCTTTCACCGGCAGGGCGTGGTGCGGCCCCATGGTGACCAGGATCTTCTGTGCCGTGCGGGGGCCGAGGGCGTCCGCCGTGACGCGGCGGTTCCCGATGCCCAGCACCAGCACCGGCCCTTCCGGCGGCAGCAGGGCCCGCAGCTCTGCTGCACAGGTCTCGATGACGGCGGCGTCCCGCTCGTCCAGCACGCTGACGCTGGGCATTTCCAGCGTGACGTACCGGCCGCGGGGCCGCGCCAGCCCCTCCCGCGCGATCTCCACCCGCGTCACGGTGACGCCGCCCCGCTTCGCCGTGGCAAGCCGCACCCCGGCGGGCAGAGCCTCAGAACCGCCAAACAGCTCATCTGCCATATCGGTAGCACGCATTTTTACCCCTCCTGCCTGTTCCGGGGGCTGAAATCCCCCTTCTGCACGCAGAAAGTATGGGAAAATTAAAACTTTTCCAAACAAAAATCAAAAAAACGCTTGCGCTGGTACGCGAAATATGGTATCATAGGGTGCGCTGTTATAGGTAGCCAAGGAGGTGGAACGAATGCCTAACATCAAATCTCAGAAGGACCGCGTCGTGCAGGCTGCAGCTGAGCAGGCTCACAACAAGGCCATTAAGACCAACCTGAAAACAGTCGTCAAGAAGGCAGACGCTGCCATCGATGCGAATGCCGCTGACAAGGACGCAACCGTCCTGGCTGCTGTTTCCGCGATCGACAAGGCTCGCGCTAAGGGTGTCATCAAGAAGAACACCGCCAGCCGCAAGATCAGCCGTATGGCAAAGCGTGCTAACAAGAACGCTTGATCGCTTTCTGATTGACGAACAAAACCTCTGCGCCGGGTTTCCGGTGCAGGGGTTTTTGTTTTGCCCGGAATTTCACGGCACAGCGGCGGGCTCGAAATCGCACAGGGTGGAAAAATCGAACCCGGGCCGCTGCTCCAGAAGCTGATCCGGCGGCAGCGGCGCAGGCGGCTCGGCCAGCAGCGCCCACACGGCCCATGCGGCGGGCACAGCTGCCGCCAGCGCCAGCCCCGGCAGGGCAAGAGCCGGGCAGGTGACAAAGCGGTTTCCCGGCAAAAGGGCCGCAGCGGCACACATGGCCTGCGCTGCCCACAGCTCCCATAAAAGAGTTGTCCAACGGTGTTTCACATGCATCACCTCTTCTCGTTTTCCACATTCTAGCGCCGCTTTGGTGAAAAACAGGGCGAACCGTGCCCGGCTTGACATTTGGCACAAAGCCGGTACAATAAAAGAAATGATACTGATACACCCATCCGTATGGAGGTTTTTGTTATGAAGCAATGCATGGACGCGGATAATCTGCACCGCCGCCTGAAAAAAATCATCGGCCAGGTGCAGGCTATCGACCGCATGGTGGACGAAGATGTGCCCTGTGAGGACATTCTTTCCCAGATCAACGCTGCAAAATCGGCCCTGCACAAGTGCGGCCAGATCGTGCTGGAAGGCCACATTCAACACTGCGTGAAGGACGGAATTGAGCACGGTGACGCCGACAAGACCATTCAGGAGTTCACCAAGGCAGTGGAACGCTTTGCCAATATGGGCTGAGAACAGAATTTTATGAAACTGCGAAGGACAGCTGATTTTTCAGCTGTCTTTTTTGTTTGCCCTCTTGACAACCTATACCCCTATTGGTATAATGCAAACGTCAGATATACATATACCCCTATGGGTACAGTGGGCGAAAGGCCCTGCTCACCGGCCCGCACCGGACAGGGCTTTGCCGCTCCTGATTCGTGGAAAAGAGGATGTTTTTGTGAAAAAGCTCATGGAAAAGCTGGAACACCTGCTGGAACTGGGCGGCATCAAAAAGGATGTCACCCTGCTGGTGCTCTCCGGCATTGCAGTCGTGCTCAGTCTGGCAGGCGTCCAGCCTCTGCCCTTTGACATCGCGTGGGTGGCCATCATCCTGTGCGGTGTGCCCATCATTCTGGAAGCGGTCATCGGCCTTGTGACAGCCTTTGACATCAAGGCGGACGTTCTGGTGTCGCTGGCACTGATCGCGTCGGTGTGCATCGGCGAGACCTTCGCAGCCGGTGAGGTGGCCTTTATCATACAGCTGGGCGGTCTGCTGGAAGAACTGACCGTCGCCAAGGCCCGGGCAGGCATTGAAAAGCTGGTGCACCTGACCCCGCAGACTGCCCGCGTGCTGAAAAACGGCGCAGAGTCGGTGGTCCCGGCGGAAAAAGTCCAGGTGGGTGACATGCTGCGGGTTCTGCCCGGCGAGACGGTGCCGGTGGATGGCATCATCACCTCAGGCCAGACCTCCATCAACCAGGCGGTCATGACCGGTGAGAGCCTGCCTGTGGATAAGACCGTGGGCGACGAAGTGTCCAGTGGCACCGTAAACCAGTTTGGTGCCTTTGAAATGCGGGCGTCCAAGGTGGGCGAAGACAGTTCTATCCAGCGGATGATCCGTCTGGTGCAGTCCGCCGATGCGGGCAAGGCCAAGATCGTGGGTCTGGCCGACCGGTGGGCCACCTGGATCGTGGTCATTGCGCTGACCGCTGCCGCCATCACTTGGCTGGCCACCGGCCAGATCATCCGTGCTGTGACCATTCTGGTCGTGTTCTGCCCCTGTGCGCTGGTGCTGGCAACGCCCACCGCCATTATGGCGGCTATCGGCAACGCCACCAAGCACGGCTTCCTCGTCCGTGAGGGCGACGCGCTGGAACGTCTGGCCCGGGTGAAAGTGCTGGCCTTCGACAAGACCGGCACCCTGACCTGCGGCACGCCCGAGGTGGTGGCCGTGGAAAGCGTGTCTGCTGCCTACAGCAACACTGACCTGTATCGTTTTGCGGCCTGTGCAGAACAGCTTTCTGAGCACCCGTTGGGCCGGGCCATCGTCCGGTGCTGCAAAAAAGATTTGAAAGTGGAGCTGACCGCCGCGCAGGACTTTCAGATGATCCCGGGCCGCGGCGTCTCCGCCGAGGTGGAGGGTGTCCGCCTGCTGGCAGGTAACCCGGAACTGCTGCGGGAGCAGGGTGCAGCGTTTGAAATCCCGGCCAGTGCGGAAAATTGGCTCAAACAGGGCGCGACCATCACCTATCTGGCGGTGAATAGCGTGTTTGCGGGTTTCATTGCTCTGTCCGACACCCTGCGTGCTGAGAGCGCAGACACCATCCGGGAGCTGAGTGCGCTGGATGTGAAGCCCGTCCTGCTCACCGGCGACCACGAGAGCGCCGCAAACGCCATTGCGGGCCAGCTGGGCATCCGCGAGGTGCGCGCCAACTGTCTGCCGCAGGATAAGCTGCGCTATATCGACGAGTTCCAGCAGAGCGGAGAGCTGGTCTGCATGATCGGCGACGGCATCAATGATGCACCGGCCCTGAAAAAAGCAGAGGTCGGCATTGCCATGGGTGGCACCGGCAGCGACATCGCCGTGGATGCAGCGGACATTGCTCTTGTGGATGACGAGGTGAAGGAACTGCCCCACCTGATGGCCCTCTCCAAGCGGATGATGACCACCATCAAGCTGAACCTGACCTTCTCCATGACCCTGAATTTCATCGCCATCACGCTGGCCATCACCGGCATCCTGAACCCTGTCGTGGGCGCACTGGTGCACAATGCAGGCAGTGTGCTTGTTATCATCAACTCGGCATTGCTGTTGAACTGGAGGAAAAAAGCATGATCACAATCATTGGTCTTATCATCGGCATTCTGCTGTTCGGTGCGGGCATCTATTACCTGATGCAGAACAAAAATGATGCGGAATCCCGCAAAATTTATGGAATCACCACCGGTGTGGGCGCGGCTGTCGCCGTCGTCTGTGCTGTGATGCTCCTGCTGTAAAAAATAAAGCAAAACACAAAACCCGGAACCTGTTTGAGCCATTCGGCCTGTGAAAAGGTTCCGGTTTTTGTGCTTTTTGATGAACGGTTTTGCAGCAGATCAGAATATCAGAAGCGCAATGTGGTACACCACGCAGGAGATAAGCAGAGCCGAAACGGTGTAGAATACGCCGATCTTGGCAGTCCATTTCACGGAATGCGTTTCGCGGGCGGTCACGGCCAGTGCGCTGACGCAGGGCATATTGAAGCTGATGGAGAAAATGAACGCCAGTCCCTCGGCTTTGGTAAAGTTGGCGGCCAGGATCTCCGAGATGCCCGCCGCAGCCGTGCCGGATGCTTTGGCCCCGAAAGTGGAACTGACCAGGCTTCCGCCTACACCATACAGGGTGTTCAGAACGCCCAGAAGAGATTCTTTCGAAATGGCCGAGGCGCAGAAGGCCAGAAACGCCTGCCACTTCAGGCCGAAGAACATCGTCACCGGTTCAATGGCGATTCCCACCCGGTACAGGATACTGTTCTCCACGCTGCCGCCAAAGCCATAGGTAAGCACAAAAAAGACAACTGACACGATGGTGATGACCCGCAGCGCCCGAAGGAAGATATCCAGCGTGCGGCGGAACGTAATGTACAGAATATTGCGGAGATCCGGCTTGTGGTAGGGCGGCAGTTCCATGATCAGGCCCACACGCTCATTTTTGGGCGAAAGTGATGCGCCGAACACTTTGTAGACGATCCACATCATCAGGAACATGAACAGGAAGATCGACAGGATCACGAGAAACCCTCCCGTGTTGCCGAACAGCGCAATGGCGATGGTGGGCACCACCGAAAGGGTGGCTGCACAGGGCACGGCCCATGACATGGCGATGGCAAGCACGCGCTGGCCCCAGTTGTCTACCACACGGGTGCCGGTGGTGCCGGCAATGGTACAGCCCAGCCCCATAAAGAACGGCATGATGGCCTTGCCCTGCAGGCCCACTTTGGACATGGTATGGTCAAACAGGAACGAGATGCGGGCAAGGTAACCGGTTTCTTCCATCAGGTTGAAGCCCAGCGTGATGCCCAGCACGAACGAAGCCATCATCAGTGCAAAGTAGAGCACATTAGCCAGCACGTCACACACCAGCGAGATGAGCAGCGGATGCACACCCACGGCACCCATGCCGGTGCGCAGAACCCCGGCCAGCAGTGTGAGGATGGTGGAACCGGCTCCGCCCACGATACCCGCAAAGATCATGGCCAGCAAAAAGATGATAAGAATGATGCCGAAAGCCAGCAGCTTGCCGCGCACCGGCGAGAGCGCCAGCCTGTCAAATTTGGTAAAGGCCGTTTCTGCGGTCTTGTCGGTGGTCAGCACGCCGTCCAGCAGGCTGTCGATATAGGCCATTTTTTCGCTGGCTGTGTTCAAATTCTGCCCGGAAGCGATGGACTTTTCGGCCAAAGCCATCTCAATGGTGCGGTACAGAGCCTGGTAGTCTTTTTTGCGGATGGCCGACATGGCCACTACCGGAATCCCAAGCTTCCGGGCAAGAGCAGCGGTATCGATGCGGATGCCCTGGCCCTTTGCCACATCCATCATGTTCAGCACCAGCACCGCAGGGACCTGAGTGCCGATAAAATCAGCCAGCATGTACAGACTGCGCTTGAGCTGAGAGGCATCTGCCATCACCAGCACAAGATCAGCCTGACCGGATGTGATGTAATCGCGGGTGATGACCTCCTCGTCCGACCCGGCGGAAAGCGAGTAGCTGCCCGGCAGATCGGCCAGGATCAGCCGCTGGCCGTTCCAGTGGAACTCGCCTTCTTTCTGATCCACGGTCTTGCCCGGCCAGTTGCCCACATGCTGGTGGGAGCCGGTGATCATGTTGAAAATGGTGGATTTGCCGGAGTTTGGCTGGCCCAGCAGCGCAATGACTGGGGTGTTATCGTCCTTGTGGTACAGGCTGCTTGAACCATGGTATTTGCAGCCGCTGGCTGCGCAGGCGTCACAATTGCTCATGCTTCGATGCCTCCCAGTAGAATTTTTTGGCTCTCTTCCCGTCCGATGGCCACCAGAGTGTCCCGTGCAAAGAGCAGCACGGGCTGTTTTTTCAGGTTTTGGCACACCTCCACGGTGCTGCCGCACAGCAACCCCATGGACGAAAGACGGTTTACCAGACGTGCTTCATTCTTAATGTTCAGGATGGTATACCGCCTGCCCGGTGCTGCATCGGAAAGTGTGATGTTTCCCATAATTCCGCTCCTCCTTGAATCCAAATGGCAATGAATTAGATGTTTCTAACTGCCTTTAATGGTAACAGACAAAGCAGGCCGTGTAAAATCCGTTTGTGTATTTTGAGCCCGTTTGACAGAAAACCTGCACGGGACATTGCCATTTGGATCGGCGGCTGTTACAATGGGCACATGAAAGAGATCGCACAAACACATTTTTTGATCCAGAAAGAAAACGAAGGCTGTGTGGAAGTCTATGTTCTGGCACCGGGGATCCGCATTTCGTTCAATCAGATCACTACAGGCAGCTGGCAGAAAGGAGACAGCTCATTTTTCCCGGAACGAATGCTCATTTTCAATTTTTGCCTCGGTGGTCGGTGCGACGTTTCCCTTGCGCATGGCCGCTATGCCATCGTCAAGGAGCGGCAGGTCTGTGTGAGTACCATCCGGCCCACCAAGGACTTCTATTATCCCGGCAGACTTTATTACGGCATTGAGTTTTATCTTGATCTGGCTGAGCTGGAACGCTGCGGCGGGCAGGATCTTCTGACGCTGCTTGGCGTACCGCTGGGGCAGCTTTGTGACACCTTCTGCGGTGCAGACGGGCTGTACCTGCACCGGATGAATAACACCATGCTGACGCTGGTGCAGGAGATCTGGGCAGGCAGAGAAGAGGCGGAGCCCGGACAGCTGCGCTATTTTATGGTGCGGCTGCTGCACGAGCTGATGGCCATGCCTGCGGAAAGCGAGCCCGACGTTTACTTTACCCGGGCGCAGATCGCCATTGTGCGCCAGGCTGAGGCCCTGATTCTGCAGGACCTTTCGCAGCGGCACACGGCCCGTGAGCTTGTGGCGCGTTTTGGCATCAGCGAGAGCAGCTTTAAGTTCTACGTCAAAGGCATTCTGGGCGACAGCTACCTTGCCTATTTCCGCAAAAAGCGGATGGAAAAGGCCGCCGTGCTGCTGGAATCCACCAACCTCAAAGTCATTGAGATCGCAAACGCAGTCGGGTACGAGAACCAGGGCAAGTTCGCGCGGGCGTTTGCAGAAATTTACGGCGTCTCTCCGCTGGAGTTCCGCCGGCTTTCCAAATAACAGCCCTTTTTACCCTAATTTTGATCGTGGCTCTTGCCCACCAGCGAACACACCACGCCGCAGACAAGGCTGGTGGTGATGCCGGCCGCAGCAGCGGTCAGCCCGCCGGTGAGGATGCCTACGGCCCCCTCTTCCTGCAAGGCGGTGCGCACGCCCTTGGCCAGCAGATGCCCGAAGCCCAGCAGGGGCACCGTGGCCCCGCACCCGGCAAATTCCGCCAGCGGGGCATACCACCCGATGGCGGAAAGAATTACGCCCGCCACCACATAGCCGGTGAGGATGCGGGCCGGGGTCAGGCCGGTCAGATCGATGAGCAGCTGCCCGACGACACAGATGATCCCACCCACGCAGAACGCCCAGAAATAATTCATACAGCATCTCCTTTCTGCCCTGCCCGCAGCTCCACGAGGTGGGCCACCGCCGGGATGCTCTCTTTTTGCAAAAAGGTGGTCTGGCTCATCAGAGCGCCCGTCGCCACGAACAGCACCCGCTTCTGGCTGCCCCGGCGCAGACGGGGCAGGATATGCCCGCAGAGCACCGCCGCACAGCAGCCCGGGCCGCTGCCGCCGCTCTTCACGCTCTGCTCGTTGGCGTCAAAGAGGATGCAGCCGCAGTCCACATGATTTTTGAGCAGAAAACCCTCTGCAGCCAGCAGCTCCCGCAGCAGCTGGCTGCCCACCTGCCCGAGATCGCCGGTGTAGATGCAGTCAAAGTCCTGGGGCTCGGCGTTGGTGTCCCCGAAGTAGTGCAGCAGAGTGGAAGCTGCTGCCGGGGCCATGGCTGCACCCATGTTGTTGATGTCCTTGACCTGATAGTCCTGCACCCGCCCGAAGGTGGCTGCAGCAATGGCGGGGCCTGTGCCGTTAGGCTGCAAAAGACAGCACCCGGCGGCGGTGGCCGTCCACTGGGCGGTTGGAGTGCGCACAGCACCGTAGCTCAGCGGGGTGCGGAACTGGCGCTCTGCCGCGCAGAAGTGGCTGGATGTCATGGCCAGAAGGTTCCGCGCCGCGCCGGAAGCGCACAGCGCGGCCCCCAGCCCCAGCGCCTCCGCCATGGTGCTGCAGGCCCCGAACAGCCCTGCAAAGGGCACGCCCAGTTCCCGCATGGCATAGCTGGACGCAGTGCACTGGGCCTGCAGATCTCCGGCAAGGGCCAGCTGGACTTTTTCCTGCGGGAGCCCGGCCTTTTTCAGGCACAGGCGTGCGGCCCGCAGCTGCAGATGCTTCTCTGCCGCTTCCCAGCCGGACTGACCGAAACCGTTGTCGCTGGAAAGTTCATCGAACTCTGCAGCTAGCGGGCCCTCGCTCTCCTTTTTGCCGCCCACCGCCGCCCCGGCGGCGATCACGGGGGGCGTTTCAAACAGCAGGGTATCCCCGCATCGGTTCACCATCGGCAAAATTTCTCCTTTCTGACAACAAACGCAGTGTTTTATGGTACAATAACAGGGCACAGCAATTTTTCGGGGCCCTGTTTCGTTTTTGTTTTAAGGGAGAGCAGCCAGCCCCAGAGCGTTCAGTGCCCAGAGCACCGCGCCGTAGATCACAGCTGCCAGCGTGCCGTAAACGATCACCGGCCCGGCAATGGTGAACATCTTGGCTCCGGTGCCCAGCACCCGCCCCTCAGTCTTGAACTCGATGGCCGCGCTGACCACCGCATTGGCAAAGCCTGTGATGGGCACCAGCGACCCGGCCCCGGCCCTCGCGGCCAGCTTCTGATACCAGCCCAGCGTGGTCAGCGCCGCTGACAGAGCAATGAGGCTGCAGCTGGTCAGGGTGCCGGCGAGGTCGGGCTCTGCGCCCATGGCAAGAAACCGCTGGCGCAGCACCTCGCCCAGCAGGCAGATGCCGCCGCCCACGCCGAACGCCCACAGGCAGTCTATGCCCAGCGGCGACCGGGGCCCGATGCGCCGCACCCGGCGCGCATATTCCTGTGCAGTCATCTTCATGTCATTTCCCCTCCGGGCATAGTCTGCCCGCTGAGAGGGAACGCTATACATGGATCAGGAGGGAACATTTTATGCGTCAGTCTGTCCATCACCGCCGCCGTCTGCGCCCGGCCGTGCGCCGGTTGTTTATCGCCACTGCTGTGGTCTGCATCGCTGCGGGCGGCATTTCCTTTGCACTCAGCCGCAAAACGGCTGTGCCTGCCGCATCAGCTGCATCGGCCAGCATCGCCGCAGCTTCCGAAGCCGAAAACGGTTTGCTCACCGCGCAGCAGGCGCAGGCGATGCTCGATGACCCCCGCATGGTGCTGGTGAACCACACCAACAAAATGCCGGATGATTACACTTTCACAACCAAAGAATGCGGCTCGTCCACGGCCATCAACAAGACCCTGCAGACCGAAGCCGCCGATGCATTCCTTGCCATGCAGGCTGCTGCCGCAAAGGATGGCGTGACCATCTGGATGCAGAGCGGCTACCGCAGCGTGGAATATCAGGAGAACCTTTACAACCAAAAGACCAAATATTATCTGAATAAGGGGCTCAGCGAGGCCGACGCCCGCCAGCAGGCTGCAACCATCGTCAACCCTCCGGGCTACTCTGAGCACAACTGCGGCCTTGCCGCCGACCTGAACAGCCCGGAGCACACGACGCTGGACGAGGGCTTTGAGAACACCGAGGCATTCCGCTGGCTGTGCGCCCACGCGGTGGAGTACGGCTTCATCCTGCGCTATCCGAAGGATGCCGAGCCGGTCACCGAGATCACCTATGAGCCTTGGCACTGGCGCTATGTGGGGCCGGAGAACGCCGCCCTCATTGACCAGAGCGGGCTGTGCCTGGAAGATGCTGTGGCCCTGCTGCAGAAGGCGGCTGCGGGGCAGAGCATCACCGGTTAAAAATCCGTAAAACTCCCGGTCTGCGCGTTGCATTTTCTGCGCCGATATGGTAAGATAATAGTGGTCTGCCCTGCCGCAGAAATGCTTTTGGCAGGGTGGTGAATGTTTTGAACAAAAGAAGGAATTTTTTATGATAAACCGCAAGAATCTGATCGCTTTCGCTGCTGCTGCCGCCCTGTCCGCTGCTGTGCTGACCGGCTGCGGTTCCAGCAGCTCTTCCGCACCTTCTTCCGTCTCCACGGCAGAAGTGACTTCCCCGGTTTCCAGCGCCGCCGCTTCCTCTGTGGTGGACAACGCCACTGAGAACGGCACCGATGCACTGGACGGCATCTACAACGCTCTGCTGGAGCAGAACCCCATCTCCAACCAGTTCGAGATCGCAGCCATGAACATTGAGTACGATTTCGGCCTGCCCGCTGATGATGTGGTGAGCTACAAGGGCGTGAAGAGCAACGACAACGGCGACGCCGGCCTGGTGCTGGTGATCGAGGCTGCCGACGGCAAGGCTCAGGATGTGGCCGACAAGCTGTCCGCTTACCAGCAGGATCAGGTGGCATTCTACGGCAACTACGCCGAGTTCGATCAGGCCCAGACTAACGTGGAGAACGCGGTCATTGCGTTCAAGGACAACACCGTGGTCATGGTGATCGCTTCCAACGAGAGCACTGCCGATCTGGACAGCGCTGTGGACAACGCTCTGGCCTAAATAAGAACCACCCAAAGCCGGTGCCATTTGCGGCATCGGCTTTTTTCGGTAATAAAAGGAGGCTGACGCCTTGGTTTTCAGCACGATCATTTTCCTGTTCCGCTTTTTGCCCATCACACTGGCGTTATATTACATCGCGCCTGCAAAGCTCAAGAACACCGTGCTCTTCCTGTGCAGTCTGGTGTTCTATTGCTGGGGCGAGGTGCGCTTTTTCCCGGTGATGCTGGCCCTGATCCTCATCAACTACATCAGCGGCCTGTGCATCGAACATTTTGACAAAAGCCCGGCCCTGCGCAAAACGTTTTTGCTCATTGCGCTGGCGGGCAGCCTTGGGATGCTGTTCTATTTCAAGTACGCGAATTTTGTGCTCAGCAGCATCAACGCCATCTTCGGCACCGGCTTTGCTCAGATCCAGGGCATCAGCACGCTGCCGCTGGGCATCAGCTTCTACACCTTCCAGACCCTTTCCTACTCCATCGACGTCTACCGCCGGGATGTGAAGGCGGAGCACAATATCATTGATTTCGGTGCCTATGTGGTCATGTTCCCGCAGCTGATCGCAGGCCCCATCGTGAAATACCGCGATGTGTCGAATCAGCTGCATGTCTACAAGCACCGCTACAACCTCAAGCAGATCGAGGACGGCATGACCCTGTTCACCTTCGGTCTGGCGAAGAAAGTGCTGCTGGCGGACGCCATCGGCGCACTGTGGACGGACATCATCGGCGTGGCGGACAGCCCTTCCACCACCTTTGTGGGCCTGGCCAATGCCTCCACTCCACTGGTGTGGCTGGGCATCATCGCCTATTCCCTGCAGCTGTATTTCGACTTCTCCGGCTACTCCATGATGGGCATCGGCATGGGCAAAATGCTGGGCTTCGACTTCCCTGCAAACTTTAATTACCCGTATATCTCCGCGTCGATCACCGAGTTCTGGCGGCGCTGGCACATGACCCTGTCCGGCTGGTTCCGCGAGTATGTGTATATCCCTCTCGGCGGCAACCGCAGGGGCCTGAAGCGTCAGATCTTCAACCTCTTCATCGTGGAGCTGCTCACCGGCATCTGGCACGGCGCAAACTGGAACTTCATCTGCTGGGGCCTGTATTACTTCGTGCTGCTGGCCGTGGAAAAGCTGTTCCTGCTCAAGCACCTTGAAAAGGGCAGAGTCTGGCCCCACATCTACACCCTGTTCCTCGTGGTGGTGGGCTGGGCCATGTTTGTGGGCAACGACACCGGCGTGAGCTTCGGCCTGCTGTTCCAGAAGCTGTTCATCCCCTCCGGCGGCGTGTCGCCGCTGTACTTCCTGCGCAACTACGGCGTGCTGCTGGCGGTCAGCATCCTCTGCTGCACCCCGCTCATTGAGAAGATCTGGAACGTCCTGAAGAAGAACGTCATCACCCGCTGCGCAGCCATTCTGGCGCTGCTGGTGGTCTCCACCGCCTATGTGGTAGGCAGCACCAGCAGCCCGTTCCTGTACTTTAACTTTTAAGGAGGCGAGAAGATGTCAAAGCACGAAAAAAAGTCATCCTCTCTCCTGCACTACCCGGTGCTGATCGTGTTCAGCCTGTTCTTTGTGGGTCTGTTTGCGCTGGACATCATCACGCCGGACCGGGCCTACAGCGAGATGGAAAACACGACCCTGACCCAGCGTCCGGCCTTGACCCAGCTGTCTGCCAAGGGTTTGAACAGCTACTTCACGGCCTACACGAAATACGTCAAGGATCAGGTATTCGGCCGCGATCAGTGGATCAGCCTGCAGAGCGTGGTGGAGACCACCCTGCTGCAGAAGGAGCAGAACGGCGGCATCCTGCTGGGCAAGGAGCACATGATGTTCCCCCGCACCTTCGGCCTGCTGGACAGCGAGCAGCGCACTCTGCCCAAGAACACCGCGGCAGTGGAGGCGCTGGCACAGCGATACCCCGGAAAGGTGAATGTTCTGCTGGCCCCGGCGGCATCGGAAATTTATCCCGAGAATGTGCCGGCCAATGCCCCGCTTCTGGACGAAAACGCCTATCTTGACCAGCTTTCCGCTGCTGTGCAGGCGGCGGGCGGCCGCTTTGTGGACGTGAGGGAAGTGCTTTCCGCCCACAAAGATGAATATATCTACTACCGCACCGACCATCACTGGACGACTCTCGGCGCTTACTATGCCTACAGCCAGCTGTGCAGTGAGCTGGGCCTGACGCCTTTTGACACCAGCGCTCACACGGCCCTGACGGCAGAAAATTTCTACGGCACCCACTATTCCAAGGCCCGCACCTGGAACGCCGTGCCGGACACCATCACCTATTACGACCTGCCCAACAGCCTGACCATCTACAACGTCACGTCGGCAGGCCAGCCCGCCGACGGTGAGACCACCGGCCTGTATGATACCGACAAGCTCTCGGTCTATGACAAGTACGCCATGTTCCTGCACGGCAACAACGGCCTGAGCCGCATCGAGGGCGACGGCACCGGGCGCATCCTCGTCATCAAGGACAGCTATGCCAACTGCTTTGCACCATATCTGACCGCCAACTATGCGCAGATCGATGTGGTGGACTTCCGCAATTACAACTACGGCCTGGACCAGCTCATCGCAGACAACGATTACGACCAGATCCTCGTGCTCTACAGTTTCGACAGCTTCAAGAGCGACCCCTATCTCTACCGGGCAGGCGTGGCCGGTTAAAGCTTTTTTGCCGCGAAAAAAGAAATGAAAAAACGAAAAAGGACTGCATTTAACGTGATATGTACCCCTAATACTGGACACCCAGTATTGGGGGTATTTTCATGAAATAC
>CAVKKE010000059.1:0-16376 GCA_963656875.1 Barnesiella intestinihominis | reverse complement strand
GTATTTCATGAAAATACCCCCAATACTGGGTGTCCAGTATTAGGGGTACATATCAGAAAGTCGTTCCTCTTTTTGTTTATGCAGTGAAAATTTATTTGTCCTCTGCCACCATCATCTTGCTGGCTTTGTAGATATCGCCGCAGCCCAAAGTCAGCACCAGATCGCCTTCGCGGGCGTTCTGCTTGACCCAATCAGCAGCTTCCTTCAGGCTGTCCACCAGAACGGCACCGGGGATCTGGGCAGCCAGCTTCGCGCTGGTGATGGTCGGGTCGTTGGGCTCACGGCTGCCCATGATGGGGGTCAGCACGGTGATGTCGGGAATCTTGAGCACATCCACGAAGTCGTTGAACAGCATCTTGGTGCGGCTGTATGTAAACGGCTGGTGAACCACGATCAAGCGCTTGTAACCCATCTCCTTGGCGGTGGTGATGGTGGCGCGCAGCTCAGTGGGATGGTGTGCGTAATCATCCACGACCAGAGCACCGTTGCACTCGCCGTAGACCTCGAAGCGACGGCCTGCACCCTTGAAGTTCAGGGCTGCATCGGCACACTGCTCGACGGTCAGGCCGGCGAAGCGGCAGACCGCGCACATGGCCAGAGCATTGTAAACGTTGTGACGGCCCGGAACGGACAGGCGGATGTGGCCGGTGACCTTGCTCCATTCCTTCAGATCGAACTCGAAGAAGCCGGGCTTGTATTCGTTGACATTGATGGCGCGGTAGTCGCCGTCATTGTCAATGCCAAAGGTGCGCACGCGGCGGTCCAGCGTGTACATGACGTCCATGGTGTTTTTGTCGTCTGCATTGGCGAAGATCATGAATTGGGTCATCAGGGCGAAACGCTTGAACGCGAACTTCAGCTCGCCCATGCTGCCGTAGTAATCCAGATGGTCGTTGTCGATGTTCAGCACCACAGACAGGTAGGGGGTCAGCTTCAGGAAGGTCTCTGCAAATTCGCAGGACTCAATGACGATGTCGTCGCCCTTGCCGGCCTTGCCGTAGCCGTCGATGAGGGGCAGCTTGCCGCCGATGACAGCGGACGGGTCGCGGCCTGCCAGCTCCAGCGCGGTGGTGATCATGGAAGTGGTGGTAGTCTTGCCATGGGTGCCTGCAACGCAGATGCTCTGCTTGTACAGGCGGCTCACATAGCCCAGCAGGACGCTGCGCTCAATGGTGGGGATGCCGTAGGAGGCAGCGGCGCTCAGCTCCACATTGTCCTTGGAGATGGCAGCGGAATACACCACCATGTCCGCACCGATCACATTGTCGGCGCTGTGGCCCAGCGTGACCTTGACGCCCATCTCACGCTCATAGCGGATGATGCTGCCGTCCAGCACATCACTGCCGGAGATCTCATAGCCCTTGGCGGCCAGGATCTGGATCAGCGGATACATGCCGCTGCCGCCGCAGCCGATGAAGTGAAGCTTTTTTACATTGTCCAGCAGATGCTGGTTGTAATCGGTGTACATGAACATATAAGGCAACCTCCAAATAAATAACGGCCGCAGAGCAGACCGATTCCAATCCATTCTATTGGGATACATCTTATTATATAATTTTTGGCGGACAAAATAAACAGGTAAAGCCGAATTTTCGGAAAGAACCATAAATCCTTTTGCGATTTTGTGATATGTGTACAAGGAAATCCGAAAAGAGCCGCCGATTCATAAAAGATTTACATTTGAAAAAGAGATGATACTTCACAATTTTGAACTTTTTGTGCTAAAATAAAAAAGATGATTTTCCCAATTGAGAAACACAGCAAAAGGAGAAAAAACGTGAAGATCAAGATTACCGCGGACAGCACCTGTGATTTGTCCGCTGAGCTTTTGCAGAAATGGGACATCGCACTGATGCCCATGCACATCCTCATGGGAGAGGAAAGCTATCTGGACGGCGTCACTGTCCACCCGGCGGATGTGTTCACCTATGTGAATGCAGGCGGCAAAATGCCCAAATCTGCAGCTGCAAATCTGGTGGAGTATACAGAATTCTTTGAGCCCTTTGCGAAAGAATACGATGCAGTCATTCACATCTCGGTCAGCAGCAAGCTTTCGTCCTGCTTCCAGAACGCAAGGCTGGCGGCGGGCGAATTTGAGAATGTCTATGTGGTGGACAGCCAGAACATCTGCACCGGGCAGGGCTATCTTGTGGTGCGCGCAGCCAAATGGGCTGCAGACGGCCTGACGCCCCGCAACATCCAGATGCGGCTGCAGAGCCTGGCAAAGCGGGTGGAGCTGAGTTTCGTGCTGGACCGGCTGGATTTCATGGCCAAGAGCGGCCGCTGCTCCGGCGTGCTGGCCTTTGGAGCCAATCTGCTGGGCATCAAGCCCGCGCTGGAAGTGATCGACGGCGAGCTGAAGGTGGTCAAAAAGTACCGCGGAAGCCTGCCCATCTGTGTGGGCAAGTACATCACCGACCGGCTGGCTGACCGGGAAGACATCGAGGATGGCATGGTGTTCATTTCTTCCTGCCAGCCCAAGCCCGGCTGCATGGATGCCGTGAAAGCGGGCCTGAAAAAGTACGGCAGCTTCAAGGAGTGCTACGAGACGGACATCGGCACCACCATCGGCGGATATTCCGGCCCGGGCACCATCGGCATCGTGTTTGCAAGAAAAGTAAAGTAAAGGGAAACAGGCTCGCCCTCTCAGTCTCGCGTTGCTCGACAGCTCCCCCAAAGTGGGAGCCCTTGGCAAAACCGAAAACTTGGCCGCACTGCCAAGGGCTCTCCCTTTGGGAGAGCTGTCATGAACGAAGTGAATGACTGAGAGGGCGAGGATGCTAAAAAAATATCTGCGCTGCGGAATCATTTTCCAAACGCAGATATTTTTTCATTTAGGCCTTTTTTCTTTTCAAGATCTCATCCAGAATGGCATCTGCCACATCGGCCTTGCTCATCAGGGGCAGCTCGCGGGTGCCGTCCGGGGTGATGAAGGTGACCACATTGGTGTCCACGCCGAAACCGGCGCCTGCGACTTTCAGGTTGTTGGCCACCACCATGTCCAGATTCTTCTTGGTCAGTTTGGCGGAAGAGTTTTCCACGAGATCTTTCGTTTCCATGGAAAAACCGCACAAGAACTGGTGGGTCTTCTTCGGGCCGATGGTGCCCAGAATGTCCGGGGTGCGCTCCACCGGAATGGACAGGTCGCCGTCCTTTTTCTTGATCTTGTCGCTGGCCACAGCCACAGGGCGATAGTCGGCCACAGCTGCGGCCATGATGAGCACGTCCGTCTCGTCGAAGCGGCTGGTGACGGCCTCATACATCTGCTGGGCGGTGGTCACGGGCACATCGGTGGTGAACTTCACCGGCTGCAGGGCGGTCTCGCCGTGGACGAGGGTGACCTCTGCGCCCCGCATGGCTGCGGCCCGGGCGAGAGCATAGCCCATCTTGCCGGTGGAGTGGTTGGTCAGATAGCGCACGGGGTCAAGCGCTTCCTGCGTGGGCCCGGCGGTGACGGCCACCCGCACGCCGGCCAGGTCTTTGGGCCGGGCGATGGCGTGAAGAATGTACTCAATGAGCACATCCTCCTTGGGCAGGCGTCCGCTGCCCACATCCTTGCAGGCCAGCACGCCGCTTTCGGAGGGAATGACCGTGAAGCCGTAGCGTTCCAGCGTGGCAATGTTGTCCTGCGTGATGGGATTCTCCAGCATCCCGGTGTTCATGGCGGGGGAGACCAGCTTCGGGCACTTTGCGGCCAGCACCACAGTGGTGAGCATATCGTCGGCGATGCCGTGGGCCATCTTGGCGATGACATTGGCCGTGGCCGGGGCCACGAGAATGACGTCGGCCTTTTTGGCCAGCGAGATGTGAGTGACCTCAAACTTGAAGTCACGGTCAAAGGTGTCCACCATGCACTTGTGGCCGGTGAGAGTCTCGAAGGTGAGCGGAGTGATGAACTGAGTGGCGTTTTTGGTCATGATGACCTCCACATCGGCTCCCAGTTTGCGCAGAGCACTGGCGACATTCGCCATTTTATAAGCGGCAATGCCGCCGGTGACGCCCAGAAGGACGCATTTGCCTTTCAGATCCATGGTTAAACCTCCTGCAAAAACATGCTGTTTCCACATTTCTTTCCTTAGTATAATGCAAAAGTTCCGCCAGCACAACAAAATCTTTCGGCGGGGTTGTATCCTAAGCCAAAATGCGGTAAAATACTGATTGATAAAGAATAGACGGACTTCCGCGTGCGGGCGGTGAACCGGGAGCTTTCTCCTCGGACAGCCCGGGACACCTGTCCCGTCCTATTGCCCTGCGGGCAACAGGGTCCTACCTCCCGGAAGTCCTCGGAGAAACTCCCGGCCCGCCGCCCAGGAGAAACAGCAGCTTCCCGAGCAGGACGGCTGGGAGTTTCCCAAGCAAATGATCCGAGGGTGGGTTCCCTGCCGCCGCAGGCGGGAGGGCGGGACTGGAAGTCTCGCCATTTGCGGGGAAAGCTCCCTGCTGGCCTGCCGTTGCCAAAACCTTCAAAAAGGAAAACAGAATTATGATCTTAGCCATTGATATAGGCAACACCACCGTCGCCCTCGGGGGCATTCGGGACGGACGTGTATGCTTTGTGGCGCGCATGGACACGGTGCGCACCCGTACGGCTGCAGAATATCGTGCCGAAATGGATAAAATTTTTGCGCACCGCCGCCACCCGGAGCGGCCCATGCGCTTTGAGGGTGCTGTGCTCACCAGCGTGGTGCCCCAGATCACGGGTGCACTGGCCGAGTGCGCCCGCCACTATACCGGCAAAAAGCCGGTCATCGTGTCGCCGGAGATCCGCACCGGCCTGACCATGGGCGTGGAAGAGCCGGGTTCCGTGGGCAAAGACCGCCTTGTGGACGCGGCTTATGCGGCGGCGAATTTTCCGTTGCCGGTGGTCACGGTAGACCTCGGCACCGCCACCACCTTCAATGTGGTGGATGAGGACCGGGTGTTCCGGGGCGGTGTCATCTGCCCGGGGCTTTCCACCGGGCTGCGGGCTCTGGGCGAACGCTGCGCCCAGCTGCCGCAGGTGCATCTGGGGTCGCCCAAAAGCGCCATTGGCACCAGCACCGAAAAATGTATGCTGTCCGGCTCGGTGATGGGCACCGCTGTGCTCATTGACGGCATGGTGCAGCGCATTGAAGAAGAGCTGGGCCGCCCGGCCACGCTGGTGGTCACCGGCGGGCTGGCGAAGTATGTGACGCCGCTGTGCCGCCACGAGCTGACCTATGACCCGGAGCTGCTGATGAAGGGCCTTGCCCTGCTGTATCAGCTCAACGCACCCCAGCACCAGAACCACAGCGCGGGCGGCGGAAAGCATTTTGGAAAGCAGAACCAGCATGCCCGCACAAAACAGCGCCCATACCCCAAAAAGCGCAGCCGCCGTGAGCCGGAAGCGCTGGTGGGGTGATGCAAGACGATAGGATAGGGAGAACAACATGAAATTAGGCATTCTTGGCACGGGCAAGATCGTGCAGGAATTTTTGCCGTGGCTTGTGGAGAATACGCCGTTTACGGTGCAGGCCATCTGCTCGACGCCCCGCAGCGCGGAGCTGGCCCAGAACCTGTGCGGGCAGTATGGCGTGCCCCAGCACACCACCAATTTTCTGGAGCTGCTCCAGTGGGTGGATGTGGTTTACATCGCTGTGCCGAACCTGCAGCATGTGCGCTATGCACGCATTGCGCTGGATGCCGGCAAGCATGTCATCGTGGAAAAGCCCATGGCTTCCACCGCGGCACAGACGGAAGACCTCATCCGGCTGGCCCGGCACAAAAAAGTGTTCCTGTTTGAGGCCGTGACCACCCAGTATCTTGAAAATTACGCCAAAATCCGGGAGCTGCTGCCCCGCATCGGTACTGTGAAGCTGGTGCAGTGCAATTTCAGCCAGTATTCCAGCCGCTATGATGCGTTCTGCCGGGGCGAGACCCCGCCGGTGTTTGACCCGGCCTGTGCGGGCGGCGCACTGATGGATCTGGGCGTGTATAACGTCAGCTACATCGTGGGCCTGTTCGGGGAGCCGAATCAGGTGAAATACACTGCCAACATGGAACGCGGCATCGACACCAGCGGCATCCTGACCATGGACTACAGCGGCTTCCGCGCGGTGAGCATCGCCGCCAAGGACTGCGGTGCCCCGGCCCGGTACATCATTCAGGGCACCAAGGGCTATATCATGCAGAAATCCACGGCCAACTGCTGCGGAGGGGTCACCTTCCACCCCAATGAGGGAAAGGAAGAGCACTACAACCTCAACGGCGGACACCCCCGGCAGGCGGCGGAGTTTGAAGCGTTTGCCCATGCCATCGAAAACGGCGACCAGGAGCTTTGCACCCGGATGCAGGACACTACCCTTGCAGTCAGCCGGGTGCTGACTGTGGCGCGCCGCTCGGCGGGGCTGCGCTTCCCCGGCGACTAAAAGAGACATTTCCGTTGGAACACGCCCTGACAAAACGCGCTCCAATTTGTTTGAATATTTACGCAAAACCCGCATAGAGCGGGCAGGTTTGCGCCGTATCCGACGTATAGGGCGGAACGGCAGCAGGAGGAAAATTGAATATGAAAAACACGAAAACTCTTACCCGTGTGGCGCTGCTGGTCGCCATTGAGCTGGTCATGAAGATGGTGGGCCTTGGCAGTGTGCCGGTGGGCCCGCTGTACATGAGCTTTTTGACTCTTCCCATTGCGGTGGGTGCCATCACCATGGGCCCCGCTGTGGGTGCGCTGCTGGGCGGCGTGTTCGGCGCAGTGAGCTTCTATGACGCCATCACCGGCGCCTCTGCCATGACGGGCGCTCTGTTCCAGGTGAGCCCGGTCAACACCTTCATTCTGTGCGTGGGTATGCGCGTGCTGATGGGCTTGTGCGTGGGCCTGATCTTCAACGCCATCAAGCGGTTCGACAAGCCCGGCACCTGGAGCTATATCGTCAGCGCCATGTGTGCCCCGGCCCTGAACACCCTGTTCTTCATGGGCTACATCGTGCTGGCCTTCTACAGCTGCGACTATGTGCAGAACCTCGTGTCCGTCAAGGGCGCTGCGAACCCCTTTATGTTCGTGGTGCTGCTGGTCGGCGTGCAGGGCGTGGCTGAGTTCCTCGTCTCGGGCATTCTGGGCGGCATCGTGGCCCGCGCCGTGGCGAAATTCGTAAAATAAGTGATGTGCTGAAAGTCAGGGCGGCGCATCCGTGAACCATAAGATCAAAAGGGGCTGTTGCAAAATGGCTCGCTGAAAAAATCATGCACAAAACCCGGAACCTTTTCAGGGCCAAAGTGGCTCAAAAAGGGTTCCGGGTTTCTGTTTTTGCGCTATTTTTTGTGCAAATTGCTATCGCATTTTTATTTTGCAACAGCCCCTTTTTTGATGCCCTGCACACCCGGCGCAGCAGCGGCATAGGATGGCCCACGAGCAGGCAAAGGGGGAAGCAGCATGAACACAAGGCGGTTTGCGGTGGTGGGCAGCGACGCCCGGCAGGCAGCGGCAGGCCGGGCGCTGGAACGGGCAGGCTGCGCCGTGGGCGGGGCGGAGCAGGTGGCACTGGCGGATTATATCCTGCTGCCCCTGCCGCTGGATGCGGCCCGCACCCCGCTGGCAGAACTGCTGCGGGCGGCAAAGCCCGGTGTGCTGGCGCTGGGCGGAAAGGTGTCCGCGGAAGCAGCGGCTATCGCCCGGGAAGCCGGGGTGGAGCTGGTGGACTATTTTGCCCGGCCGGAGCTGACGGTGTACAACGCCATTCCAACGGCGGAAGGCTGCATCGGCATCCTGCTGGCTGAGCGCACACGCACCCTGTGGGGCGCGAACCTTCTGCTGCTGGGGTTTGGCCCGGTGGGGCAGGCGCTGGGCGTGCGTCTGGCGGTATTGGGAGCAGGCGTCACCGTCTGTGCCCGCCGCCCGGAACAGCGTGCAATGGCCGAGAGCCTTGGTATGCGGGCGGCAGAGCTTGCCCGGCTGGGGGCGCTGGCCCCGGCCTTTGACACAGTGGTGAACACCATTCCGGCCCCGGTGTTGACGGCGCAGGTGCTGGCGCAGCTGAGGCCCGGGAGCCTGATCGTCGATCTGGCGTCCAAGCCGGGCGGGACGGATTTTAACGCTGCCCGGCGGCTGGGCCACAGGGCTGTCCATGCCCTAAGTCTGCCTGCCGCCTGCGCCCCGGAAACCGCCGGAGAGGCTGTGGCACGCACGGTGCTGACCATTTTGCAGGAGCGGGAGGGACAGACATGACCACACAGAAAAAGAGGAGCATTGTGTTTGCGGTGTGCGGCAGCTTCTGCACGCTGGAAACGGCGCTTGCGGCAGCGCAGAAACTGACCCGGCAGGGCTGGGAGCTGCTGCCGGTCATGAGCTTTGCGGCTCAGCAGGACACCCGCTTTGGCACCGGGAAGTTCTGGCGAGAGCGGCTGGAAGAAGTCACCGGCCACAGCGTGCTGGACACTCTGCAGGCCGTGGAGCCGCTGGGGCCGAAGCGGCTGGCGGACGCGCTGGTCATTGCGCCCTGCACCGGGGCCACGCTGGCGCGGCTTGCGGCAGGGCTCTCAGACACGCCGGTGACGCTTGCGGCCAAAAGCCTGCTGCGGGTGGGATGCCCGGTGGTGGTGGGCGTGTCCACCAACGACGGGCTGGGCGCTTCCGGCGAGAACATCGCCCGGCTGTTCCAGCGCAAGCACTTTTACTTCGTGCCCTACGGGCAGGATGACCCCGCCGCCAAGCCCAACAGCCTGAAAGCAGACTTCACCCGCCTGCCGGATGCACTGGAAGCGGCCCTGCTGGGGCGGCAGCTGCAGCCGGTTCTGCTGGGGCAAAAGAACGGCTGAATGGCTTTTCAGGCTGGTCAAAGTGTGGTATACTATTAGCTGATGCTTTGCCGGTGCGGTACGACGGGCAGAAAACATTTTGACGGAGAAAACCAGATGAAAAAACTGACAGCGGCGCTCAGCGCTGTGCTGCTTGTGATCTGCCTGTTCGTGCCAGGGGCGGCTGCTGCCGGCCCGGAGCTGGGCGCCACCCGTGCCTACTGCATCATGGATGCGGACACCGGCCTTGTGCTGGCGCAGCAGAATATGAATGAAGAACTGCACCCGGCGTCCATTACAAAGGTGATGACGCTGGGCCTTGCCTGCCAGAAGGCGCAGGGTGATTGGGACAGCGTGAAGCTCACGGTGAGCCACGAGGATGTCTATTCGCTGGCGGGCACCGATTCCAGCCACATCGCCCTGCGGGAAGGGGAAGAAGTGCCCCTCATCGACGCACTGTATGCCACCCAGATGGCCAGCGCCAACGACGGTGCAAACCTGCTGGCAGAGTATTTCGGCGGCGGCACCATTGAGGGCGGCGTGAAGAAGATGAATGAGCAGGTGGAGGAGCTGGGCCTTGTCCACACTCACTTTGCCAACCCTCACGGCATCAGCGACGAAGACCACTACACCAGCTGCTATGACATGGCGCAGATCCTGCGCTGGGCGCTGCAGCAGCCGGGCTTTGAAGAGGTGTTCACCCGCAGCGAGATGTACACCATGCAGCCCACGAATGTGCAGCCCGTGACCCGTTACTTCTCCCAGCAGGACAAAATGCGCATCGGTTCCAGCCGGTATCACATTGCGTCAGTGAAGGGCTCCAAGATCGGCTACACCAATACGGCCCGCTACAGCTACGCCTGCCTTGCGGAACAGAACGGCATCCGCCTGATCTGCGTGACCATGCAGAGCGAGCTGAGCACCGACAAATACAATGATGTGCGCACCCTGCTGGATGATTATGCGTTCAGCACCTTCACCGGCTATACCGACCTGCCTGCGCAGGGCATCACGGCATCGCTGAGCGTGGTGGGCGGCGGCGAAAGCCTTGGCACCGTGTCGGTCGCCGACGCTGGTGTGCGTCTGCTGCTGGCCGACGGCCTGACGGCAGAGGATGTGGACGTCTCGCTGGAACTGCCGGAAAGCTATGTCCTTGGCACCGAGCCGGAGGTGTACGCGGTGTATACTATCAAGGGCGGTGAGCGGCAGGAGAGCACCAGCGTCCGAGTGGATGCGGAAATTTCCGGCCTGACGGAACTGCTGGAAAACAGCACAGGCACCGAGCTGGAAGCGGCAAAGGACGTGAAGCCCAAAAGCCGGGCTCTCTGGCTGCTGGGCATCTCGCTGGGCTCCACCGCCGCGGCGGCAGCGGTGACCGTTCTGGTGATGCGGCTGCTGGCCCGGCGGAAAAAGCGCCGCAGGGCCCCCAGACCGCCCCGCCACGGAAAATAAGCGCAAAAGCCTGAAAACAGACTTTTCCAGATAAAATAAAAAGAAAAGCTTCACAAAAGAGAGGTATAAAACTATGGGCAAGTTCACCTTTACGCAGACCGAGATCCCCGGTGTTGTGGTCATTGAGCCGCAGGTGTTCGGCGACGACCGCGGCTACTTCATGGAGACGTATCAGAAGGATCAGTTCGCCGAGGCCGGCATTGACAAGGAATTCGTGCAGGACAACCAGAGCCGCTCCACCCGCGGTGTGCTGCGCGGCCTGCACTTTCAGAAAAACCACACCCAGGGCAAGCTGGTGCGCGTGACCAAGGGCGAAGTGTTTGATGTGGCCGTGGACTGCCGCCCCAACAGCGCCACCTTCGGCAAGTGGGTGGGCGTCACCCTGTCCGAGGACAACAAGAAGATGTTCTATATCCCCGAAGGCTTTGCCCACGGCTTCCTCGTGCTGAGCGATGTGGCAGAGTTCTGCTATAAGTGCACCGATGTCTACGACCCCACCAGCGAGGGCGGCATCCCCTACGACGACCCCACCGTCAACGTGCAGTGGCCGGACTGCGGCTGTGAGCACAAGACCAGCGCAAAGGACAAGCTCCATGAGCCCTTCGCAGCCCAGAAGTTCGAATATTTTGAAAAGTGGTGATCGCCTGTGGCAAAATTCAAAGCAATGTGGAACGGCTTCTGGCGCTACCGCTATCTGCTGTGGAACCTCGTCAGCCGTGACTTCAAGCTCAAATACCGCCGCAGCTTTCTGGGCGTGGTGTGGAGCGTGCTGAACCCGCTGCTCATGTGCCTTGTGTACTGGGCGGTCTTCAGCAGCCTGATGGACATGCGCGGCAGCGGCATTGACAACTTTGCCGTTTTCCTGATGTGCGGCCAGCTGCTGTTCAACTTCTTCAATGAGGCCACCTCCACCAGCATGAGCAGTGTGCTCAGCGCCGCCCCGCTGCTGAAAAAGGTGTATATCCCCAAGTATATCTTCCCGCTGGAAAAATGCTGCTTCGCCATGGTGAACTGTGTGTTCAGCTTTGTGGCATTGCTGCTGGTGATGATCTTCACCGGTGCATCCTTCCACCTGACCCTGATCGAAGCAGTGTATCCGCTGGTGACCTTGTTCTTTTTCAGCCTGGGCGTGGGCCTGTTCCTTGCGGCGGCGACGGTGTTCTTCCGGGACATCATGCACATCTGGAGCGTGTTCATCACGGCCCTGCTGTATTTCTCCGCCATCTTCTATGACCCCACCCAGATGACCTTCTCCATCGGCGGGTTCAACATGCAGCAGATCATCAAGCTGAACCCCATGTACTGGTATATCACGGGCTTCCGCCGCACGGTGATGTGGGGCATCCCACTGGATTTCAACATGTTTGCCGTCTGCGGCGTGTGCGCCATCCTGTCCATGCTGGTGGGCGTGTGGGTGTTCCGCAAAACGCAGGACCGCTTCGTGCTGCACATTTAAGGAGGGAGAACGATGGAACCGATCATCAAAGTGGACAATGTTTCCATGTGCTTCAACCTCTCTACCGAAAAGCATGAGAGCCTGAAGGAATATTTCCTCGCCATGGTGCAGGGCCGCCTGCAGTACGACGAGTTCTACGCGCTGAAGGATGTGAGCCTGGACATCATGCCCGGCGACTTCTACGGCCTTGTGGGTCTGAACGGCTCGGGCAAATCCACCCTGCTCAAGACCATTGCGGGCGTGTACAAGCCCAGCAAGGGCAAGGTGACGGTCAATGGCACCATTGCCCCGCTGATCGAGCTGGGCGCCGGCTTTGATATGGACCTGACCGCCCGGGAGAACATTTACCTCAACGGCACGGTGCTGGGCTTTTCGCCCAAGTATCTGGACGAAAAGTTTGACGAGATCGTGGAGTTCAGCGAGCTGCAGAACTTCCTCGACGTGCCGCTGAAGAACTACTCTTCCGGCATGGTGGCCCGCATCGGCTTCGCCATTGCCACCATCACCAAGCCCGATATCCTCATCGCGGACGAAGTGCTGTCGGTGGGCGATTTCCTGTTCCAGCAGAAATGCGAAAAGCGGATGCAGGAGCTGATGGCAGGCGGCACCACGGTCATTCTGGTGTCCCACTCCATTGAGCAGATCGAGCGCATGTGCACCAAGGTGGCATGGCTGAGCCACGGCCACCTGAAAATGAACGGAGATACCGAGACGGTCTGTGCGGCCTACAAGGCTACGCAGCGCGGCGAGGCATAACATGAATTTACGACTGAAACGTGCCAAAGAGCTGGCGGGCTATGCCGTGCAGCTGACCAGAGACGAGGGCCTGCCCACCATGGTCAAGCGGGGTGCAGGCTTTGTGAAGCGCCGCTTCTTCGGCAAAAAGGCCCGCTACCTGCCTGCGAAAAAGGTGCTGGAAGCCCAGGCTGCCGAGATGGCCGGGAAGACCGCTGAAAGCTGCGGCCTGCCCGCCATCAGCATTCTGACCCCGCTGTATAATACGCCGGAAAAATACCTGCGGGAATTTCTGGACTCCTTCGTGAACCAGACGGCTCCCAACGGCCAGCTCTGCCTTGCGGACGCTTCCGATGCGGAACATGCCGACGTAAGATGCATCGTTGAGGAATATCAGAAGAAGAATCAACGGATCGTATACAAAAAGATCAAAAATAAGGGCATTGCGGTCAACACCAACGCCGCTGCCCAGCTTGCCACCGGCGAGTATCTGGCGCTTGCCGACCATGACGACATCCTTGCGCCTCACGCCATGTACACCATGGGCAAAGCGATCTTGCAGCTGCGGGCGCAGGGAAAGCCGGACGGTTTTGTCTACAGCGACGAAGCACTCTTTTCCAAGAGCATCCAGCGGCCCATTGCGGCCCACTTCAAGCCGGACTACGCCCCGGATTATCTGCTGTGCTGCAACTACATCTGCCATCTGGCCGTGTTCCGAAAAGCACTGTGGGACGAGATCGGCGGCGAACGGCCGGAGTGCGATGGCAGTCAGGATCATGATCTGTTCCTGCGTCTGCTCGAAAAGACCGGCGGCGCGGCCCATGTGCCGCAGGTGCTCTATTACTGGCGTGTGCACGAAGGCTCTACTTCCGGCGGCACGGATGCCAAGCCCTATGTGGCGGCGGCAGCGAAAAAAGCACTGGCTGACCATCTGGTCCGCACCGGGCGCACCGGCACGGTGGAGGACGGCCTGTTCCCCAGCACCTACCGGGTCAAGTGGGACATCGCGGGCGAGCCGAAGGTGAGCATCCTCATCCCCAACAAGGACCACACCGACGACCTTGAAAAGTGCCTGCACAGCATCTGGGCAAAAACCAGCTGGGAGAACTTTGAGGTCATCGTCATCGAAAACAACTCCACCGACCCGGCCACCTTTGAATATTACAAAAAGGCCCAGCAGCGCTATGACGGCCTGCGGGTGGTCACCTACCCGAAAAAGGGCTTCAACTTCTCCGGCATCAATAATTTTGGCCGGAAATATGCCACGGGGGATTATCTGCTGCTGTTGAACAACGACGTGGAAGTGCGCAATGCGGACTGGCTCACCGAGCTGCTGCGGCAGTGCGCCCACCCCGGCGGGGCAGCCATCTGCGGCGCAGAGCTTTTTTACCCGGATGAGACGTTGCAGCATGCGGGTGTCGTGACCGGTCTTGGCGGCTACGCAGGCCACAGCCACAAATACTGCAAGGCTGACGGCAGCGGCTACATGTTCCGCGCCGCCACGGTGCAGGATTTTTCTGCCGTGACCGGTGCCTGCCTGCTGGTGAAGACCAGTGTGTGGGACAAGATGAAAGGGCTGGACGAAAAGTTCGCCGTAGCCTTCAACGATGTGGATTTCTGCCTGCGGGTGCGGGATGCGGGTTACCGCATCGTGTGGACGCCTTACGCCCGGCTGACCCATTACGAGAGCAAGAGCCGCGGCGGCGACGAAAAAGACCCGGTGAAGGCCCGGCGCTTTGCCGCTGAGCAGCAGCGGCTGTATGACATCCACGGCCGGGAAAACATTCTGGATGATCCCTATTATAACCCGAACCTCACCCGCGACCGGGAGGACTTTTCCGAGAGCGATGACCTGCGGGGGCTGAAAGAGGGACGGATAGAGGTGCGTTACCGGGGAGCATGAAGCCTTCCCCCTTGGGGAAAGACTCCCCCGGTCGGGGGAGGTGGCACGAAGTGTCAGAAGGGGAACGGGTGGCGAGCTTGCGAGCCGGATGAGGGGCAGCTGTGAGAGATGCCGTTTTTAATGACCGGAATCTGACGATTACTTCCCCTCATCAGTCACCTGCGGTGACAGTGCTCCCCCTTTTGGCTACGCCATTTTCCCCCGACCGGGGGAAATCGGTCCCCGAGGGGGAAGCCTTTGCAGAAGCGGAGGAACAGCAATGAACATCAAAGGCCATTTCGAGACCATCACACGGCATAAGCTGCTGGTGATGAAATACTGCTTTGCCTGCGGACTTTATCAGCAGGGCCTTGCCCACGACCTGAGCAAGTACAGCCCCACAGAGTTCATCCCGGGGTGCATCTACTATCAGGGCGACCACAGCCCCAATGAGGCCGAGCGTCTGGCGCGGGGCTACTCCTCGGCCTGGCTGCACCACAAAGGCCGAAACAAGCACCACTTGGAATACTGGATCGACTACAGCACCAACAAGACCGGCCTTGACGGCATGAAAATGCCCCTGCGCTATGTGTGCGAGATGGTGTGTGACCGCGTGGCCGCCAGCCAGATCTATCTGGGAGATAAGTACACTGACGCTTCCCCGTGGGAATACTACGAGCACAGCAAGGATCACTATCTGCTTCACCCGGAGACCCGCGCCCTGCTGGAAGAGCTACTGAAAATGGTGCGTGACCTGGGGCAGGAACGCACCTTTGAGTACATGAAGTACATGCTGGGCTGCGAAAAAGATTACTGAAAGCAATATTTCAACGAAAAAACACCGCTGATGTTTTGTCAGCGGTGTTTTTGTGTGATATGTGCATTGACAAAAATAGTCGGGGGGTACACTTAAACACACCAGTCCGGAGGGGGCCGGCCCGGTGTGTGAAAATTTAAACTCAGGAGGAACACAAAAAATGAAAAAGTTCAAAAAACTGATCGCTGTGGCTCTGGCTGCTGTCATGGTTCTTGCCATGCTGACGGGCTGTGATGCTCTGGCAGGCGGCAGCAGCCGCGAGGACAACGCCCTGAATCTGCTGAATCAGGCCCGTGTCAACACCTATGGCCTGAGCGAACTGTACCGCAGCGAAGAGGCAGATGCCCATGCAAAGGATCTGGCTGCTTTCCTGCAGAAGTACTATGAAGGCAACTACGCCAACTCTGACGCCGTTCTGAACCAGAAAGTCTCTGACCTGATGAACACCTACGCAGACGGAAACTACTTCAAGGGACTGTTCATCAGTCTGGACGGCGATACCCTTTCTGCAACGTCCTTCGTGAATAAAGAGGTGGCAACGGATTCCAGCGCAACCTGCGCAGGCGTCGCTTCCACGACGGCATACAACCACCCGATCCTGGTCATCCTGACCTACTAAAACCGAATCGTTCCGGCAGAAAACCGGATCATGAAAAAGCACCGCTGGCCGATGCCAGCGGTGCTTTTTGTATGGCGGGCCGGGGCTAAAACCAAAAATCCCCCGGCCCGGGCGGCGGCGTGCCGTTCAGGCTGGGGGATGCTTTTCTGCAAGACAGATGTTACTGCTCGTCCAGGGACATCCGGATATAACTGGAGGCGGACTTTTCCTGCTGGAACAGCAGCAGGCCGGTGAGCACGACCGCCAGTGTAGTGAGGACAGCGAGCAGAGCTTTGAGAACTTTCATGGTTTGAAGCCTCCTTGGAAAGTCTTGCGCGGAGCGGGGGATGTTCCGCAAGTTTTGATTGCTCTTAGTATATCATATTCTGCGCGCAAAGGCAAACGCCCGCGGCTGGAAAAGCAAAAAGGAAAAAATACGTCGGTTAGTCAAATCTAACCCTTGAAAAATGGGAAGAAAGTTCAGGAAAATGCATCATTTCCGCGTCATTGTCGTTGACTTCCCACGCCAAAATGATACAATAAATATGTTAAGCAGCTGCTGTCCCTGTACCAGTGCGCCTGCATGGGCGCGGGGGCGGCAATTCAAGCAGAATGGGGGATTTGATTCCATGTTGAACAAGCTGAAACGTGCGGCGCTTGGCGCGCATACGCCGCATGACAA
>CAVKKE010000058.1:0-16447 GCA_963656875.1 Barnesiella intestinihominis | reverse complement strand
CGTCACCCGCTACGGCTGGGGCTGGGACAACTATAAAAAGGAAGTCAACACCGGCAAGGGCCTGAAAATGCACGACTGGATGCGCGGCTACCTGACCTATGTTCTGCCGGTCATCGTGCTGTTCATCTTTGCGTTCGGCATCTATGATAAATTCTTTGCATAAATAAATTACTCCTTCCGTCATGGCTGACGCCATGCCACCTCCCTCGGTGAGGGAGGCTTTGGCATACCGGGAAGCTTTCCCTCTTCGTCAGAAGGCTTCCCCCTTGGGGGAGGCTGTCACCGTAGGTGACTGATGAGGGGCAGCTGTGTTTAGAAACCGTTCCAACAAAACGAAATCTAACCACTACTTCCCCTCATCCGGCGCTAACGCGCCACCTTCCCCCGAGGGGGAAGGCTTGGAAGCTTTTTCCTCCTTGCCAAGGGCTCCCTCTTAGAGGGAGCTGTCGAGCGAATGCGAGACTGAAGGAGTCCCTCGGCTCCTCTGATTTCAAGAGGGGCCTTTTTGACAGAAAGGAGCTTTTAGGATGCGCATCCTGATTTGTGACGATGATGCATCGTTCGCGCAGCGCATGTCGGAATATGCGACCGATTATTTCGAGGCCCGCGGCGTGCAGGTGTACACTGCCATCTGCACCAGCACCGCCGAGGCTCTGCGCACGCCGGAGCTGGAACTCTATCAGCTGGCGTTCCTGGACGTGGACATGCCCGGCGAAAACGGCATTGTGCTGGGCCGTGAGCTCAAGCAGCGCAACCCGGACGTGAAGCTGGTGTACGTCTCGGCCTATCTGGAATTTGCGCCCGAGGGCTACACCGTGAACGCCTACCGCTATCTGCTCAAGCGGGACATCGTCCGGATGCTGCCGGGCTGTCTGGACGACCTGATGGCCGCCCTCACCAATCAGCGCCGCACCCTGACCGTGCGCCACAACCGCACGGAGAGCGAGATCCCGCTGGACCAGATCTATTATCTGGAAAGCGACCGGCGGCAGATCAACGTTTACGGCGACATTGCCCATCAGCCCATCTGCAGCTTTTACGGCAAGCTCACCGACCTGCCCGACATGCTGTATCAGAACGGCTTTCTGCGGGTGAACCGCAGCGACGTGGTGAACCTGCGCTATGTGCGCAGCATCCGCAACTACCGGGCGCTGCTGAAAAACGGCGTGGAGCTCAGCGTCAGCCGCCCCAGCTATGCGTCCATCCACAACGCCTATCTGGAATGGAAGGGGCAGTTCGGCGATGAGTAAGGCAATGCTTTGGAGCCTGCTGGGCCATCTGGTGTGCGTGGCGCAGTGGAATGCCTTCATTCTGGTGGATTATGTCTATCTGGGCAAGGGCAGGCTGCGCCGCCCGGTGCTGTGGGCGGTGCTTCTGGGAGCGGTGCAGCTGATCTTTTCCGCCACCTATGCGATGGCGTTTTTCAACGCAACGAGCGTTCTGCTCAACACGGTGTACCTGCTGGTAATCTCAATGTTCTTCGGCGGCACCCTCACCGAAAAGCTCACGGCCTGCCTCATCAACGGCACCATGTGCCTGCTGACCGAGAACACCGTCAACTATACCTTCTCCTGGTTCACGGGGGTGCTCACCGGCACGGCCTGGCGTTACCCCGCCTGCCTTATCATCCTCTGCGCGGCCAATCTGGTGTCCGGTGCGTTGGTGGCGTCCTTCCTGCGGGGGTGGAGCAAGCGCCGCAGGCTGGACCCGCTGCAGGCGCTGACCATGTCCTTTTTCCCCGGGGTGGCCGTGGGGCTGAACATCGTGCTGATGGTGTCCGGCGCCCACAAGCCTGCCACTCTGCTGACCATGCTGCTGACCTTGGGCATGACCGTGGCTGTACTGGTGCATGTCGTCATTATGTTGATGTTCAATGAACAGGTGGTGCAGCGGCAGAGCTCCCGGGCCCGGGCTCAGATGGAAAAGGAGCGGGCCGAAGCTCTTTTGGACTCCTACACGGCGCAGCGCCGCCTGACCCACGAATTTACGAACCATATGGCTGCGCTGGATGCACTGCTGACTCAGGAAGATCTGAAAGGAGCCCGGAGCTACATTGCCGGCGTCACCAAGGCCGTGGCGGCGGGCACCACTGTCATGGACACCCACAACCCGCTGCTGGACGCCATCCTGACCATGAAATATGAGGACGCCGCAAAGCAGCGTGCATCCATCTTCTTTGACCTGTGCGACCTGCGGGAGCTGCCCTTCGACGGCACCGACATGGTCATCCTGCTGTCCAACCTGCTGGACAACGCCATCCGGGCTGCGGCGGAAGCCCTGCCGCCGGAGGTGCATGTGCGCATCCGCAAAAATCAGGACGAGCTGCTCATCTCGGTGCGCAACCGGGTGCAGCAGGACATGGACATCGAGGACGGCACGCTGCCCGCCTCCACCAAGCAGGAGAGCGGCCACGGCATGGGCCTTGTGAACGTGCAGGAAGTGGTGGAGAAATACGGCGGAGAGTATGCGGTCAGCTGCCGTGACCGCTGGTTCCGCTTCACCTGCTCGCTGCCAATGGGACAAACCGGCAGCTTGTGATATCGGAACCGGCAGAATATGACAATTTTTCTGCAACAGCAGCGCAGCTGTGCTATACTCATGACAGTAAAGGCGGCTCCTGCTCCGGCAAGCGGATTTGCGGCTGAATTTGTTCAGTGAAGCTTTCCGGGGTTCAGTGATCGGGCCTAGGTGATGCGAGCTCCGCGGCCCGCCTTCCCTTTGCTTTTTTCCTGCCAGCCGAGGGCTGTGCAGAGTGTCTGACGAGGCTTTCGACGGCTGTCTGTTTGGGGATCTGCTGTTCATAAAAGTCACTCACTGCGCCGCATTTTCCGTTTTGGCCGGTGCCCCTTGTGGGAACGGAGCACCGGCCGGGCGGAAGTTTCATCTGCGCCAGAGAGAGCTTCGCCAGACTTTTTTGATGCAAAAAGAGCTGCTGTAAGGCAAAAATGCCTCGTACAGCAGCTCTTTTATTTTCTGGTTGAAGAGAGTTCCTTACTCCGGCTTCACCTGCAGCTCCTGCTCACAGTAAATGCAGCGGTATTTGCCGTTGGAGCTCAGCTCAAAGATCTGGTCGCACTCTTCCTCGATGCTGGAGATGCAGCGGGGATTGCGGCAGCGCACGATGTTCACCAGGCGCTTCGGGGGCTTCGGCTTTTCCTTGCGCACAGCCTTGCCGTTTTCGATGATGGTCACGCTGATGTTGGGGTCAAGGTAGGCCAGCACGTCCAGGTTCAGCCAGGAAGCGTCGCCCTCCACCTTGATGATGTCCTTGCGGCCGCTCTCACTCTTGTTGCTGCGTGCGTTCTGGATCAGTGCCACGCTGGCGGTGCGGTTGCCCTTGATGCCCAGCAGGTCCATCAGGCCGATGGCAGTGCCGGCCTTGATGTGGTCGATCACGATGCCGTTCTGAATTTCATCGATGTTCAGCATATCAATTTTCCTCCTTGGGTGCCTTGGGGTCGGAAAGGCCCAGCAGGGTCATGATGAGTGCCATGCGCACATAGACGCCGTTCTGCACCTGCTCGAAGTAAGCGGCGCGGGGGTCGTCGTCCACGTCCAGTGCGATCTCGTTGACGCGGGGCAGGGGATGCAGCACAGCCATGTTGGGCTTTGCCAGAGCCATCTTCTCTTTGGTGAGGATGTAGCTGTTCTTCAGGCGGATGTAATCTTCCTCGTTGAAGAAGCGTTCCTTCTGCACGCGGGTCATGTAGAGGATGTCCAGCTCGGGCATGGACTCTTCCAGACTGCGGGTCTCCTTGTACTCGATGCCGTTGGCTTCCAGCACGTCGGTGATGATGTAATCCGGCACCCGCAGCTCTTCCGGGCTGATGAGCACGAAGCGCACGTTCTTGTGCCGTGCCATGGTCTTGATGAGGGAGTGCACAGTGCGGCCGAATTTCAGGTCGCCGCACAGACCGATGGTCAGGTCATCCAGCCGACCCATGCGGCGGCGGATGGTCATCAGATCGGTGAAGGTCTGGGTGGGGTGCTGGTGGCCGCCGTCGCCCGCGTTGATCACCGGGATGCGGGAATAGCGGGAAGCGCGCAGCGGTGCGCCTTCCTTCGGGTGGCGCATGGCCACGATGTCCGCATAGCAGGACACCACGCGGATGGTGTCGGCCACGCTCTCGCCCTTGGTGGCGCTGGACACGTTCTCACTGGGGAAGCCCAGCACATGACCGCCCAGGTTCAGCATGGCGGATTCAAAGGACAGGCGGGTGCGGGTGGACGGCTCGTAGAACAGGGTGGCCAGCTTTTTGTGGGCAGCCACATCCTGATACGCAGCCGGGTCTTCGCAAATACGGTCGGCAAGGTCAAGCAGAGTGGTAATTTCCTGCTGGGTGAAATCCAACGGGTCGATCAGATGACGCATGGGTATCATACCTCCGTTAAAGCAGTTTGCGTAAGATGGAAAAATCAAAGAAGTTTGTGTAGTAGCTCAGCGAACGCATCACCGGCTTGCACAAACGATTGAAACACACTTCGTCCAGCAGCAGCATGGCTTCGCCCGGGGCCAGACGCATGGCCGAACGGATGGCGTCGTCGCCGCAGCTGGCTTTCAGGTGAGCGACATTGGAAGTGATCTGCTGGTGGCACTCCCGCTCAAGGATCTCGAACACATCGCCGGTCAGGTCGATGCGGGTGTAGTCCCGGCTGCCGAACAGGGCCTTGGGCAGATAGTCCACCGACCAGATCACCGGGGTGGTGTCGGCAAGGATGCGCTTTTTGATGCAGATCACATCGTCGCCGGGCTCAATGCCAAGGTTGTGGGCCAGCTCTTCGCCTGCGCGGATGGGGTAGACCTGAATGCCGTCTGCATGGGGGTAGCTGCCAAAGCTGCGGATCAGCGGGTAATATTCCAGCTTCTGATCCAGGCGGCTGCGCAGCCCCAGCACAGAGCGGTTGACCACCGTGCCGATGCCGCGCACGCGCTCCACATAGCCCGCACGCTCCATCTCGCTCAACGCGTCGCGGATGACGGTGCGGCTCACGCCCAGCTCGGCGGCAAGATCCACCTCGGCGGGCAGACGGTCAGAATGGGCATAGCGCCCGGTGCGCAGTTCTTCGAGCAGGTTGGCGACCACGCGGTCGCTGATGACAGCGCCGCCCAGTCGGCTGGAAGAAGCAAGTGCAGAATCTTTCATGGTTTTGGTTCCTCCGTTCACAGGCAGGGCTCGGGGCCCTTGCCGGGACTTGAAAGAGCTGCCTGCGCCCCGCCGCTTTTTGTGACCACCGGCGGCCGCGCACGAACCCTTTTACTTTATTATAACATAAATTGACATTTAGAAAAGCGTCATTTATACTGGAATCCGCCGAAAAGTACGATTTTATTTTGGAGGGGATTGCAAGATGGAAGTTTTCCTGCACAAATTCTGCGGTGCACCTGCCTGCCCGCCGGTGCCGGTGGAGCTGCGCCGCTGCACGCCGGAAGAAGCCCCGGCGGTGTTTGCCCTGCAGAACGAAGTCCGCGCCGCCATGCCGGACCCGTCCCTGTTCGTGCCGGACACGCTGGAAAACATCACGGCCTATGTCCGGGATGACCTGTGCATCGGCGTGTGGCAGGGCAGCCGTCTGGGCGGCTACCTCACGGTGCGGTTCTGCGGGCAGAGCCCGGACAACTACGCGGCCTTTCTGGGAGCGCCGGAAGGGGAGTGGGCCCGCTGGGCCAACGCGGACAGCGCCATCGTCCACCCGGACTTCCGGGGCAACGGCCTGCAGCGGCTCATGCTGGAAGCCGCCCTGCCGCTTTTCCCGGGGAATATCACCCACATCGGGGCCACGGTCAGCCCGGACAACCCCTACAGCCTGAACAACGCTCTGGCGTCAGGATTTTCCGTCATCACCCGCCGGGAAATGTACGGCGGCTATGACCGCTATCTGCTGGCGAAGGAACTGTAATGTGTTGTTGTAATAGGCTTAAAAGTATGCTAAAATAAAAATGCCGCCCGAAAGGGCGGCGTTAAGGCGCTGTCTGCAAGCGCAGGTGGTCATGCTCCCGCCCGCTATCGCTGATTCTTTTCATGTACATGGAATGAAGCAGGGGTTCTGGGAGGAGAACTTTTTTGAAGGAAACTTCCCGGAGCCCTGAAGGCGAAGGGAGGGATATCGGATGAATCTGACGGAAGTGTCAAACCTTTTGATGGTCATTCTCACACTGCTGGGTTTGATCGTTGAGGTGATCCGCCTGACCATTGAGGTCATGGATAAATTTTCGCAGAAGAAAAACGATGACAACAAAAAAGATTGACTGCCCTCAGTCTTCCAAACCGTGCAGTCAATCTTGATTGAGCGGGCAAGGAGCTGACCATGCGGACAGCGCCTTTTCTATTTGTAGTATAGTGATTTTTCACTGCTTTGTCAAGAGATGCAGGAAACCATCTGAGCCTTCTCGTGAAAGAGTGTTCCGGAAATGACCGCAGTCATTTCCGGAACACAATCAATAAAAATAATATTTCCTCTGATATGACCAGAGCGAAGCGGAGGTCATTTTAAATCGTATTGTTTCCCGTTTTACGGCTGTCTGCCGTTCCGGCCCTTCATGCGCCGCAGCGCACATCATTTTGCAAAGCAAAACATCATTGCACCCGCACATCATGCCGCAGGCACATCATTTTCACGCCGCCTGCAGGGTCTGCCCCTTTTTCTGCAGCTTGTGCCGCACGATGAGCAGGCAGGTCAGATGCACCGCGGCGGTCAAGATCCAGCTGATGGGATAGCTGATGTACAGCATGAAGGGGGTGCGGTTCAGCTGGAAGACAGTGGCGATCCACACCAGACGCAGCAGGCAGCTGCCGATCAGGCTCACCACCATGGGCAGCACGCTGTAGCCCAGGCCGCGCAGGCTGCTGGCCAGCGTGTCCATGATGCCGCAGAGCAGATAGGTGCCGCAGATGATGCGCAGCCGCTCATATCCGGCGGCAATGACGGCCTCATCCGAGGAGTAGAAGTGCAGCAGCTGGTTGCCCGCCAGCGTTGCGCCGCCGCCCAGCACCACGCCGGTGACCACGGCGCACAGCAGGCAGTTGATCATCACGCGGTCGAGGTTGTGGTACTTGCGGGCACCCATGTTCTGGCTGGTGAAGGTGACCGCCGCCTGCGCGAAAGCGTTCATGGCAGTGTAGACGAAGCCCTCGAGGTTGGCAGAAGCCGAGCTGCCCGCCACGACAGTGGAACCAAACGAGTTGATGGCCGACTGGATGACCACGTTGGACAGGCTGAACACGGTGCTCTGCAGGCCCGCCGGCAGGCCGATGAGCAAAATCTGCTTCAAGGCGCCGGCGTGGAAACCCAGATGATGCAGGTCGAGGTGCAGCGCGCCCTCTTCTTTCATCAGCATGTAGGTGACCATGCAGGCGGAGACGGTCTGGCTGATGATGGTGGCCAGCGCCACGCCCGCCACGCTCAGGTGGAAGCCGATGACGAACACGAGGTTCAGCACCACGTTGATGATGCCTGCCGCCGCCAGACAGTACAGCGGGCGCTTGGTGTCGCCCACGGCCCGCAGTAGAGCGGAGCTGAAGTTGTACAGCATGGTCATGGGCATACCGATGAAGTAAATTTTCAGGTACAGCGCCGAGAGGTCAATGACATCCTCCGGGCAGCTCATGAGTTCCAGCAGGCCCCGGGCCGCGAAGAAGCCCACCACAGCCAGCAGCACGCCGCTGACAAGGCCTAGCGTCACCGAGGTCTGCACGGTGTTCTGCACGCCGCGCTCGTCCTTGGCACCGAAGCACCGGGCGGCCACTACGTTTGCACCCAGCGAGAGACCCACGAACAGGTTCACCAGCAGGTTGATGAGGGAGCCGTTGGAGCCCACCGCCGCCAGAGCGGTGCTGCCCGCAAAGCGGCCCACCACCACGACGTCGGCTGCGTTGAACAGCAGCTGCAGGATGCTGGAAGCCGCCAGCGGGATGGAAAACAGAATGATCTTTTGAAGCATGGGGCCGCTGGTCAGGTCGGCAGAGCGGTTGGTTTGTGCCATGGAAACGATGAACCTCCTTTTTGCTGTGTGCAGAGTTTTTATCACGAAAAGCGTAAATTTTTTGTAAACAGGAAACCGAAAGCATATTATAACGCGCCGCGCACAAAAAAACAAGCGGCACCGCCGAAAAAATGCAAATTCTTCGGGGATGCCGCCTGAAAAAGCGGGATTATTCTGCCTGCAGGGTCTTCCAGTGCTCCGGTGCGGCAAAATCGCTGGTCTCGCCGTCGTCGGTGTACATGCGATAGCTGGCTTTGCCGTCTGCATCCGGGCAGGTCCACAGGGTCAGGGCCGTTTCGTCCAGCTGGGCGGTGCAGGCCGCAGGCTTTGCCACCGGCACAGCGTGGCCCGGGCGGATGAACAGCAGCACCTCGTCCAGATCACAGCGGACATAGTGATGCCCGGCGGGCAGCATCTCGGTGTCGTAGTCCTCGGCGCTGCGCAGGCGGCAGAGCTTCATGGGCTCGGGCAGGTAGACGTGACGGCCATGGGCGTTCTGGGTGTAGACCGGGGCCAGCATCACGCCCTCGCCCAGAAGCAGCTGGTCCTGCACCTCCCGGGCGTCCGGGTCAGCAGGGAAGTCGAAGCCCAGCGGGCGGAAGTAGCTGGTGCCTTCCAGTGCGGCCTTCATGAACTCACTATAAAGGTAGGGCAGCAGGGCATAGCGCAGACGGATCATGTTCCGCATGGCGGGCAGCTGGGCCGGGAAGCGGTAATACTCCTGCTCCCGGGTGCCGGCGGTGGAGTGGTTGCGCATCAGCGGGGTGAACAGGCCGAACTCCAGCCAGCGCAGAGCAAGGTCGGGGGTGGTGTCGTCCGCAAAGCCGCTGAGGTCTGCGCCGCTGTAGAGGAAGCCGCACATCTGGACGCTGGGCATCATCTGGATGTTGGCCAGCAGCTGGGCCCAGGTGGAAGCGTTGTCGCCCAGCCAGATGCCGCCCCAGCGGTGGCTGCCGATGAAGCTGGAACGGCTGTAGAGCAGGGTGCGTTTGCCGGGGCGCAGGTCGGCGAAGGCTTCACCCGCCGCCCGGGTCATATTGCCGCCATAGAGGTTGTGCACCTTGTCGTGGCGCACCCGCTGGCCGTTCAAGTCGTGGTAGAAGCTGGCGTAGTCCTCGGGGCTGTTCATCAGGCCCATGGCCCCGCCGATGACTCGGGGGAAGAACTCTTCCTGCTCGATGTTGTCCTGCTCGCGCAGGGCGGCCATGGAGTCGAGGAAGGCTTTCAGCCGGTTGGGGGAGTAAAACAGCGCAGGCTCGTTCATGTCGTTCCAGAAGCCCTCGATGCCGCAGTCGGTCAGCACCTTGTACTGATGGCCGAACCACTCCCGCACCTCGGGGCGCAGGAAGTCTGCGAAGTAGGCTTTGCCGGGCCACACTGCCGCCACGAAGGGGGTGCCGTCGGCTTTGGTGCAGAAATAGCCCTTCTCAAGGCCCTCGGTGCAGACGGGGCTTTCCGGGTCGATGCGCACGCCTGCGTCGATGATGGGCACCAGATGGATGCCCTGCTCCTTCATCTCGGCGCTGAGGGCGGCGAGGTCGGGGAATCGCTCCTTGTTCACGGTGAAATCTGCATAGCCCTGCATATAGTCGATGTCCATGACCACCATGTCCAGCGGCATGTCGTGCTCACGGTACTGGCGGGCCACCTCCCGCACGTCCTCGGCGGTCTTGTAGCCCCAGCGGCTCTGGGCCAGACCGAACGCCCACTTGGGCGGGATGTAGCTGCGGCCGATGAGCTGGCGGAACTGATGGGCGATGTCGTTGGGGCCGCTGCCGGTGATGATGTAAAGGTCATAATTCGGCTCTTCGGTATGGAAGCGCAGCGTCTCATACTCGGTATAGCCGATGTCATAGTACACTTTGCCCGGGAAATCGATGAACACGCCGAAGAACCCGCCGGAGGGGCCGTCGTCGATCAGCAGGAAATTGTGCGCACCATAGTAGGAAAGCTTGTCCTCACCGTGGTGGGACTGGTCGGTGTTGTCAGCGATGTAGTGCCAGCCGCGCTTGTTGATGCCGCGGGGCATTTCGCCCAGGCCGTAGACGATGGCGTCTGCAGCCAGCGGATACACCCAGCCGCCCTTTTCGTCGGCGGCAAGGTAGGGCACCGGCCCGGTGCAGACGGGAATATCCTGCACCACGCTTTCCGTGGGCAGGGGAGAACCAAAACGAAAACGCTGGATCATAGGGAACCTCCTTTAGCATCCTCGCCCTCTCAGTCTCACTTCGTTCGCCAGCTCTCCCAGAGGGAGAGCCCTTGGCAAAACCGGAAAGTTGACCGTACTGCCAAAGCCTCTCCCTTTGGGAGAGGTGGCACGCCGTAAGGCGTGACGGAGAGGGCGAGGCAGTTTATCTTTATTCACCCTTATCTTACCCCGGGCCGCCCCGCAAAACAAGAGAAAAAACCGGCGCTTTTTTGCCACAAAACCGGCGCGGACGGCCCGGAGCATAAAAATTCCGGCATCCGGCCCGGCCTGCAATTGAAAAAAACGGCCTGCGCTGGTATACTGGAAGCGCTGTTGTACAAAAATGACAGAAAAAGGGAGGAGACCCCATGTATCGTAACGGCATCAAGCGCCTGCTGGCGGTCGTGCTGTCGCTGTGCGGCATGATCTGCCTGTCATGGCTCTTTCTGATTCTGGCGGTGGCCATCAAGATCGACTCGCCCGGCCCGGTGTTCTTCAAGCAGAAGCGCGTGGGCATCGGCAAAAAGCACTTCTACATTTTAAAGTTCCGTACCATGCGCATCGACACGCCCCACGACATGCCCACCCATCTGCTCCACGACCCGGACCAGTATATCACCCGGATGGGGCATTTCCTGCGCAAGACCAGCCTGGACGAGCTGCCCCAGATGTGGAACATCTTCGTGGGCGACATGGCCGTCATCGGGCCCCGGCCTGCGCTGTGGAACCAGTATGACCTGCTGGCCGAGCGGGACAAGTACGGTGCCAACGATGTGCGCCCCGGCCTGACCGGATGGGCCCAGATCCACGGCCGCGATGAGCTGGAAATTGCCGAAAAGGCAAAGCTGGACGGCTGGTATGTGGAGCATCTGAGCTTCGGGCTGGACGTGAAGTGTTTCTTCGGCACCATTGCCGCTGTGCTCAAACACGATGGCGTTGTGGAGGGCGGAACGGGTACCATCCACGAGGAGGAAAAGCGAGACCATTAAAAATGGCTCCGCTTCGCTCTGCCATATTTAGCGGAAATTTGTTTTTATTTTGCAATCGGGGAATGACTGCGGTCATTCCCCGATTGCTTTTTCACACAAGGGGTCGTAGCGGGAAATTGCATTTTGAAGTCCCGGCTATTCCTGTGAAAACGCAGGCAGGCCGGTTCTGCGGGGTGCGGGCTTGACGTCACTTCCTTTCGGCGGTAAACTAACTTATAAGATGCGTTGTGGAAAATTCATCTTGCAAGCCTGTCAACCGTTGCAGCGGTTGGCGGGCTTTTTCTTTGCCCATTCGGCCCCAAAACGGCTCAGATGGCATAAGATGACGCTTCCCTTTCCGACCCCTCCCGTGAAAAGGCAGCTCCGAAAAGCCCGCAGGCTTTTCGGAGCTGCAAATCAAAATAATTCTTCCGCTGAATATGGCTAGAGCGCAGCGGAAGCCATTCGGAACCGTTGAAATCGCCTTATCTCTTGATTTATCCCCTGAAAAGCGTATAATAAAACAGTACAAGACTTTAAAGGAGGATTCCTATGGAACGCACCTATATCAATGAGGTCCAGAAGGAAATCGGCAGCACGGTCAAGGTGCAGGGCTTTATCGAGAACCTGCGCAACAGCAAGTATATGGCCTTCATCGTGCTGAAGGATATTACCGGCAAACTGCAGATCACGGTCGAAAAGGCCGATCACCCCGATCTGGTGGATACCATCGACAAGCTCACCCCCGACTCCGTTATCACTGTCACCGGCAAGGTGATGGAGAACGACTACGTCAAGATGGGCGGCATCGAGATGATCCCTGAGGCCATCGAGATCGAGAGCATCGCTGATGCTCTGCCCATCGTCCGCAAGGAGATCGCGGCCACCAAGAAAAAGAAGGCTGTGGAGCGCTCCAGCATCGACCAGCGCATCGACTACCGCTGGATCGACCTGCGCACCGATGAGAACCAGCTCATGTTCAAGGCACAGAGCTGCTTCGTCAACGCCATGCGCAAGTTCCTGCTGGACCGGAACTTCATCGAGATCCACACCCCGAAGCTGATCGCTGCCGCCAGCGAGAGCGGCTCGGAGGTGTTCAAGGTCGATTACTTTGACCGCAACGCCTACCTCGCACAGAGCCCTCAGTTCTACAAGCAGATGGCGATGGCTGCCGGCTTCGAGCGCATCTTCGAGACCGGCCCGGTCTTCCGCGCGGAGAAGAGCTACACCAACAAGCACTCCACCGAGTTCTCCGGCTTTGACCTCGAGTTCAGCTACATCACCTCTTTCAAGGACGTCATGAAGATGGAAGAGGAGCTGCTGAAGGCTGGCCTGACTGCGGTCAAGGAAGCTTACGGCGACCAGATCAAGGAGCTGTTCGGGCAGGAAGTCATCGTCCCCGAGACTCCGTTCCCGGTGGTCAAGCTGGCGGATCTGTACAAGGCTTTGGAAGAGGAATTCGGTTATACCGTCGATGACTCCGAGAAGGGCGACCTGACCACCGAGGCCGAGCGTCTGAGCTACGACTGGGTCAAGAAGCACTACGGCCATGAGTTCCTGTTCATCACCGACTACTCCGCCGAGAAGCGTGCTTTCTACCATATGCGCGACGAGAACGGTGTGCCGCAGGGCTACGACCTGATCTGGCGCGGCGTTGAGATCACCACCGGCGCACAGCGTGAGCATCGCTATGAGGTGCTGAAGAAGCAGGCTGAGGAAAAGGGTCTGGCTGAGGACGTCAAGTTCTATCTGGAGTTCTTCCAGTACGGCTGCCCCCCGCACGGCGGCTTCGGTCTGGGCATTGACCGTCTGACCATGCTGCTCTGCGGTCTGCCCATCAAGGAGGCCGAGTTCCTGTTCCGCGGCCCCAACCGTCTGACTCCGTGATCTCCCGATACGAAATAAAATAAGAAATCCCCGGATCGTGAAGGAATCTTCGCCGTCCGGGGATTTTTGCGTCTTATGGGTCTTATTCAGATTCGAGCAGCGGCAGTTTCAGGGTGAAGCAGCTGCCTTTCCCGACTTCGCTTTCCAGCGTGATCGCGCCGTGATGGAGCCGGGCAAGCTCCTGCGCAATGGTCAGTCCGAGGCCGGTGGAGTCGTGCTTGGTGTTGGCGGTGGTGTGGAAGTACCGATCGAACACTGCCGCCTGATCCTGCGGCGCGATGCCACAGCCGGTGTCCCGCACCGAGACGAGGGCGCAGCCGTTCTCCGCTTTGCAGGTCACGGTGATGTCGCCGCCCGCAGGGGTGTAGTGGATGGCATTGGTGACGAGGTTCTGGACGATCTGTTCCAGCCGGACACTGTCGCCCCAGACGGGCAGAAAGGTGCTGGTGTCGGAGTGAAGATGGACTCCCTTCTTGTCGGCTTCGCTCTGGCAGGCGGCGCAGACGGCGGCAGTATCCTCGTTGAGGGCGGCGCGGTCCTCGTTGAGCAGGATCTGTTTTTGTTCCAGCTTGGCCGCGAGGAAAAGGTCTTCGGTCAGGCGGCGGAGAAAATCGACCCGCTGGCGCAGGGCCGGCAGCAGGGCGGGTAAGGCGTTCGGGGCCGATTCCAGCGTTTCCAGCCCGCTGCTGACCGCAAACAGGGGACTGCGCAGGTCGTGGAAGATGTTCAGCATCATGCTCTTGCGGGCTTCGCTCTCCTCGGTCAGGGCGCGGGTGCGCTCGTTGACCCGTTCATCCAACTCCCGGGCCAGCTGCTCGGTGCGGTCGAATTGGAGCGCAAACTGCCGGCAGACAAAGACCATGCAGCCCAGCGCGAAGGGCAGGTCGAAGATGCGGGCGCAGCGAATGAGGTAGAACCGAAAGGACTCAACGAAGAAGGGCTGGCGCATGGAGGGGAGCAGCACCCAGATGCGCAGGCCGCTGGTGACGGCACAGGGCAGCAGGAGCAGCAGCGCGGAGTTTCCGCCCTGAAAGTAGGCGTGGATCAGCAGAGCCAAGCAATAGAGCATTCCGCCGATCAGGGCGGGCTGGCGGAGGAGATCCACACTGCTGAGGCTGCATCCGGCGTAAACGGCGGTCAGAAACAGGACGAAGGTGTGCTGTTTTTTCTCCGGGAAGAAGCGGGTCCCGGTCAGGGCGGCAGACAGCCAGATGGGGGCCAGAACGGTCAGCGAGAAGAAAAAGCGCATGACGAACCCAAAGCCGTAACTCTGCGAGACGGGGAAGAGATAGACGAAAAAGCCCCAGCCCACCAGCACAGCCAGATAGAGCAGAAAATACCCCAGCTCGGCCTGCCGCTTATAGTAGAACAACGCCAGCACCATGGCGGCCATGGTGACAAAGGCGGTCAGGGTCATCAACTGGAGCAGGCTGCGGGCTTCCAACCCATTGGTGGCACGGTCAGCTGTCATCACCCAGCACTGCGGCTCCCGCGCGCAGCGGACCCGGAGTTGGATGGGCTGCGAAATGTCCGGCTCCAGCCGGAATACCTCGCCGGAGCGGTCGGCCGCGGTCAGGCCGATGGGCTGACCCGAGCTGGTGCCGTTGAAACAGAGCATCAGCGGCGTGTCGGAGAGTGCGGCGGTGTCCAGCGTGAACTGCCACTCCTGCGCGGAGACCTGTTCCCACCCGACGAGGGTCGCACCCCGCCCGGCGGCGGAGGCCGTCAGCGCGCTGCCGTTGGAGAGGGTGGGCTGCTGGGCATTGAACAGGATGCCGATCATGACCAGCGTGGCGGCCAGCAGTCCGGCCGTGAACGCGAAAAATTTCTTTTTTAAGGAGACCTGCTTCATAAATATCACCCGGAATCGAAAACCAGTTGTGAAATACGGAAAAATAAGGTATACTAAACATAGTATATCAGATTTAAAACGAAAAGGGGAGAGCAAAACCAATGATCCGGGTGCTATTGGTCGAGGATGATCCGGTGATCCGGGACACGACCCGTTATTTTTTGGAGAGCCAGCAGAATTTTGAAGTGGTCTGCGCAGAGACCGGCGGCGACGCCCTGAGCCACGCCCGGGAGAAGTTCGATGTGATCCTGATGGACATCCTGCTGCCGGACACCAACGGCGTGGATCTCTGCCAGCGTCTCCGCAGCTGGCATCACTGCCCCATCATCTTCACCTCCTGTCTGGACGACACCGACACGGTGGTCAAGGCTCTGGAACTGGGCGGCGACGACTTTATCCCGAAGCCCTACCATAATAAGGTACTGCTGGCCCGGATCATGGCGAACATCCGCCGGGTGCAGATGGATGCGGCGGAACCGTCCGTCAACGGCTACCACTGCGCGGCGTTCACGCTGGACGCCAACAGCCACAACGTCGAGCGGGAGGGCAAGAGCATCCACCTCGCCGACATGGAGTACCGCATCCTGACCCTCTTTGTGCGGTACCCGAATACATTCTTCACGGCCAATGAGCTGTATCAGAAGATTTGGGGCAAAGACAGCCTCGGCGACGTCCGCACCGTCCAAGTGCATATCCATAACCTCCGGAGCAAGATCGAGCCGGACCCGGCGAAACCCGTATACCTGAAGAACGTGTGGGGAAAAGGGTATATTTTTCAGCCGGAAGGGGAGAAGGCTTAAAACCCCTTAAACACAACACGCCGACTTCTTAAGGAAACTTAAGCAGCTGGCGCGTTTTTTGATGCGGGAAAGACTTCGATAAGCAAATATCAAACGATTTGAGCGGGAACGGCGGCAAAGATGGCAAAGAACCGGTTAAGAAGTTTAAGAATTCTTAAAAGACAGAATGCGAAAACTATGTTAGATTATTATCGAACGAAGTGCGAATGAAGCGCATCCCGTCTGAAGGAAGAAAGAAAAACAAGAAGAAAGGAACCTCGAAATGAACAAGATCTCTCGCAAAGGTTTTCTGAAGATCGCTGCCGCCGCTGCGATGTCCGGTGTGACGGCCGGCGCGCTGGCTGCCTGCAACGCTGCAAGCTCCAGCTCCTCTGCTTCCAGCAGTGCTGCTGCCTCCGGTGCAGCCGGCACCTACATCCCCGGTACCTATAAGGGCACCGCAGAGGGTATTTCCTCCACCGTCAAGGTCACCATGACCTTCTCCGACAGTGCTGTGACCGATGTTGTGGTCGATACCTCCGGTGAGACCGCTTCCTACGGCGCAGCCGCTGCCGACCAGCTGAAAGAGCAGCTGCTGGCTGCTGGCTCTGCCGAGATCGACGGCGTGTCTGGTTCTACCGTGACCAGCGAGGCTGTCATGAAGGCTGCCAAGAGCTGCTTTGCACAGGCAAAGGGCGAGGCTACCGTGACCAGCGTGCAGCTGCCGACCGGCGACGAGAACGACTGGCTGGGCAAAGAGCCTGACATCGACGAGGCTGCCATCACCGAGAC